>JBLHUR010000152.1:0-14404 GCA_047629805.1 Akkermansiaceae bacterium | reverse complement strand
CAGTCAGGAAGGTTTGGAATCAGTCTTGAGAACCAGAGGGGGGGACGGTGAATCAATACGAGATCGTGTTTCAGCCGTGGAACCGCTCATTGTGCCTTTCAGGCCCCTGCGGGAACAAATGGGAAGCCCTCTTCAATTCAGCACGAAAGGCCG
This sequence comes from Akkermansiaceae bacterium, assembly GCA_047629805.1. Taxonomy (GTDB): domain Bacteria; phylum Verrucomicrobiota; class Verrucomicrobiia; order Verrucomicrobiales; family Akkermansiaceae; genus SW10. The sequence continues at coordinate 14,251 of JBLHUR010000152.1, read as the reverse complement.
CCAGTCATGCGCGATGGGACGCCAAGGCCAAAGGGAGATGATCACGGTTTACGATTAGGACGGGTTGCTCTTCAAGGTCACCGACGTTGCCGCCGACAACGGTGGATCAATTGCCGAGATTCTCACTTGACCCGAGAGATCAATTTCTTAGCGGCCCTGCATTTTGGGAGCTATCCGAAGGCGGCGGCGGCTCATAAGTGTCCCTAAAGTGGCCAAAACAAAAAAAGTGAAGGCTATTTTCAGGATCTGAGAATCTCCCTAACTCATTGAGTGTGAAGGTGGTGGTCGATACAAGATTTGAACTTGTGACATCTTGCGTGTGAAGCAAGCGCTCTACCACTGAGCTAATCGACCTTCGTTTTTTTGAGAACATGAGACTGAAAAGGCCCCGGATGGGGCCTTTGTCAGAATTTTGTCAGGGAGATGGTGCTCGAGGGGGGAGTCGAACCCCCACGTCCGCAATGGACACCAGATCCTTAGTCTGGCGCGTCTACCAATTCCGCCACCCGAGCTAAGCACTGTCTCTCTGACGGCCGAGGGAGTAATCTCCAACCCCACCTTAATCAAGTAATACTTTAAAAAAAATAAAGGCTTTCTTAGCCCTGAGGGATCGAGACCGATCGGGTGTATCGATAACCCTTCTCTTCAAGGAAGATAGCCTTGTCTTGAGTGCTCTTAAACGGGCTCTTCTTCAAGATGGCAACGCCGTCATCCGAGAGCACCGTGATCGCAAGCTCGACTGCGGTGACCCGCCCTCCTGCAAATTCTGATTTTGAGTTCTCGTTAGGAGCGAGCCCGGTCCCGTTGATTGCAAAAGATTTTACAACATTTAGGCCACCATTGGTGGTCGACATCACAGGGATGCTCGTTGTTTTATCATCTCCATTGGTGTCACGATAGGCCACAATAAAGGTAATGGTGAACTCGTAAACGTTTTCACACATCAGATCATCGAGGTCGTTTTGCCCCCCTCTCTCGTCGAAGCTTTTTTCCAGGTCCTTCGAGCTCGTGACGCCAGCGTAGGTTAGATCGGGATTCAGGAGCTTCCGATAGAGAACGAAGGTCGAAAAATTCTCGCTTTGATCGCCCCAAACCGGGTCGGCGAAGTCCAATTGATAGGAGACTGCTGAGACGTCTCCCCCTTTGTCGGCGTCACGATTGGCAGCGTCTCCACCGATCTTTTCACGACTTCCGGCGTTCCCATCGTATCGGTCGGAGGCCGCCGTAAAAAAAGTGAGGCGACCGGCATTGGGACTAGATTCACTTTCAGGCCCGACATCGGTGACCTTAGAGGATGCGATAAGCCATTGGCTATCGTTGTTCCCTTGTCGGATGACGACGGATTCCAAATCGCGGCCCAAGGCATTGAGCATGATCTTGGCTTGTCCCGCAGCCCTAATTTCGGTGCGGGCCCCTTTCCAGGCATCAATTGCAGAACCAGTGATCACGAGGGTGAGGGACACCAGAACGATGGTGATCGTCATGGCGACCAAGAGCTCAGCCAAGGTGAATCCGCGCCGGAGAAAGCTCTGTTTGGAAGTTTTTTTCATAAGTGACAGGTGTTAGCGGCTGACCGCAAGGTTACGTGCGAAGATCGGACGAGTGAAATTCTCGGGATCGAAAGAATTGCTGAGGTAATTGTAACTGGAAGTCGGGAGATTATAATACTCCGCCTCGAAGACGATCACCGCCTCAGGAAAAGCTTCCGGAGTCCTTGAGAAGTCTTGCCCTGGGTTATTAGGATCAACAATCTTGCCAGGCTCATCAGTCACCCGCAGACCGTTTCCTTCAAAAACCAACTGACGCATTTTGACAAAGAAAACCCGACCTTCAACAACATCCAGATCGGCTTCGAGCAATGGGTCGCTCAGGCGACGAACCATAGGGCGGATGATAAAGTCTTCTCCGGCAATCCCCAACTCACGTGGGGCAGGCTCAAGAGTGCCATCCCGCCGGACTTCGCCTTGGAGGGCCCGATACTTGTAAATAAGAACCGTCTGACCTGTGTCTTCCGATTGAGCAATCCACTCCATCGCTTTACGGAAGCGGTCGTTTTGGTATTTTTGCCTCTCCACTCCATCACGAACGTTGCTCATTTCCCACTCCAAAGTAGCCTGTAATCGGCTCGCCTCGTCGGTAGAGAGGGTCTTTTTGATGGTCCGGGCGGCAGGTCCAAATACCGCGAGGAACCCGGTGATCAGGACGACGAGAATACCGAGAGCGATGACTGACTCAGCGAGGGTGAATCCCTTCGCCTGAGACTTCCGTTTAAAAGTGTACATTTTCATAATTCAATGAGTTGAGAAATGGAGTTTACTCGGATCCAATTACGCCGAGTCGCTTGATGTCGCGTATAATGGTGGTGCTTCCGTTCTTAAGAACGACAAAGCCACCCACATCTCTACTTCCGCCCATCACCGGCTTGGCTTGATTGGTGGGCCGGGGGCCGCTTTTGAGGATAAATCCAGCTCCGGGAGTGGTGCAGATCCCCTGACCATTAAACTCATAGTAGTAACACTGGTGAGTATCAGAATCGAGTGAGGTCAACTGATGGGAGTCAGTAGGAAGAACTCCCCCGTCCCGCATATCGGCCTTACTAAGGTCAGGGCTGAAGTAGACACTGTCCGGAAGAAAGGTCGGTGAACCAGCGCGAAACCACTCCGGCATCTCGCGGCCCTCTTCGTCAACTTTCTTATAAACAACCATCATCAAGCGGCGATAACGCTTACGCTCGGTGGGGTCGGTATCATTGAGCTCACTATGAATGATCACCCGGGCGCGGGTGTTTTGGTTCATCGCAAGGCTACGTGCTTGCGAGAGAAGCCCTTCTCCCAAGGCCAGTCCAGCCGTGACGCCTTGTCCCTTCCCGATCTTACTAATTCCGACCGAGGCCAGAGAGAGTAAAACCGCGATGATTGTCATCACGCAGAGGAGTTCCACGAGGCTAAATCCTTTTCTAAGAGCCCTCACTCCCTTGCTTTGGAAGTGGTTTAACGAAGTTTTCTTAATCATTTCCTGCATGAGAGATCGACCGGATTGGATCCCGAATCAAGTAAAAAATTGTAGTTACACTGTATATCTCGCGATTTCACTCCGAAAAGTGTCCCCCATGGGGCTCCGACATCCACTTCCAAGCAGTTTCGATCATCGAGCGGGCATCTTTGCGGGACGCTTCCCAACTTAGGACCTCCTTGGCCATCGAAGGATCAGCCACCAATTGAGCGGGATCACCAGGGCGACGCTCACCGTAGGTCACAGGAACCTTTTTCCCGGTGATCTCTTCCGCCATGTCGATAATTTCCTTCACCGAAATCCCTATCCCGGTTCCGAGATTGCAGCGGAGGGACTCTCCCCCGTCCAAAAGATGCCTGAGTGCAGAAAGGTGGGCCGTTGCCAAATCTTCAACATGGATGTAGTCGCGAACGCAGGTTCCATCTGCCGTCGGATAATCGGTTCCGAATACCGTAAGTTTGGGAATCTCCCCTTTCGCCGCGAGTAAAACGAGAGGGATGAGATGGGTCTCCGGGTCATGATCTTCCCCGATTTTCCCGTCGCTTGCGCAGCCACTTGCATTAAAGTAGCGGAGGGCGGCACTCTTGAGCTCCCAGGCCGTATCGCAGTCGTCCAAAATCCACTCTACCATCAGCTTGCTTTTGCCATAAGGACTCACGGGGTTTTGCGGATGATCTTCCGTTAGCGGCAGCTTCTCCGGTTCTCCGTAAGTGGCGCAAGTCGAGGAAAACACGAAGGACTTGCATCCAAATTCCGACATCACTTCCAGTAAGGTCAATGGTTCCGCCGTATTATTCCGATAATACTTCAGCGGATCCGTGACCGATTCACCAACGTAGGCGTAGGCCGCGAAGTGGATCACGCCTCCGAATTGGTGCTCTTTAAAAAGCTTCGTCAAAAGGGCCCTATCCCCCACCGCTCCGACAACTAACTCAACTCCCTCATCCACAATGGCATCACGATGACCGTAGACGAGGTTGTCCAAAACGACCACCTTGTAGCCTTCCGCGTGCAAAAGCCGGACAGTGTGTGAGCCGATATATCCAGCTCCTCCGGCGACGAGAACAGATTGTTTTTCCATGTATGGGTGCGAGTGAATCAGGGCGATTCCAAACCGTCAAACCATCCCTCAAGCAGGGCCTCAATCGACTCCCGCAATGATGACATTCCCTTTTTCGATTCAAGCAAAAGCCCATCTTATCACAACATCCGGAAATCAAACCTCCACCATTCTCACAAACCCTGTCGATCGCGACAGAACAAGACCGCGAACAAATCTATGGCATTCGTCACGAGGTCTATGCTCTCGAACTAGGACAGCATTCCGAAGTTTCCCAGGCTGCCCTCCGCGACGATCTGGATCTCGAAAATCACTACCTCGTCGTGAAAAACGGGTCGGCTATCATTGGTTTCGTGAGCATCACCCCACCCAGCGCGGAGCGGTTCTCAATCGAAAAATACTTCCATCGCGACCAAGTCCCTTTCCAATTTTCAGAAGGCCTCTACGAAGTCCGCCTCCTCACCGTGATAGAGGCAGCTCGTCAAAGCAGCCTCTTTCTTCTCCTCGGGCATGCCGCTTTTCGGTGGATCGCAGCCCATGGCGGGACCCATGTTTGCGGAATGGGCAGGCAGGATCTCATGCCGCTCTACAAGCGCTGTGGAATGGAATTTCTACCTTTCGAAACGCAATCAGGAGCCGTGACCTATCGGCTCATGCACGCGCCCATCACCAAGATCGCCCGGCAAAGTGACTTCTACGCAAACCGCTTGAAAAAGAGTGTTGAGAAAATCCGCTGGCAATTGCCCTTCCCCTTTTCACAACCATCACCCTGCTTCCACGGAGGAGCATTCTTCGCCTCGGTGGGAGAGCGTTTTGGGAATCTCGAACGTCACAAAAAAATCATTAATGCAGATGTCCTCGACGCTTGGTTCCCACCTGCCCCTGGAGTAATCGATTCTCTCAAAAAAGACCTCCCATGGCTTCTGCGGACCTCTCCTCCGACCGACTGCGCAGGGCTCATCGCCGCGATTGCAGAGGCACGAGAAGTCAAGCCCGACACCATTCTCCCCGGAGCAGGATCATCGGATCTCATCTTCCGAGCCTTCCCACACTGGCTCGATCAGAGCTCCCGGGTCCTTCTTCTCGATCCCACCTATGGGGAATACCGCCACATCCTAGAAAAGGTCATCGACTGCCAAGTCTCGTCTTTCCAACTTAAGCCGGAGGGCTCTTTCAAAGTCGACCTCGCCCGCCTCGAAAAGGAAATCACAAACAACTACGACCTCATTATCCTCGTCAATCCGAACAGCCCGACCGGCCAGCACATCTCTGCTCACCACTTAAAGCAGCTCCTTAGAAAGGCCCCACCCGGCACCCGCGTGTGGCTTGATGAAACCTACGTCGATTATGTTTCCGCGACCCAGTCTCTCGAATCATTTGCGGCCAGGAGCGAAAACATCATCGTCTGTAAATCCATGTCAAAGGCCTACGCCCTCAGCGGTGCCCGCGTGGCCTACCTCTGCGCCGGGCCACACCAACTGGAATCACTCCGACTCCTCACGCCACCCTGGGTCATCGGCCTCCCCTCCCAACTCGCAGCGGTCCGTGCCCTCGAAGATCCCGCTTACTATGAGCGGCGCTGCGCCGAAACCCGCATCCTTCGTCATAATCTCGAAAAAGGCCTCACCGCACTGGGGTGGTCGGTCTTTCCATCGGTCGCAAATTTCCTCCTCTGCCAACTCCCCGCTCACGGCCCGACTACCGAGGAACTCATTCTCGCCTGCCGAAAGCAGAACCTCTTTCTTCGAAATCCTGGCAATATGGGCGAAGGTCTTCGCGAACGAGCGATCCGCATCGCCGTCAAAGACGCCCCAACCAATGCGCGAATCTTGAAAATCCTCTCAGAAGCCTCTGCTACTCTCCCCTCGGCAGTTCCCTCTCCAGTCTCATCTTTTCTAAATCCTCCCGCGTCAGGAGGCGGGGAAAGAATTTTAAAATCAAAGCCCAGCCCAAAAGACCTCCCACAAAATGAGCAAGATGGGCCATTTGAAAGAGCTTCGGCCCAAAAGCACCTTCCAACCACCGTCCCAAATCAGCCATCAGGGGGAGATTGAGACCGGGAGTCACGATGAATAAAAAGGAGCTGGAGATCAAAATCCCCTTCGCGAGATTACGAGCCGAAGCCGGAATCAGGAGCATTCGCGAATCGGGAGAGAGAGCAAAGAATCCTAAGAGCATTCCAAAAATTCCGCCCGAAGCCCCCACCAAAGGCAGGCTGGGTAAACCAGGGAAAATGGCCTGAGCCACCACGTGAACCAGCCCCGCTCCCATTCCGCAAATCAAAAAAAGAGTCAGAATCCGCCAGCTACTCAAAACATGGCTCAAACGGGCCGAGGCATAGTAAAAGAGGATCCCGTTCAGAAAGAGATGAGACCAATTTCCGTGCAACCAATTATGAGTGAATAACGCCCAGATTCGCCCCTCTTTGATCCCCTCCCATGACAGGCCGCCGGTGAGATAGAATGAATTGACACCAGCTTGCCCCTCCAATCGGAAGATCGAGTAAGTCGAAAGGTGAACCGCAACCATAATCAACACCCCAAAGGTTGCAATATTCAGCCCCGGATTCTGCAACATGACCCAGCCAGGTCCTCCTTTCTTATCCTCACTTAAAAAGGTCATCCCAAAGGAAGACAATTCTCAGGAGAAAACGCTCACCTTTTCTTCATTTTTTTCAGAATTTGTTTCGGGGTGCAGTCTTGACAGCCTCGACTTCCCATCGACGATACCACCTCATAGATGCACTCGTTTCACTACACTCAAGGATCCCTCCACTGCGAAAATGTCTCCCTCGGCGATCTTGCCAAGGAACACGGCACCCCTCTTTACGTCTACTCCGCCGCAACCTTCCGTGACCGCTACACCAGTCTCGACTCGGCATTCGAAGGACTCGACCACGAAGTCGCTTACGCCGTGAAGGCCAATTCAAACCTTTCCGTCCTCCGCCTCCTCGCTGATCTCGGAAGTGGCTTTGACATCGTATCCGGCGGCGAACTCTACCGCGTCATCAAGGCTGGTGGCGACCCCGCCAAATGCACCTTCGCCGGAGTCGGAAAAACCCGCTCCGAAATCGAGTATGCTCTTAAAGAAGGCATCTACTCCATCAACGTGGAGTCAGAAGAAGAAGCCGCCTTTATTAGCAGTGTCGCAGTTGAAATGGACGTCATTGCGCCCATCGCCTTCCGCGTAAATCCAAACGTGGACGCCAAAACACACAAATATATTTCTACCGGAAAATCGGAAAACAAATTTGGAATCGACTTCGCATTCATTGCCGACGCTTATGAACGCGCCTCTAAACTTCCAAATCTCCACCTCAAGGGACTGCAAATGCACATCGGCTCCCAGCTCACCTCCGTCGCGCCCTTCGTGGAAGCGGTCGGAAAAGTGGCCCCTCTCGCCGCCGATCTTAAGAGCAAATACGGGATCGAATTTTTCTCCATCGGAGGTGGCATCGGCATCATCTACGAGGAAGCCCTCGCCTCCGGTCAGGAATCCTGGTGGACTGATCAACCGGAAGAGACCCGCCCGCTCACCCCTAATCAATACGCCGCAGCCATCGTCCCGACTCTCAAGACTCTTGGTTTAAAAGTCCTCCTCGAACCCGGTCGCTTCATCGCAGGAAATGCCGGCGTCCTCCTCTCGAAGTGCCTCTACGAGAAAAAAGGCAGCACCAAGACATTCAAGATCGTGGATTCAGGAATGCACCATCTCATCCGCCCCGCTCTTTATGAAGGGCATCACGAGATCGTCCCTCTCACCGAGCCCAGCGGCGCCGTGGAATCAGTTGATGTCGTCGGACCCATTTGCGAGAGCGGAGATTTTTTCTGCCAAAACCGCTCGCTCGCCAGCTTCATGCCAGGCGACACCATCGCCCTCATGAGCGCCGGAGCTTATGGAATGGTCATGGCGACCACCTACAATTCCCACCCGCTCCCTGCCGAAATCCTGGTCGATGGCGACACCGCAAAAGTGGCCCGTAAGCGGCAAACTTTCGACGACTTGATCGCAGCGGAAGAAGTTTGAAATTTTACCGCGACTCACTGCGCTCCCTGAGGTTAGATCAACCAAGCGATGGGAGATGACGCGAACGAGGAAGACTTGGCCCTGATGGCTCGCGTGAAGCGTGGCGATGAGGAGGCCTTCCGCGCGCTCGTCGAAAAGCACCAACATGCCGTCATTGGAACCGTCGCCAAGATGACGAACCGCTCGCCCGATAGCGAGGACATCGCCCAACAGGTCTTCCTGCGGCTCTGGAAATCGGCCAAGCGATACGAACCGACCGCCAAGTTCACGACCTTCCTCTTCACCATCACGCGGAACCTCGTTTTTAATGCCACCCGCAAGAAGTCCCGACGCAAGGAACACTCACTCGATGAACAGGAGGATGATTGGCACAAATCAGTCGAAGATCCCAATCAATCATCCCGTCCCGATCAATCCCTCGTCGATGGCGAACTCCAGCAAGTCATCGATCAAGCCATCGCCTCCCTCCCCGAAAAGCAACGCCTCGCCGTCGTCCTGCGTCGCTATGAGAAGATGCCTTATGAGGAAATCGCGGCCGTTCTCAAACTCTCCATCCCCGCCGTCAAAAGCCAACTCTTCCGCGCCCGCACCGCCCTGAGAGAAGCCCTCGAACCCTACCTTAAGGATTAGGAATCTTCACTTCGGAGCATCCGTAAATTGCTCCCATTTCAACTCACCATAATCGATCTTCTGCAATTCAAAGGCGTAGATCGCATCTTCATTGTGAGGATCGATAGTGACCGCGAGATCGATCAGAGCACGCGCGAGAAGTCGGTTCTTTTCCCCTTTCTGCTCAAAGAGAGTCTCCGCCCTCATTACGAAAAGTGCCGCGAGAGTTTTGGGACTGTATTCCGATTCGACCAGCTTAGGTAAGATCCCTTTGCCCAGCTGGAACTTCGTCACCATCGCCCGCTTATTTCGCGACGAAAGATGTAAAGCCAGAGCAAGAGCCTTGCTCGCAAAGTTCAGCGACGCTTGATCGGCCTTTTCTGCAACGACATAGTTCGTCGCAAAAGCCGCCATGGCACCGGCATACTCATCCCGTTCACGATCCAGAAGACCCAGACCTTCCTTAAAAACACTCTCGCGAACAATAGGCGTCTTGAATTCGAAAGCAGGAACTGCTTCTTGAGCCTCGAGCCCTCCCATCAGGGCCAACATGAGCCATGCTTGTCCAAAGAAACGCTTCACGTGTATAGTTTCGTCAACATGACAGGGAAGACAAGTGCCAAAGCGAATCTCCGGGCAAGGATGCGGGAGCTTCTGATCGAACTCTCTCCCGCCCAGCGGACCAGCGAATCACAAGAAATCCGGAACCAACTGATCTTCCCACCGGGAGCCAGAGTCGCCCTTTTCGCCGGAGCCGCGACCGAAGTGCACCTCCTCGACTTGCTCGCAAGCTCTCCCCAAGTCGATTTTTTTCTCCCCCGTGTTCTCAGCAAAACCGAGATGGAATTTCTCCCGGTCCAAGATCGCACTCACCTCAAAAAAGGCCCCTTTGGCATCCTCGAACCCCGCTCCGGAACTCCCGCCACCGAACTCGACTTCATCGTCTGCCCCGGTCTTGCCTTCACCCAAACTAGACTACGACTGGGACAAGGAGGCGGATACTATGACCGTGCCCTCAAAAAATTCCCCGAGGCCCAGCGCATCGGTGTCTGCTTCACATGCCAGCTTCTCGATGACCTGCCCTCGGAAGACCACGACCTCAATATGCACGAAGTCCTCACCCCCCCCTCCGGCACGGGTGTAATTGGCACTCATGGTCACTCAGCCTCACAAAGGAGTCCGCGTTAGTAGAAAGAGGCTGGCTTGCCTCCGGGTCTTTCGCGAAGCGAAGTAACCAAGGAAGGTGGCTCTCCAGAGGCTCCAACCGCGAGGCCCACAAAGGTCAGCCCCGCCCGCACAGCTGGACATTCAGAGAGATGTCCTTCCTTGCTCAGATGGCCGTCGCATTGCGAAGCCCTTTTGAGTGCTCCGAGAATCGGAGCTTTCAACCGGAACCTAAGCCGAGCGCTCTGCCATTCGCCTGAGAGTCTTCCCTCCCTTCCGCTTATCACCTTCAATTGCCCTCCGGCACTTTCAATTGAAAGACCGGAATACTAACCCGCACTCCTTCCCCTGCGTGGTTCGTTCCAAAAAAAGCCCCGCTCACCTCGCTATCGTTCTGAATGACGTGGTAGGAATTATAGGAAAAACGTTCCCCCGGCTGTAGCACCGGAGTTTCCCCCACCACACCCTGCCCCTCAACAACCGTGGTCTCACCGTGGTCATCTTTGAGAATCCATTTCCGCCCCCTGATCGTGATCACCTCCTTCGAATCATTGATGATCGTGATGAAATACACAAAGGGATAGGGCCGCTCCGGTGGAGCTTCCAAATGAGGCATAAAGATCACTTCTTTCACCTCAACCCGGAGACCCGGCACCGCTTGAAATTCTATCGCCACCCCGACAGTCTATCCAGCAGTCATCGCGGCGCAAGTCCATCTCTTCACCCCCCTTGCATCACCCCAGCTCCGCCCTATCATTCTCATATGCCTCCTCCCATCGCCCTCACCATCGCCGGCTCCGACAGCTCAGCCGGTGCCGGAATACAAGCCGACTTAAAAACCTTCACGGCGCTGGGACTCTACGGACTGACCGCCGTGACCTGTGTCGTTTCTGAAACGCCCCTTCTCGTAAGCAAGGTCCACCCCATTCCCCCGGTCATCTTGCAAGATCAGATCAAACTCCTCCTCTCCTCCTACCCTGTCGCCGCCATCAAAACAGGCATGCTTTATTCCAAGGCCCACATTGTCGCAGTCTGTGAACTGCTCCAAGATGTCAAAGTCCCCATCGTCGTGGACCCCGTCATGGTGGCCTCCACCGGAGACCCCCTCCTCGTCGAAGATGCGCTCGATGCCATCGCCGAGCGCCTTCTCCCTCTCGCCACCGTCATCACCCCGAACATCCCCGAAGCTGCCCTCCTGCTAGGGAGGTCCATCGAAACTGCCCAAGAGCAGGAAGACGCAGCGAAAGAACTTTCCGAGAAATATAAAGTCGCCTGCTATCTCAAAGGCGGACATTTGGAACTCGATAACGTCCACCGGGATCTTCTCGCCACGGGAGAAGATCTCGAAGCATTTGACGCCCCCCATCTCGACCTTCCTCAAAGTCATGGGACCGGCTGCACCTTCGCCGCAGCCCTCACCGCCGGACTAGCCGAAGGACTTTCCATCCCCGATGCTTCTCGGCGTGCCCATCAATTCACGCAACGAGCTCTGAGAGGATCGATGCAATGGACTGTCCCTGGATCCAAACAGACCATCAACCACCTCGATCAAAGTCAATCAGGACGACCTTAGACCGGTCCAAAGTGACCAGAAAAAAGAGTGGGAGGGTTTTTATGCTCCCGCTCCCAGCACGATCGCCAAAGCTACCACCATCAAGATCGCCCCCATCGTCTGCTTTTTCACAAAGCGCGGATCACTCTTTTTTCCGATCAAGTAGAGAAAGAGCACCGCCATGAGACCACGTGAACTGAAGACCACGTTACTCAAGGTAGGTTGCCCATAGCCGCTAAAGGCAAGATTCACTGCCAGCGCCTGGATTCCTAAGAGAACCCCCGCTCCCATGACGAAAACGCCTATCCGGGGCGACCTCCACAACACCGCCGCTTGCTGTCTCCGGTAAACCAATAATCCCAGTGAAATCACCCCACTGGTCCCCGTCATAAGAGTTAGCCAACGGGCCGCTCCAATCTCACGGCTCTGCCAGCCGGTCAGAAAATCATTGAACCCAAAAAAGAGACAAGCAACGAGAGTAAGCCCCACCGTAACCCGATGAGTCCGCCAACCTTCGGCGCTGCCACCCGAGACAAGAAACACCGCAAGAGTCGCCAGCAAAACTCCCGTCACTAAACTCCACGAGCTGGGCTCCAGCCCGACAAGCATGGAACAAAAACCAACAATCACGACCTTCATTCCCAAGGCCGAAGAGTGAACGGCAAGGTCGCCCGCTTTCACGGACTGAATCGAGAACCATTGCCCCAAAAAGAAAAGCATCCCGTTTCCGATGGCCCACCAATCTTTTCCCGAAAGCGTCAAGCCACCCTCCGGATCGAGGTAGCAAAAAAAGATCAGAGCGGTGACAAGGTTTGCCACCGCAACCGTCACGGTGAGCCTCACCCCACGGCTCGTCCCCTGCTGCACACACCACCCCATCAAGGGATGGAGGACCGCGCCAACCAAAGGCAGGAGAACTGCCCCGGTGAGCAATGTCATCAGCAGAGATTTGAGAGTCAGAGCAATGGCGGCCCGCTAATTCCTCAATTCAAAAACAGCTTACTCCGCTGCCTTCACTGGAGAAATCTTGTCCTTGGAAGGAAAGTCCTTTGACCATGCCACGCTCACCTTGGTCGTTGCAGCCCATTCAGTGCCACGAAGAAGGGTGTCGTAGAATCCACGACACTGCATTGAGTAATCAGCATGACCAAGGGTGGTGTGGAAAACGCGGCCTTTTTCGTAATCGAGGGCCATCAACATGGGCTCGTCACGATTCGTATTTTCACTGGGAGCAGTTGCCAGAACCTTCATATTCTTCGCTGGTCCGCGGAGCATGTCGTAAAGCTCATCTTTTGTATGGAGCCACTCCTTGGGCATGCCCTTGGTGATAGGGTGATCATCGGCACGATTCGTGATCACGAACTCATGCTGGGGGCCATGGTTACCACCGCGTCCCTTGGATTCATCGGTGACCAGCTTGCCATCCTTGTAATAAACATAAGGACCGCTTTTTTCGTTCCGTCCACCCCAGCCACCGAGACCCATCATCTCGTTGTATTCCGGCCACATCGAAAAGGCGTTGTCCGCTGCATGAACGACGACAAAGCCACCGCCATTTTTGACAAAGTCAACGAAGGCTGAGCGCACTTCACCGGGCCACATCTGGCCATTGTAGTTACTCACCACAACATCGTATTTGGAGAAATCGGGACGCCACTTCTCCCAATCTGCCTCAGTTCCCTTTTTTCCAGGACTGGTGCTCACTTCAACGGAGAATTGGTCGTTGCTCCCGTAAATTTGCTTCAACACCGGAGTCGTCTCCTCCCAATTATGATTATTCTGTCCGTCCAAAATGAGGACCTTGATAACCTTGGCGGAATCATCTTCCTTTTTCTGGGCTAATCCAACAAATGCAAAGCAAGCGAGTAGCATCACCGAGATGCCGAGAGTGAAACGGTTCTTCATAAGCTTTAATATCGCCAAATCTGCCCCCCCTTGCCAAGACGAAAAACTTCCAAGGACCCATTCTCTCCACTATCCTCCCGCCATGCAGTCCGTTGTCGAACTCTTGCAAGCCCTCGTTCAGATCCCCTCCGTCAATCCCGAGGGCGATCCCGGAGTCTCTCCAAACGGCGAAAAATTAATGGCGGAATTCGTTTCATCCTTCCTCAAACCACTGGGTTTCAATGTCGTTCTCGAAGAACCCGAACCGGGCCGCCCCAATCTCATCGCCCGCGCTCCCGGCTCCGACAACCGCCCGCGTATCCTTCTCGGGCCTCATCTCGATACCGTGGGCATCGCCGGAATGACCATCGATCCCTTCAGCGCCGAAATTCGCGATGGGAAAATTCACGGTCGCGGTACTTCCGACACAAAAGGCCCCATGGCCGCCATGCTCTGGGGGCTCAAAGAAAATCATCAAGTCCTCGCCGAACTCCCCGTCGCCGTCGATTTCGTCGGCTTCATGGGCGAGGAATCCAGCCAACCGGGTTCCCGACATTTTGCGCAACATCACGCCTCGGAATATCAATTCGCGATTGTCGGTGAGCCAACTTCGCTCAAAGCAGTCTACTGCACCAAGGGCTGCCTCTGGGCCACCGTCAAAACCACTGGCAAATCCACCCACGCTTCCCAACCTCACCTCGGAGAAAACGCCATCCTCAAAATGATGGACGCCCTCCGCGAACTCCACGGAGCATTTCTCGAACGTATCTCGGAGAGCTCCCATCCCACCCTCGGCACCTCGACCCTCAATCTCGGCATGATCGAAGGAGGAACCCGACCTAATATCGTCCCTGCTCACGCTACGGCTACTCTCGACATTCGCACCGTCCCGGACCTCGTCAAAAATGGCCCCGCCGCTGAAATTCTCCGCGACTTCAGCGGCG
>JBLHUR010000151.1:0-14513 GCA_047629805.1 Akkermansiaceae bacterium | reverse complement strand
TTCTTCTATCACTTGATCTAATTCTGGCAAAGTTAAAAGACGATTTAAGACGGAGCAGCGTTTTGACCCGCCCAGTCCCTGACTCCGGCTCGCGGCTCGGTGACAGTTTTGCAGAGGGCTTGATTTGCGCCTCCGAAGCTCGCATGAACGCCCACTCACTCTCGCGAATCCTCCCGATTTTTGGACCAGTTCATACGCTGAGTTGGCGAAGGAATGTGACTTACGAGATTCCATCACAGTTGGTTTTGATGAAGTGACTTCCTATTGCACGGAACATTCACTGCTGAGAACCTAATCTTCCTTCGGCTTAAAGACCCTGCACGTATTGGGCATTTGTTTTCACCTCGACCATGTCATGGAGGGCTTTTTTCGTTTGATTCTCATCAGCGAGGAACTTCTCAAATTCTTGAATCAGTCTCACTTTATCCAGTTTCTCTTTTGAGCCCGAGCCAATGTCAGTCAGATCGATGAAAAATTCATCGAAGAGATCAGAGAAGTCTCTCACCGCTTCGAGGTTTAAGAATTGTTCGTGATTGTAGATACTCGGGTAGCCCCCTTTTTGCTTATCGACCGCGAAGGAGATCCCTTTGACGTTCGTGATGGTGGTGGCTTTGGTGCAACTCAGCATGCAGTTATCTTCAATCGCCGCTTTTTTACAGCCCACCGTTCTTTGGAAGAAGCATTGGCGGGAGGTCATCATCAGGATGGGATGGTAGATACTGTAGAGGAGCTTGAAACCCTTTGGACGTCGAATATTCCTGATTTGGTTCCGATTGATTTCGTTTGAGATGAAGGCACCTTTACAAGCGAGGGACTCCTGCATCTCGAGGAGAGCGTGAGAGTTTGTCGTATTAAGAAACGGACCCGCGATCCATTCGATCCCCATCTCAAAGGCCTTGTAGGCCACTCCTGAATTACTGGTGACGATTCGTTTGGGCTTGGTGAGTTCCAGAATCCGGACGGCCTCGAGATAATCCTTCCCGATCATGACGGCGGGAAACCATGGGATGAACCTTGGATTCCGAAGAAGGATTTCGCTGTGTTTATCACAGCCCTTTTTTAAGCTTTCTGGAATTTTGAAATAGATGTCGGCATCCGTGACGTCACAAAGGTGGGCCTCTTTTTCATTACTAATGAGAAGGGAGAGCTTGGGAGAGACTTCCACTTTGGGATTTTGCGCAAGCTTGGGAACTACGACCGGAGGCACGAGCGCGACCGATCCGTTCAGAACGAAGGCGAGCTCATTCTTCATCGCGGTGAGCTCTTTAAAGGGGACACCTAAGCCTTCATTGAGACTGGAGAAATCGAGCGCCGTTAAGATGTAATTTTCGTTATCAAAACTCTTTAAACGCTTCGTCAGGAGATCCGCCGTAAGCGAGGAATCTTGGGATGAGCGCAGGAAAGAGGTTGAAGTGACGGCGAACTCTCTCTCCCCTGTTTGGGCCGCGAAAATCAGCTTCTCACCGAGCTCGGCCTTGATTGAGATTACCAAGTTGGCCTTCTCGATATTCAGGCCTTTTATTTTATCAGCGAGAGTGAGGCCGAGAGCCTGTTTGTGATTGAAGAGATTCCTTTGAACCCCTTGACGCTCTCGTTCAGTCACCGCCCCGCTTTGCTCAAGGGCATGCTTCGCGCTGTAGTCCTTCGGACTATCGATAAACATGTCCTTGGAGAGTTTTCCGGTGAGGAATGAACTGGTGAAACTCCGATTGAAGACTTTATTGAGGTTTGAAACATCACCGCTGAGGTCTCCCGATTCGACAAAGCGATCGATTTTTTTTCGCCACGTATCAGTGACGGTATAGACGTAGTGGGCTCCTTTGATGCGCCCCTCAATCTTGAGAGAATCGACCTTGGCCTCGATCAACTGCGGGAGTTCAAAGATCGCTGAATTATCCTTTAAATTGAGGGGATAGTCGTTCCCGGCCGCAGTCGGTTCGTATTTATCACGGCAAGCCTGGCTACAACGACCACGATTCCCGGAGTTCCCCACGCTCACAGAACTCGAATAGCATTGTCCGGAAAACGCGATACAAAGAGCTCCGTGGACGAAGACCTCGGTCAGAATGTTATTTTCATGGGCCAGAGCGGTCAACTTCGTGATTTCCGGAAGGTTCAATTCGCGAGAAAGGTTGACCCGATTTGCCCCAAGTTTCCCAAGAAATAAGATTTGCCCCTCATTGTGAGTCGTCATCTGAGTCGAGGCGTGGATGTGAAGAGTCGGGAAATACTTCTTCACGATATGAAAGACCCCCATATCCTGGACGATCAGCCCATCGATCCCACTGTTCACCACTTGGTTTAACAACTTCACGAGCACTGGAACTTCGTGCTCTAGAATCACGACATTGAGAGTCAGGAAGACTTCACAGTTGTATTGATGCGCAAGCCGAATGACGCCATAGAGATCATCCATCGAGAGGTTCGCGGCCCGGTTTCTGGCATTGAAGGCATCGAGTCCGCAATAGACCGCGTTCGCTCCAGCGACGATGGCAGCTTTGATCGCTTCAACATCACCACCGGGTGCTAATAATTCTAACTTTCCTCTCATTTTTTCGGTTTCATTATGGAACTTACCCCGTTTTCATGACGGTTCGTAAAGTGCCTTGTTTGCTTTCGACTTCACTTCACACGCCTGAACGGGACTTGACTCAAGAGGATGAGAATGAGGTCGATAAGGCCTTCTGGATAACCTAACCGACTCGATGGAGCAAGACCTTGGCCTGGGGTGACTCGACAGGGTGATCAAGGTAGGGAGATTTTACCGCGAATCGCACCGATTTTCACGAATCTAGGTTGAGAAGGAGCATCACGTTTCCACAGTCATGCTTCGTGAGATTCGTGGTTTAAAATCGATCGTTTCGGCCCTCATAAATCCTGTGCGTCGCAAAATCGCTGGGCATAAGGCTCCAGCTCAATGTTCATCTTCACCTGCAAGCATTTCGCTTTCGCAAGCAGTGCCTCTCTTGTGATCGAGGGAATCTTGTTCTTAAAGGCGAGCACGACCGTGTTCCCTCCTTCAACTTCGAAACTGAGGAGGCGGTTCTCAAATTCGAGTGCGAGCAATCCGTCTACCTCTTCCTGGGATTTCAGTGCCGTATGGCAGATATTGAGAACGAGGACACCGTTTTGATTGAGGGCTTTTTTACAATCACGCAGGTAAGATGAGTGCACCTGTTTCGGCTCCATCCCATCCGAACTGTAGAGATCCGAAAAGATGATGTCGCTTTTCACGTCGGTGTTTTTGAGATGGTTCGCAGCATCGTCTCGATGAATAACGAGGCGATCCGTGTCGGGTAAGTAAAAATATTTTTTTGCGACCTTCACCACTTCTTCACGGTATTCAACGGCATGGACGGTCAAGTCGGAGAAGCTACTCAGCAGGTTCTTGGCCATTGACCCTGCGCCCAACCCCATGATGGTGGCTGTTTTCACCCTGGGGATAAACAAGAGCCCCGTCATCATGGCCTGAGTGTAGTCGAGCGCCAAGCCGTTGACATCTTTGAGCTTCATATAGCTCTGATAGATCTTCCCATCAAAGCTGAGAATCAAACCGGTCCTTGTTTGGTAAACATGAATTGGGCCGTGCTCATCTACGGTTGATGAGAGACAGGGGGCATTAATATTCATAGGTCTCCAAGGCCTCTTAAATCTCACGATTCGAATACCAGCAACTGTATTCGTGAGAATTCTTCAAGATAAGGCCGATCTCTTTTTCCCTCATTTCCATGACACTCCCCTGAGGAGTCCTTCGGAACCAAGTCAGTCTGCCGACGTCCCATGGACGTGGTATCCCGCAGCCGCAAGTGCTCCCAAGTAGGTTACCGCCGGGTCGTTTGGATTTTTGGGGAGTTCCAGTGTGATGATCGGACGCCCTAAGATCTCGCCAAAATAGGCACCGGCCGAACCGGGGCGCGATCCCAAACGCTTGACCGGCAAATCGCAGGCGGCGGACATCGCAGCGGCGAGTTCGGCTGCCGGACCGTCGTAGTCCACGCAGGCGAGCGGCTGGTGGATCGAAACAAGGCCGGCCGGTTGGAACTTACCGATTAGGTCGGAAAGCGCGCGCACCTCGGGCTCGGAGAGCGCTGATTTGCGGTATTTCTAGCTGGCCACGCGGTTCTCGGCGGGGAAGTTCCGGTTCAGATCCACACGGTTCTGGTTGAAGCGCGCATCTGGGAGCGTGAGCATTCTAATTTGTCTCTTCCTTTAAACGTGTTCCCTTAAAAGCGGTTGAACGCCTATTTCAGGCAGTCATCACGAGTCCTATTTCCTGAGCCGCACCAGCCAGAGTCCCGCGAAGGTGAGTCCGCCATTGAGTAACAAGAGTAGAAATCCAAAGCTGAATCCCATTTTGGCGCCGAGGTAATCAATCAAAAAGCTCAGTCCGGGAGAGAGAAGACAGACCGCGGGAACCAGTGAGTCGCGGACCTTCATTTTGGTAAACAGGCCAAAGGCATAAAGTCCCAGCAAAGGCCCGTAGGTGTAGCCTGCTGCCTTGAAAATGGAGCTAATCACCGCCTCATTACTGATCTGGTGAAAAACGAGGATGACCAAAAAAATCAAGACTGAGAACCCTGACTGGGTCATATATCTCAGGCGCTTGCGTTCATTGACGGATCGCTCCGTCTTTCCAAAGCGCAGGAAGTCGACACAGAAGGAGGTGGTGAGTGCGGTCAGGGCCGAATCGGCACTGGAATACGCTGCGGCCACGAGTCCCAGGATGAAGAGGATGGTAATGAAGGTCGGCAGGTAATCCATCGCCAGGATGGGATAAAGTTCATCCGTCCCTCGCTCAGTGAAGGCCAGGTTGTGCAAATTTTCCTGGATCAGAAGCTGAAATTTCCCGTCGACGATTCCCTCCTGAAGAATCCCCTTGCTGGTGCCATAGAGATAAAGCAACGCGCCCAATGCCAGGAACAATAGGTTGACCACCACCAGCACCACGCTGAAGGAGAACATGTTCTTCTGGGCATCCCCGAGATTCTTACAGGTCAGGTTTTTCTGCATCAGGTCCTGATCCAGCCCGGTCATAGCAATCGCGATTAAGGCACCTGAGAGCAGATGCTTGATGAGATGGTTCGACGCGGCCCAGTCCCAGACAAAGACATTCGAGTATTTGCTTTCACGAACCACAGAGACCATACCCGATATCCCCAAATTCATATCGTGACAAATCCACCAGACGGTCAATCCGCCAGCCAGCAGCATGAAGGTCGTCTGCAAGGTATCGGTCCAAACGACGGTCTTGATGCCGCCCCGGAAGGTGTAGATATAGATCAGGGCGATGGAGAGGAAGACCGGCACCGCAAATGGGATCTTGTAACCCAGCTTTTCCAGCAATAACTGAAAGACAATTGCCACCAGGAACAAGCGGAAGGAAGCGCCAATCGTGCGTGAGAGCAGAAAGAACCCCGCACCCACCTTGTAGGACTTAGGCCCAAAGCGTTCCTCGAGGTATTGGTAAATAGAAACCAGATTCAACCGGTAGTAGAGAGGCATCAGAACGAGTGCGATGACGGTGTAGCCGATCAGGTAGCCAAGAACCATCTGCATGTAGCTGAATTGCTGGGTCGCCACCCAGCCTGGCACCGAGATAAAGGTCACGCCGGACAGAGAGGTCCCAATCATGCCATAAGCCACCAAATACCAAGGAGAGGATTTGTTGCCGGAAAAATAGGTCTCATCATCGGCGTTCCTGCCGGTGAAGTAGGAAATGAGACACAAGATCCCGAAATAGCTGACGATGATGCCTAGAATCAAATACCCATTCATGAATCGCTTTTACTCAAGTGGAAACCACCCACGGATGGCAAGTGAATGCTTCCAGAAACGGCGGCCCTTCGGGCACCCGTGACGCTGGGCATCGTGTTGAACTTACCCTGTAATGTCAGCCAACCCAGATAGGCAAAAGACAAGGCCTCCTTGAAATCGATCACCTCGCGGTCCACTGCAACTTGCACCACCACCCCAATGGAAGCGAACTCGTGTTTCAATTCGTTGAACAGGTGAAGATTGTGTGCCCCGCCCCCGGTGATCAGGATCTCCCCGGCTGCCTTGCTGGATTTCAAGGAATCACGAATCCGTAAAGCGATGTGTCGGCAATAGGTCGCCAGCCGGTTCTCGATTGAGAGGGAGGGATCGTTCAGGATCGGCCGCAACTGCTCTTCAAACCATTCAGCTCCCAGCGAACGAGGTGGAGGTGTCTGATACCACTCGATAGACTCGAGTCCCTCCAGGAGATCCTGGGACACTGCGCCCTTTTCGGCCAATTGCCCATGGGCGTCGTAATCAAGAGAAGGTTCGGCCCGTGACGCCAACCAATTAAGGGCCATGTTGCAGACACAAACATCGAAGGCGGAGTCACCGATGGAGATATTGGCGATGCCGCCGAGATTGAGAAAGAGGTCGATCTCTGGAAACAAAGCTCGTTCCGCACACGGAACCAGCGGCGCCCCCTGTCCACCCAAGGCCACATCCTTGTTTCGAAAATTGCTCACCACGGGACACGACAGATGGCTGACCAGAGTTTCCCCATCGCCAATCTGCGAGGTGAATCCCTGATCAGGTTGGTGGAAGATGGTCTGTCCATGACTCGCCACAAATTCCGGGGAAAGCTGGTGACGTTCGACAAACTCAGCCACCTCTGCGCCGATGAAATGCCCCAATTCAACGTCGGTGCGAGCAAAGGTTGCGGCATTCGATTCAGGGAGTCGTGAAAGCCGCTCCTTCCACGAGTCAGGCAAAGGGATGGTCTCTGCACAGACAATCTCCCAGATCACTTGACCTTCAAAGTTCTCCTCGAAGCGACAGTGCGCCAAATCCAGCCCGTCCAATGAGGTGCCTGACATGACACCAAGGCCTTCGGCGATTTGAGGGTGCTTGGAATTCATATTGGAGACAGGGGTTAGCGTGCGACAATTTGGGTCAGTAGTCGAAAGGGTTTGCCTATTCTTGGTGATAAAAACTCCTGCAACAAAGATTTGAGTCTCACCTCATTCATCCAGTCGATTCCTCATCACCCGCTCCCCCATTCTTGCGCCATAGAGAGCTAGGGCGAAGGCTATGATTCCACCAAGAATGACCTTGATCAGACTAAAGTGATAAAAAACTGAAGGCGTAAATAACGTCACGACCATGAGTAGACCGACTGAGCAAAAAGCGCCAGCAGCAGGCTCCCAAATCCGAACTCCCGGAGAGATCACTCCGACGAGAAAACCACCGACATAAAAACCGATGAGCATGCTGAGCCCCTGCATCAGGAACTTCAGGCCCATCGAAGCAAAACGCCCAACGATCAAGTTCCCGAGAAAATAGCCGATCACAATCTCGGACGCGATAAAGACCACCATACTTATGATCATCCATTTCATGGAAAAAGGTCGGGGTTCTATGGGCATGCTTTTGAGGGTAGGAATTCCACTGATCTGCTGAAGGTATTGACCGGTGCTTCCCGAGGGTCAGCCGAAGCCAGCGCGATGTCCAATTTCTTTCGACAATACTTAAAAAGGAATTTCTAAGTTCTTTTACACCTGAACACGCCGCGCCATCCACATGCCTTTTCCACACCCAATCCTGCGGGCGATTCAGAGCCTGACAAAGCCCCCGCCGCTCTCGGCAGCTTTCGCCAGCGTCTTCGCCATCCCCACTCCATTTGTAGTGCATCGGATCCACCACAATCCCCGCCCGCTCGATTCCCTGTTCCCGGAAGGTTAAAATCTCACGCCTCAACTGCTCCAAAAAAATCTTCGAATAGACCGTCGCCAGATGCTTCAAAATCCTTTCCTCCCCCTCCTCACCTTCGATAGGCCTCCTTCTCAGTCGGACCAAAGAGAAGCTCCCCATTCATCGTTCGTGAAGAGTTCTTTCAGGTTGAGATTTTGCTATGGTAAGCTTGTTCATGAAGCAAGTGATTGATTATTCGGCGATTATTTTTTCGCTGCTTTTGGCTGCCGGGACTGGTGCTTGTGCTCAGGACGAGGCCGTGATGCGACCATGGCCGATCCCGCCCCATCAGAATGCGGACTGGTCCTTGCCCAAGGGTGTCTCGGATTCCGAAGGGAAGATCGCGGCGACGATGAAGACTCTTTTTGAATTTGGTTTGGCTGATCCTCGTGGCATGCCGTATCACCACGTCAAAAGGCAGGAGAATAGTAAGGCGATGCCTGCCCGGGCTTGGGTTCTGCCTGCTTCTCGTGATGACCCTCAGAGATATGCCATCGGCTGGAATGGCTTGATTTATCCAGTGACAGAGGTGGGTGCAATTGCTGATCTTCAGGCCGATTTGGTGATTCTCCGGGAGAAGGGCCGTTTTGGAGAGAAGCCCTTTGCTAATTCTTCACCCAACGGTGAACCGTTTGCCTTTTCGGAGTGGCGATTTGATGATTCGGAAGGTGGGGTGGCATCTTAAAATTCACCAAGGATGGGACCAGAGTTTGGGTCACGCCGGACTTCCGTCTTGATGATCCGCTCACCGCCCGAAATAAGGCGATTGAGGATTGGATCCGCGCCCTGGAGAAAAAATAATGCAGCCCTCTCTCCCCCTCCGCTCCGTTCCAAACGGCAGCTTCAAAGCCCTTCCGCCAACCGCAAACTCCTAGCAGTAAAGCCAACTTCAAGCTTGAAGCTTCCCATGATCCCCGGTCAAATCGGATCAATGATCCCTCTTCTTCTCCCTGCAACCACTTCAACTCCGCCTCACAGGCAGCGAGGAACGCCGGGTCAGAAAAGCAATTCTGTAACAAGAGTTACCGAAATGCTGAAGAGACTGACGATCATCGCGCGCGCCGCCTTGATCCCCTGCTCCGCAGCAACCACGCTTGCCGACGATTCCTGGCCCGTGCGGGAACAGCCCGACCTGAAGGCCCTGCGCGCCGCCGCGCCTCAACTCACCGTGGAATCTCTTTCCGAACCGGTCAAAACCGTTTCCCTCAGCGGCCACTATTTCGTGCCCAATCCCGATGGTAAGACGGTCGATCTGGTGCAGATCTTCTTCAAGCAATACGGTGGGCCGAACACCATCGCCCTCATGGACCTCGCTGCGGGCACCGTGAAGACCATCGAGACCGGTTCGACCTACGCCAATTTTCACCTGGCCCCATCCGTCATCGCACCGAATGGCAAACTCTTCCTGTCGATCCTCGATGGCAATCTGCGCCAGCAAATCTGCCTCTACGACCCGGCGACCAATACCTTCACCCTGAATGCGGTGGCCATGCCGCCGGACATCCTGGGTGAGACGCACCCGATGGTGCTGGGACCCGATGGCATGATCTACTGTGCCGGATCGCATCCTTCCGGCAGTGTCACCGCCGTGCGCATTGATCCGGATACGCTTGCGGTAACATCCTACGGCGCGCTCGGCCCCAGCCACGCCCCGCACCCGACGTGGGCCTACGGCATGGCCGTCGACGACCGCTTCATCTACATCGTCAGCGGCAAGACGCCCTGGTATCTCGTGGCCTTCGACCGCGAATCCCGCACGGTTGAGGTGCTGCACACGAATTCCGCGCCGGATGGTTTCCTCGGCGTGAACCAGAACGATGGCGGGGCCAGCTTCTTCTCCCGCACCAGCCAACCCGAGGGCGCGTTTCGCGACGAAAACTTCTGGCTCTCCCACGGCAAGGCCATCGCGATGGCCGTCGAGAACCCGACGCCCCCCTGGCCTGCCTCCCGGCCGGTGCCCCCTCGCCCGCCCGAACCCGAACTCTCCTATGTCGATGCAAACCCCGACGTGAATGGAGTGGCCGCTGTCTGGTATCGCACCGCTGAAGCCCGGGCCGCGGCACCGGCAGGCAACGAATCGGCCCCCGCCCTGCCAAACGGTGATGAACCACCCCCGCCACCACCCACCCGCACCGAGATGGAGGCCGCGGGCTGGCGCGCGCTGCGCTTCGAAGTTACGATGTATCCGCTCAAGATCGACCGCCTCTTCGAAATTCCGGACGGCCGGCTGATGGGCACCGCCGGCCACTACCAGGGCAACTTTTTCCACGATCCCCAAACCGGGCAGAGCGTTCACCCGGGCAAATGCGGCTTGAGCCACTACGCCTCGGTGATCGACGACGGCAAGGTCTACATGAGCGGCTATCCCAGTGGGGCACTCTACGTCCTCGACCCCGCTCGCCCGTGGACTGCGAACAAACCCCTCGACGCCTCCCACGTCGTCGCGGAAACGGATCCGCAAAGCAATCCACGCCGCTTGATGTATCTGAAGAAAGCCGGTGCCAGAAAAATGCTGGCCGCCGCCGCCGGGAATGGGAAGGTCTATTTCGGTGGCGTTTGGATGCGCGAGGGCAACTGGGGCGGCCTCGCCTGGATGGATGTCGCCACCGGGACCGAGGGCGGTATATGGAAACCCTTCGCCGCCAGTCAGATTCGCTTCATGGCCGCCGTCGACGACGGACGCGTGCTCGTCCTCTCAACCCTCCCCGTGGAGAACCCCGAGCAGGGCCTCACAAAGGCCGCCGACGCCCCGCTCTTCTTCTTCAACACCGAGTCCAATACACTGAGCCCAGACATCCTCGCCCCGATTCCCGGCAGCCGCTGCTCGGGCCCGCTTGTCGCCGTCGGCGGCGCCCGTGTCATCGGCTGGACGGAGTCTCCGACCGACCCCAAGGGATCGAGCATCCTCTACGGCATCGATGCGGTAACACAGCGACTCCTCTTCACCAAGACGCTGCCCTACCCCATCCCCATGGATGTTGGCGGCCACCAATGGGATCCGTGGGATTTCCGCCTCGGGCCTGATGGCAAAATCTGGACCTTCATCGACAGTGCCCTCGCCCGCATCAATCCCCTCGATGCCTCCATCGAATTCGTTGGCACCACGGGCAGCGGCGGGCGGCTGGCGTTTTCCGGCCCTGACCTCTACCTTGGCGGCACTGAATCCCTGCGTTGCGTGCGGGGGGTGGTGTTCACCCCACCCCCACCAACCCGCCCGAAAGGTGCCCGGTAACGCCGGGCTCAGAAAAGGTATTTGCTAGCAGTCAGTCATGATCGCGCTGAGACACATCGGCCCCAATCGAGGTCGCAACGACTTCATGAAATTCCGGATTGATGAATAAGTCAGTCCTGGAGCAACGTTTGATCTGAACCACCTCGCCCGATGGCAGGCCGTCAACGACTACACCTCCTCGCCAGTTTCTCATTTAAGCTCTCCCCTTTCACCGTTTTGATCGGATACTCCACCATCATCGCAACGATCTTAATCGCGGCGCTCTTAGCCACTGGAAAAGCAGATGCTGCGGGCGACGATTATTTCAAGCAAGGCATCGTCCCGTTCCTGGCGGCGAACTGTATCGATTGCCACGACGATGAGACCCAGAAGGGGAAAGTCTCGCTAGATACGATCGGGGGCGATTTCAGCAACGGCGATACCGTCGCCCTGTGGGAGCGCGTGCTCGAACAACTCGAGATCGGGACAATGCCACCCGAGAAAAAACGGCAGCCAAGCGCGGCCGAGCGCGAGGAAGTCGTTCGCTGGATCAAAGAGGGGCTCAGGTTGGCCGGGAAGGGATTCGAACTCGAATCGCGCATGCTGCTTCCGGAGTTCGGTAATCGCGTCAGTCACGAGCTCCTGTTCGACGGCTCGATCAGCACCCCCCCTTTCACCCCGGCGCGCCTGTGGCGCATGAGCCCGCACATTTACGGCGGCAAAAGATACCAACAAATCGTACGCGGCGGAATCGAAGCGCAGCCCCTCAGTTACAAATCGAAATCGAGCGGTCTCCGCGACTATGCCGACCAGGAAATCATGGACGAGTCGGGCTTCCTCGCGCTGCAGCTCGCCCTTTCAGACATCATCGCCAACCAGATCCACGACCGCGAGCTCGCACCGATGACCTACGGCCCCGACAAAGGAAAACCCATCCATCTCGCTGGCAAAGAGAGCTTCAAGGTCATTTCAGAAGCGGAAGGACAACCACCACGAGAGGCGCTCGAGCGCGTGATTCGCGAAGAGTTCGAACGGGCCTGCGGTCGCCCGATCAGTGCAACCGAGTTCCAAAAATACTTGGCCTTCATGGAGCGCAACCTTGCAGAGGGCGGCAACGAAGCCGGTCTCAAGACCACGCTGCTCGGCATCTACTTATCGAGCGAAGCCGTCTACCGGCTCGAACTCGGTCGCGGTGCCGACGATGAACACGGCCGGCGTCTGCTCTCGCCGCAAGAGATCTCCTTCGCCCTTTCATACGCCCTCACCGATTCCCCTCCAAGCGCGAATCTGATCATCCAAAAAGCCTACGGGGAAGGAAAACTCAGCAACAAGACCGAAGTCGAGAAAGTGGTGCGTGCGATGATGGCCGCCGGCGCGCCACCGATCCGCAAGCACTTCCCTGCCAGCGCCTTCCACCGTATGATCCAAGAAGGCGACCACGGCTTCGCCTACTACCCGCGCATCGTGCGATTCTTCGAGGAATTCTTCCTCTATCCCAGAGCGGAAGGAACCTTCAAAGACAGCCCCGGTCCCGGCATGGGAGGGCGCGCACTGATTGGCGCACCGCAGGGGCACATCGCGGCCATCGTGAATGAAGACAAACAGGTTTTCGAAGAACTCTTGACCTCGCCGCGCTTCAATAACAGCCGCACCCAGCTCCTCAAAATGGTCGACGAACGGCACGCGAAAAAACTCAAGTCCCAGCCAAAAGAGAAAGCCGACGCGTGGCGGGCCGACATGATCAAAAAGTCCAATAAACTCACCGACGACACCTTCCGCGCCGGCATGCTCCACGACCTCAGCTGGCTGATCACCCACTCCACAAACGACGCCAACGATCCCGTTCACCGCGGCATTTGGGTGCGCACCCACCTGCTCGCCGGCAACGTCCCGGCCCTCCCGATCGGCGTCGATGCCAAAATCCCAGAGGACCACGACAAGACCCTGCGCCAAAGATTCGAGGTCACCAAAGTCAACGAATGTTGGAAATGTCACAAACATTTCGAGCCACTCGGAATGCCCTTCGAGAGCTTCACCGACCGCGGCTGGGTCCGCACCGGGATGTATTATAGCAAGAAACAAAAACGCTTCGAGACCATGCTCACCCCGGACAAGATCAAGTCGGGACTGGAAAAGGACGAACTGGTGGAATTCCCCTTCGACACCAGCGGCAAGATCACCGGCACCGGCGAGTCCGGCATCGACGGCCCGGTCAAGGACGCCCACGATCTCGTGCACAGGCTCGCCAAATCGACCCGCGTCCGCCAGTCGATCATCCGTCACTGCTTCCGCTACTGGATGGGTCGCAACGAAATGCTCAGCGACTCCAAAACTCTCATCGCCGCAGAGAAAGCGTATCTCGATAGCGGCGGGAAATTTAGCGAGCTCCTAGTCTCGCTGTTAACATCCGACTCATTCCTCTACCGCAAATGATGACCACTCGAAGAAATTTCACCAAAGGCATGACGCTCGGAGCGAGCGGCGCGGTCTTGATGCCCCTGCTGCGGCAGATGGAAGCTCATGCTGCCGGTCGATCCGACGGCTTTCCAAGACGCTTTGTCTTCGTCATTAAATCGAGCGGGATCACACCCGGCGCGATCCGCCCGGAGGGCCTTGATATCGGTGATGACGACCATCTCCTCGATCTCAAGCTGACCGACCATCAGCTCCCTCCTACGCTGCGATCGCTTGATCCCTTCAAAGAGGAGATGATGATTCTCGAAGGTCTTTCCGGCGCTAACTTCGGAGGGAACCACTCGTCTTATTACGGCGCCCTCAGCTGCCACCACTCGCCCGAAAAGCCCGCGGCAGCCACCCTCGATTGCCTCCTCGGCCAACTCAATCCCGCTCCCTTCAGGAACTACGGTTTCGCTCCCAACGGCCACAGCATCGGCAATAACTACGGCCCGATCGTCCAGGACACCGCAGTCTTTCCAAAGATCTCGGCCTACGGGCAGAACAGCCCGATGCCCTACCAGGCCAGCGCGGAAAAAGCCTACCGTCAATTGTTCGGCAGTGCGCTCGATTTAAAAACAGGTGGCAAGAAAGAGTTCGCCTTGCAGACCAACCTCCTCGACTTCCTGAGCGAGGACACCAAGCGCCTCGCGAAGCAGATTAGTCCGGAGGAGCGCGAGAAACTCGACCACTACCTGAACGCCTTCGAGTCCGTCCGCGCGCGTAATAATGAGCTCGTTACGATGCAGGAAAAGATCCGCAAGAACGCCCCCGAACTCACCAGCCAATATGCATCGACCGTCTTCACTGACCGCGTCTCCACCTTCTTCGACCTCACCTCGGCAGCACTGATCACCGGATTAACGAACGTGATCTCGATCCGCGCCGACTGGCTTAGCGCCAAGTATGCCACCTTCGGCTTCAAGAACACCAGCGTGCACGACATCGGCCACAACAAAGTCACCGACAACGGACTGAAGTCCGCCGAGGCGCGCGACGTCATTCGCCAATTCCAAATCGGGGAGATCGCCAAGCTGGCGGCCAAGCTCAAAGCCGTCCCCGAAGGTGACGGCACCATGCTCGATAACACCATGATCATCTACCTCTCCGATACCGGCGAGGC
>JBLHUR010000150.1:0-14544 GCA_047629805.1 Akkermansiaceae bacterium | reverse complement strand
CCGGCGCATGTACGCAATGACCCCGAGTTCCTATCGCAAACGTTCGCGAATCGAGGCTTAAACCTTAAACAAAATCAATTCCTAATAATACTATGAGTGAAATTAAAAGCGGCACGACAACGAGATTGTCGATCATGATGTTCCTGCAGTTTTTTGCCTGGGGAGCATGGTTTGCGACCCTGGCATTGGCGATGGGCAATAATGACTTGGGGGCCTTTGTTGGCGGGGCCTATGAAAGCGCTCCGATCGCAGCAATCATCGCCCCTCTCTTTCTGGGGCTGATTGCGGATCGCTATTTCTCATCGGAACGAGTGATGGGTGTTTTGATGCTGATCGGGGGTGCCTTGATGTGTTTCTTACCGGGAATAGCAGCTGATACGCAGGCGCTTTATCCAGCGATGACTGACGCTCTAGAAGCTCTGAAAAACACTGATGCTGCCAAGACCTTACTGGCGAGCAGTAATCCTCCCGCAGACCTTATTCAGGCGCTTACCGCTCAAGGTGATCTCCCTGCCGCGACCCAAAATCTGTTATCTACCGCTTCCACTACTCAAGCTGATTACATGGAGTCCGGAAAGACGATTATCTACGTCATGATCGCATACATGCTGTGCTACATGCCGACTCTCGGACTTGGTAACACCATCACTTTCTCACATTTGGCACAGGTTGATTTTCCGAAGGTTCGCGTTTGGGGAACCATCGGATGGATTGTTGCAGGTCTGACATTGGGCTTGGCCGGATGGTCGGCTTCTCTGAATATCTTCTGGTTGGGAGCCATCTCAAGCCTGGCCCTCGGGGTTTACAGCTTCAGTCTTCCCCACACTCCGCCACCGGCAAAGGGTAAGCCCTTGGATGTTGGTTCGATCTTCATGAGAGATGCTTTCAAGCTCTTCAAGGATCGATCGTTCGCGGTCTTTGCGATCTGTTCGATGCTCGTTTGTATTCCGCTCGGATATTACTATGGGCAGGCTTCCAATTATCTTGGCGCGGTTGGCTTCAAAGAGGCTGCCTCGACAATGACTCTCGGGCAAATGTCGGAGATCTTCTTCATGCTCCTCATTCCTTTCTTCTTCCGAAAGCTGGGAGTGAAGATGATGCTCCTTATTGGAATGCTTTGTTGGGGCGCGCGCTACCTTCTTTTCGCCTTCGGAGCTCCTGATCAAATCACATGGATGCTTCTAATCGGAGTGCTTCTTCATGGAATCTGTTACGATTTCTTCTTTGTGACGGGCTTTATTTATACCGACAAAAAGGCTCCCAAGGAAATCCGGGGCCAAGCGCAATCACTTCTTGTGTTCCTGACCCAGGGACTGGGATTGTTCTTTGGTTTCCGTATGGCCTTTGGTGGTGCCTGGCCTTTCTCGGAAAAGGCCCTTCCAAACACCTATGGCGACTACGGAGTTGCGCCTGCCGGTCACGGCCCATTGATGGAGTCCATTAAAGAAAACTCCGGCGATGTCGAAGTGAGCTTCATCGATAGTCTTCTTGGCATGTTCGGCAAAGGGTATCCCGACGGTGTTCCGGCAGATCTGATTAGCACCGCGATGTCAGGCTGGAAGAGCTATTGGATGTTCCCGGCTGGCATGGCGTTCGTCATTGCCATCATCTTTTTCGTAGCGTTTTGGGACAAGAGTGCCGATGGCGATAATGACGAAGATAAAGCAGTATGACCATCCTCGCGTTTCAAAGCGGAGACTGGGCCGTCATCACGATTGCGATCATCGTCTTCGGATGTGTGATCGGCGGAATGGTGAAGTTTTACCAGGCAATCCAAATCTTAAGGAGAGGGAAGCCTAAGATCGACCGCGAGGTTGCGCTGGAGCAAGAACAAGAATTAAAAAATAATGAGCAAGACGATTAAAGTATTATGTGTCGGAGCGGGTCACATGGGATCTTCCCATGCCAAGGCTTATCACGCGATTGAGGGGTTTGAGATCTGCGGGATTGTTACCCGTTCGGAAGGGAGTCGGAAGGCCCTCAATGCCGATCTGGGTGCAAATTATCCCGAGTTTGGTGATTACATGGAGGCCTTGAAATCGACGAAGCCGGATGCGGTTTCGATTTCAACCTATCCCGATACTCACGCCGAATTCGCGAAAGCGGCGATGGATGCGGGTGCCGATGTTTTCATTGAAAAACCCCTCGCTGAAACAGTGGCGGAGGCGGAGGAGATCGTGGCGAAGGCGCGCGAGACGGGCCGCAAGTTGGTGATTGGTTACATTTTGCGTCATCATCCGAGTTGGATCAAATTCATCGAGATTTCACAGACACTTGGTAAGCCGCTGGTGATGCGGATGAATCTCAATCAGCAGTCGAGCGGGGACAACTGGAAGACACACAAGAACCTGATGTCGTCCATCTCGCCCATCGTGGATTGCGGCGTGCATTACGTCGATGTGATGTGCCAGATGACACGCAGCAAACCGATTCGCGTGAGCGGAATTGGAGCGCGCCTGAGCGATGAACTCCCGGAGGGAAAGATCAACTATGGTCACTTGCAGGTGACTTTTGAAGACGGCAGCGTTGGTTGGTATGAAGCCGGCTGGGGTCCCATGATGAGCGAAACGGCATTCTTCGTGAAGGACGTGGTGGGGCCGAAGGGCTGCGTCACGATCTGCGCCAAAGATGCCGGCGGCGAAGGTTCCTCGGCCGATGTCGATTCCCACTCCAAGACCGAGTCGCTTCGTCTGCATCACAGCGAGTTGAATGCGGAAGGGAAATTTGTGAAACAGGACGACTGGATCAGGACCGATGATGAGCCGGATCACGATGGCCTTTGCTATCGCGAGCAGGAGTATTTCCTAAATGCCATCCTTGAAGACGCCGACCTCGGCGATCACATGGATGATGCCATCAGCTCAATGCGAATCGTGGCAGCGGCCGATGAAAGCTTCCGCACTGGAAAGACCGTAGAACTTTAAAGATGAAAACGATATTACTAGCAATCGCCAGCTTGTCCTCCGCCTATGCGGGGGAATTTGTCACCTTGTTCAATGGCAAGGATCTCACGAACTGGGGGGGCAAGGATAAGACCGAGCTTGCCGGGTATAAGGTTGAGGACGGGACCATCACCTCGACTCCGCAGTGCCGGAGCTTGATGACGGAAAAGGAATACTCAAGCTATGTGTTGAAGTTTGAATTCAAACTGACCTCCGGCGCCAACAATGGACTCGGTGTGCACTATCCTGGCAAGGGCGATGCCGCTTACACCGGAATGGAGATTCAAATTCTCGACAACACTCATCCCAAGTATGCCAAGCTCAAGGATTACCAATTCCACGGCGGCCTCTACACTCTAGTCGCAGCTAAAAAAGGTCATCTCAAGCCAGTGGGCGAGTGGAATAAGGAGACGGTGACGATCAATGGGCCCCATGTGAAAGTAGAGCTCAATGGCGTTGTCATTATGGAAGCGAACCTTGATGAAGTAAATAAAGCCAAGCCCAAGCATGAAGGTGCGAAACGTCGCAAGGGGCATATCGCCTTTTGCGGACACGGCGACATCGTGAGCTTTAAGAACATCAAGATCAAGGAGCTGACGGCTGAGAAGGCTGAGTAATTTTCCTGCCGGTCAAAAAATTTCAAATCCTCCGTCACTTTTGGTGCCGGGGGATTTTTTTTGGGGTCAGAGCGTCGCATGACCCGACTCACTCGGGAGATGCCTACGCACCTTCGGAGCTGGGGAGGCTTTGAGATGGGAGATGGGGGGGTGGGTGGCCAACGGCCTTTCTTATACCAGCCCCACGCGACGTCCTGGGAGTCTGTCGGACTTGTCCAATCCGGCAAATTCATTTTATCATTTGGATCAAATCGCACTGACTTCTCTGCGAGTATTCCAAGACACTCAGGTCAGTCATCACGATTTGCTCTCAAATTCTAAAACGTTTTACTCGAATCGTCCGAAGTCCGACAAACTCTTGGCAGTCATAAAAAAACCGACCCTTTTTGGGGGGTCGGTTTCTCGTCAATCAAAGGTATCTTGCTACCTGCGGCGTCGGAATCCGAGGGTGAGACCAAGCAGCCCCAGGAGGACGCTGGATGGCTCTGGGATGATCGAGATGGCCGAAGCACCACCGGCGAGAGCGCCGACTTCGGCGGAGTTGAGGGAAGTGTTCCAGATGGCCATATCGTCGATCCGACCGCCATAGCTGTTGGCGAGGGTCGGTCCCTCAGCTCCGATCGTAAGAATGCCGTCGAATGGATCGGATGCTTCACCACCGGCAGCAGAGGCGGCCAAGACGCCGTCAACCCAGATCTCGCGGTTGCCGAGACCGTCCTTCTGGAAGACGAAGTGCTGCCATACGTTAATAATTGCGACGCTGTTGACGGTAAGGCGCTCTCCGTCAGTGCAGCAACCGGACTGGTCGAAGTAGACCGTGCCGTTGCCCCATGGGGTGTGAGCTTGGGCACCGCGCTCGCCGCCAGATGCCGTTGGAGCGCCCAGCCAGAAGGCACTACTGTTGCTGAAGGCGTTGTTGTACTGCCAGAAGCTCACGGAGAAGGCATTGTTAACGTGGAGGGAATCAAAGTGCGTGCCAGGGGCCGTCTGGGCGTAGGATCCGTCGCCCCCCGCCATAAGATCTAGTGATTCATCTCCGGCGGCACCACTGAATCCCTGATTTCCGGTCGTGATTGCAGCGGCACCTCCGAGTACCGCATTGGGCGCTGGTCCGAACTGGTTGTCGCTCTGCCCATTCATATTGTAGTAGGCGAGTAAGTTGCCAGCCGTAAGGGCGGCGTGAGCGGAAGCGCCGAAGGCGCATGCCGCAGCAAGGGTGATAATTGAGTGTGCTTTCATGATGTCAAGTTAGGGATTTAATTAAAAATTAGGTAGTTCGTATATCGAGCTAGGTAGCTGTCGTCAAGGAGATTGGAGGATTGGTGCTGAAATTATATGAGAGTGGTCGATCTTTGGTATCTTGACGATGGTTTCTTTACCAGAAGGCCATCGGACGAGAATCTGATCGATTGTCTCCGTTTTCCCGAGGCCGAAATGGGCGGTGTTCGAGTGCTGAGTGGTGAAAGAATCGCCGCTGGTGATCGCTTTGATCCAGGTGCGATCGCCGGATCGCGCGGTGATGGTTGCCCCCTGGATCGGTTCGCCACCCGCAGAGGGCTTGAGGTGGATTGCGATCCAGTGATGATCGGTTTCGAGGCGATTTTGGAGAATATGCAGACGTTGGTACTTCTCGCTGGTGCGAAATTCGGCGACGAGCAAGTCTGGTCGTCCATCGGCGTCGAGATCTTCACTCGTGACCGCACGCGAATCGAACTCGAAGGCGGTGCCGAGGAGGAACGCGGCATTGAAGAATCCCTCACCAGGGCGATTGAGGTAGAGGACATTGTGTTCGAAGCCGTTCCATGAAAACTCGGTGCCTAGTTTGAGGCCGAGTTGGGTGGTGTAGAATTGGTCGAGCACGAGGTCGGGCTTGGAGTTGCCGGTGTAGAGATCGTGGCGCCAGAATTGTGAGCAGTAATCTTTGCACGAGTCGCCGCTGAGGTGGCCGTTGGAGAGGTAGAGATCGCTGTCGCCGTCGAGATCAAAGTCGGCGCTGGTGCATCCCCAGGACCAGCCGGTGCGGGCCGCAGTGTCTGCGTAATCAGGTTGTTCGAAGTGATCGGCGCGGGCGAGCAGCAGGCGGTTGCCGAAGGCCATCGGCGCACGGTTTTTAGTGTAATCGGGGTGGGTCTCGCGGGCGGCACCGAGCTGGTCGAGGCGGCGGGCGGTGGTCGAGCTCATTCCGACCATGTAGAGGTCGAGTTGTCCGTCTGAATCCCAGTCGCCGAAGGTGTGAGACATCCCGAAACCGAGGCGTTGTTTGAGACTCGTGTTGGTGGAATCAGTGAAAGTGCCGTCGCCGTTGTTTGTGTAGAAGTCGAGACCGGAGAAGTCGGCGGTAACGACGAGGTCGAGGTCGTCGTCCTGGTCGAGGTCGATGAGAGTGGCGCTGAAGGTGCGGCGCTTGCGTTTTTTCGCGAGGCCAGCAGGCACCGTGATGTCGGTGAATTTTCCGTGACCATCGTTGCGGAGCAGTGAGTCGGGGAGACCGTCGTTGGCATCGTAAAACGGGGTCGGCATGGTGCCGCCAACGTAGGGAGCCTTCCATTGGCCGGCGAACAGATCGAGATCGCCGTCGCCGTCGATGTCGCCGGCGCTGAGGGCGTGGAGCTGGGGGAATTTGAGATTGGTGCAGTGGATGGGCGGGTCGGGGAAGTGTCCGCCGGCGGCACCATGGAAGAGGAGCAGGGAGCCGTCTGAGGCATTGCCGCCGATGTAATCAGGAAGACCGTCGCCCGTGAAGTCAGCGAGGATACCTGCCTCGGCGGGACGAATGATCGGGTGGTCGAGAAACGGACGCGCTTCGAATTGGAAGGTGCCGCGGTTGTGATGGAGGAGGTTGCAACCGGCAGTGATGATCTCGGCAAGCCCATCGCCGTCGAGGTCGCGGACGATGATGGGGCTGGTGCGTGGGAAACGCCCCGGGGCGTCCTGTTTTGGATCGATGAGGAGGCGTTCAACGAACATTGGTTTGCCCTTGCGCGCGATGATCTGCACGCCGCTGGTAGCGATCTCGGAGGGGATCGGGTTGCCGCCTGAGGAGTCGCGGCCGCTCCAGCGCACGAGCAGATCGCCACGGACGATGACGCGCTGGTCGCCCTGGCGAAAGAGGGCGTGGATCTCGAACGCGACGGTGGAGCGCGCGGGTTCCACCGCGCTCGCGGGTTGGAATTTCGAGTGGTGCCACTCGCTCTGGGCAATGCGCCAGCCGCCGGACTTGAGTTTCTCTAACAGGTCGGCAAACGCGGCTTGGTCGAGTTCGGTGGCGGGGCCGGAGAGCGGCGCAAATTTGAGGCCTGGGACGCCCCAATCTGGAGAGGGCGCTGGCTCGGCAGCGTTGAGCCGCAGGGTTCCGAACTGGAAACGTTTGAGGACATCAAAGCCTGCATCGTCGCGAAGATCGTCCCACAGGGCGACGAAGGTTTTCTCGTGCCGCTGCGCCTCGACCTCACCGGCGAACACGGTGGCGTCGAGCTGTTGGCGCTCGGCAACGATGGCTGCGGTTGAGGTCAGCGGAGGCTTCGGGTCTACGATCGGGGGCTTGTCCCCTGACGACGACGCTTCCGGTTCATCGCTGCGGTTACAGGATGCGAGAAAGGAAGCCGCAAGGGCGGTGTGAGCGATTCGTCGAACCACGCTGTTACTGGATCTCGCGGACACGGTAGTATTTGTGCGACGTTCCTATCGGGAGGAAGTTGTCGGCAAAAGAAGTCGCCTCGCCCTCGCTAGCAATACTATCATTGAGTTCTACCCATGTGCTGAGATCGTCTGAAGAATCGACCGC
Organism: Akkermansiaceae bacterium; assembly: GCA_047629805.1. Classification (GTDB taxonomy): domain Bacteria; phylum Verrucomicrobiota; class Verrucomicrobiia; order Verrucomicrobiales; family Akkermansiaceae; genus SW10. The sequence continues at coordinate 7,201 of JBLHUR010000150.1, read as the reverse complement.
GTAGTTCCTGTTCGCTCGTGAGTTCCACGTGATCACCGTCTTACCAGTGACCGCGTCGTGATCGATCTCCGTGATGATAAAGGGCACTGGATCGGAGATTAAATCGGGTGGATTCGCTCCGGTGGCGAGTTCCATGATCTGTTCGGGATTCAAAATACTGGCGAAGATCGCGAAATCGTCGATCCGACCGCCAAAGCTGTTGGCCAGAGTTGGACCCTCTGCTCCGATCGTGATGATTCCATCAAACGAATCAAGGGGATCGGCACCACCCGCAGATGCGCTGAGAACCCCATCAATCCAGATTTGGCGTTCGCCGAACTCATCGCGCTGGAAGACGAAGTGTTGCCAGACATCGGTCAATGCTCCAGTGGTGGTTAGGCGCTCTGGCCCAGTACAACAACCTGATTGGTCGAAGTAAACGGTGCCGTTGCCCCAGGGGGTGTGTGCCTGGAATCCGCGCTGGCCCCCGCTCGCATCCGGGGAGTGCACCCAGAAGGCGCTACTGTTACCAAATCCAGTGTTGAACTGCCAAAAAGTAACCGACATCGAGTTGTTGATGAATGCTTGGTCGAGATGAGTGCCCGCGGGTGTTTGTGCGTATGCTCCGTCGCCGATCGCGCCGAGTTCGAGCGCCTCGTCTCCCGGACTGCCAGTTGAGCCCATGCCAGTGGTGCTTAGGACTGCCGGTCCGCCGAGAACGGCGTCAGGGGTGTTGCCAGCTTGATCCGCCAGTTGACCGTCAAAATTGAAATACGCCAGGAGGGTGAGTTCGCCAGTGTCCGGGACGCTGTTGATGTCGGTCGGGTTGCTCCCATTGTTGATTTCGATAAGGTCGGCAACGCCGTCGCCGTCGGTATCCTTCTTGGTCGGGTCTGTGCCGGGCTGATCTGCATCGACGAAGGTCTTGGTAGGATCTTCCACGCTGTCGCCGAGACCGTCGCCATCAGTATCGGCGTTCTTCGGGTCGGTGCCGGTGTCAGTGGCATCGAGGTAGGTGCCGGTGTTGGTCTCAACGCCATCTAGAAGACTGTCCATGTCGTAGTCGTCGTTGTCCGGCTCGAGGCCAGCATTGAACTCCTCAAGGTTCGTCAGGCCGTCCATATCCGGGTCACCGTCCGGACCGTTGTCCGGATCGACCGAGCCGTCATCACTCGGGGAAAGGCCAAAGGCCACTTCCCAAGAGTCCAGCAAGCCGTCATTGTCTGCATCTGCAGGTGCCGTCGCGATGTCGCTCGGAGTGGCGGTGCCAGCTGCTAGCTGGCCGATCTCGGCCTCGGTGAGAGTGCCGGAGTAGACGGCAAATTCATCCACCATCCCGGTGAGATTAGCAGCGCCAGCACCGTTGTTTCCGATCGTGACGATGCCAGTGAAAGGATCCAACGCCTCTGCGCCAGTGGAAGTTGCCACCATCTCTCCATCGACCCAGATCTCCATAGTGCCGAGGCTGTCCCGCTGGGTGACGATATGCTGCCAGACGTTTGCCGTGATAATTCCATCGGAGGTCAAGCGTTGTGCGCCGGCGGCACAACACCCGGACTGATCAAAGTAGAAAGTCCCGCCAACCCACGGAGAGTGAACCTGAAAACCGCGACCGTCTTCAGCGGCAGTCGGGGAGTCCACCCAAAATGCCGTCGTAGCGAAGAATCCTCCTCCGCCGTCACCCACGTTGATTTGCCAGAAAGACACTGCCATCGCATTCGCCGTTACCGCGAGGTCGAAATGTGGTCCGGCCGGGACGCGTGCAAAGGCACCACTGCCGGCCGCTGCGCCGAGATCGAGCGCGTAATCGCCTGCGACTCCAGAGCGCCCGCCCATGTCTGCGGTGAATGCCGCAGGTAGCGTGATTGCCGCGTCTGGAGCGATACCACCGGAGGCAGCTGCGACCGCTGGGTCGGTGCGATCGTCGAAGTCGTAGTAGCCCAGTAGATCGGCAGCCGAACTAGAGTCGGCAGCGAGAGAAATGAGGGCTAGGAAGGTTAATGAAGATGTTGGGAATGTTTTCACAAGGGTTTGAATGTATCTTTGTTGAATGTGCTAATAGCTACCCTTTCAGATTAGCTATTTGTAGTCAATGCGTCTTTTATGGGAATCGCATCGATTCAGGTCAGGGTGACCGATTCGGTCGTCAGGGATGCCGGGAGCTTGGTAGAGGAGAGCGCTTGCCTGGCGTAGCGATCCGAACCCGTTCTGGTTAATGCGCGCTGGTAAGGCCCCTCGCCGCAGGGTCTATCCAGAACGACGCCCTCAAGCGTCTAGAAAGCAACGGTTGGTAATTCAGGCTCCCCCGTCACATTGCCCTCGATCGCCCGCGGGAGGACCAGAAAGACGACATGCTATTTTCTCTTGCACTAGGTGTAACAATAGTTACTGTTACACCTAGAACGCAGCAGGATGTTACCATTTCGATTACAGTTAGAGGATGGCTTGCCGGTTTCGGAGCAGCTGGTGCGTGCCGCGAAGCGGGCAATTCTTGGTGGGGAGTTGACCGGCGGGGATATTTTTCCGTCGGTGCGGGTGGTGGCACAGGAGTTGCGGGTGAGTCCGACGACGGTTCATAAGGCGGTCTTGGAGTTGAAGGAGTCGGGCTATGTGGTCTCGCGGCCCGGGGTGGGGATGGTGGTGGTGGGTAAGGAGAAGTTGGGGAAAGCGGCGTTGAAGGAGCAGTTGCGGGCGCGCTGTGAGGATCTTTGGAAAGAGGCGAATTTTTTAGGACTGGGCGCGAAGGAGCTTGGTGAGTTGTTGAGAGAAATCGAACACGAAAAAGAGAAAGGACACGACGAATGAATGAGATGGTGAAATTTATGGAGGTGAAGAAGAGGTTTGGAAAAGTGAGCGCGCTGAGCGGGGCGAGTTTTTCGATTCCAGCGGGGTCGGTGACGGCTTTGCTGGGGGCGAATGGGGCGGGGAAATCGACGGCATTGAAGATGATGGTGGGGCTGGAGAAGCCAAGTACGGGACATGTCGTAGTTCTGGATCAGGAATCGCGGAAGATTGGGCCGCGGGAGTTGGCGAGGATCGGGTATGTCGCGGAGGGGATGGAGTTGCCGGATTGGATGACGGTGGGGGAGTTGATGGATTGGTGTCGCCCTATGTATCCGGAGTGGGATCGGGCTTTGGAGAAGAAGTTGGGACAGTTATTTCTGCTACCGCTGGATCGGAAGTTGAAGAATCTTTCGCGTGGGCAGCGGATGAAGGCGGCATTGTGGTCGGTCTTGTCGTATCGGCCGGAGTTGCTGATTCTGGATGAACCGTTTTCGGGGTTGGATCCGGTGGTGCGGGATGATTTGACGCGGAGTGTCCTGGAGTTGGCGGAGAGTGAGAAGTGGGCGGTCGTGATTGCGACGCATGATCTCGGGGAGGTCGAGAATTTGGCGGACCGGGTCGTGGTGATGCGTTATGGGAAGGTCGAGTTGGAGGGGGATCGGGAGGAGATGTTGGAGAAGTGGCGTCGGGTGGAGTTCCTGGTGCCGGATGATTGGGAGGAGCCGGAGATGTATCCGCGCGAATGGCTGCGGGTGGAGCGGATGGGGAAGGTGCTGCGCTTTTACGAGAGTGAGTTTGGCTCGGGATTTGAAGAAAAGATGGTGGAGGTTCTGCCGGGGCTGGGTGAGCCGATGGTGGAGCGGATTTCGCTCAGGGATCTCTTGGTGGTGTTGGTGAAATCCGGACGAGTGGAGGTGGGAGCATGAACTTGAAACGAGTGGGGAATTTGTTGGGGTTCGAGTGGAAGCGAATCAAGTGGTTGGTGGTGGCGGCGTGGGTCTTTTTGGCGATGGCGTTTGTGCCGAGGTTGTCGGAGGCCTTGGGGATTTGGAATCATGACTGGTCTGATGCGGAGGATTTTTTGACAGGCGTGGGAGGTGTGGGATTTGGTTTAGCGGGCTTATTTTTGGCGATCTGGTCGGGCTTGGTGGGGCGGAAGTTCTATCCGGTGAGGCCGATTATGGCGGGTGAGGTTCGGGTGGTGAGCCTGGGGATTTTGTTGGGAGTTTTGGTGGTGCCGGTGGTTTTGTTGACGCTGGTTTCACTGTGGCTTTATGGGTTTTCAGGAAAGGTGATTTGGAGGAATGTGGGGATGACGATCTTAGCGGTGCTGCCGTTGTGGTTGGGAGTGAGGTTGTTTGCGAGGTATGCGGGAAGCTTTAAGACGATGGTGGTGGGCTTGGTGATGATGGCAGGCTTGATGGCCTTCGGGGATTCATTGCGATTGAAGGGAGTTAGGGAGCCTTGGGTAAACGGAATGGGAACCTCGCTATCGGCTGAAGTGGTGGGAGTGACTTGGGTGTTTCTTCTTTTACTTTTATGTGGATGGCCGCTTGTGCGGAATCGGGCCGCTGGACTGAGAGTGGGTGTGGCGGTGGGGTTGGTGGTTGTGAGTTGGTTGGCGGTGGATCGAATCGCGAAGAGGGAGGAGTTGCGCAGCCAAGTTGTTGGCGCGATGGAGTCTAAGATTGAGTGGAGGGGAGAGCATCGGATCTCATCGGTGGGGAACGGGCTGCAGTTTGACACCTTTTACAAAGCGTGGAGCGATGATGGAGAAAGGCTCACACAGTGGATGATGGTTGATGATTTTAGGGACGAAGAAGGGCGGGTGCTTCGTGCTCCCAAGTCGGATTCTTACAAATGGATTAACAGGGAAAATAAGACGCGGGCTTTGAGGAGAAGGATTCCCGAAGGGAAGTTGTTTTATGAAGATGGAGTGAACGATCCTGCGATGATTGATGGGGATCTGGAAGCGAAGAGATGGGGCTCGGTGAGAGGCTATGTTGATGGAGGGGCTTTGGGAGAATCCCGGGGGCGACTTCAGGGGGCTGTCATGGAACTTGATAAATTGGTGGAGGTGCCTCTCGGTGGTGAGGGGACATTTCAGCGTGATGGAATGATCGGGTCGGTGCGATGGGGTTACTACAGATTGGATGAATGGGAGCGCCCGCTGATCCGGGTGAAGGATGCTACTATGAATTACTGGGAGCGAGGAAGGGATGAATCTGCCATCAAGGATTTGGTGTTCATGATCAGCTACCCTAGGAGCGGATTTGTGGTTGAGGGGCAAATTGGGGGGACGGACCGGTCGCCTGGAATGGTCGGCGGACTGAGGGAGTGGTCGGGTTGGGTGAGGTATCGCACCAATGTTGAAATGCAACCGGGGTTTGTGGAGGGAGATATTCCGGTGCTTACGGTGTGGCGGTTGCGGGTGGTGGAAGAGGGGTGGTGTGAGGCGACGATTCCAGCGGTGGGGGTGGGGTTGGAGCCGCGGACAAACTATGATTTTTTGGCGCTTGTCTCGCAGGGATCGGTGGGTCGGGGTCGGGAACCGAATGTGAGTGAACGTCCTGATCCGGAAAGCGCGACAAGGGGTGAGGTTGGTGGATGGTTGCGGAAGGTCGGAGCTATGTGGAAGATGGGAGCTTTGTGGAACTACGAACCCAGGCTAGGGGAATTTGGGGAGTATGGAGAACGGTTTGGAGATGTTTTGATCGGCCTGGGAGCCAGTCGGGAAAGGTTTCATAAGTGGAACGTTAAAAAGACGTTTTTGGAATCCAGCGATCATCAATGGCGTGAGGAGCTGGTGGATTCGTTGGGGAAAGTGGAATGGGCGCCGGAGGTTTTGGTCAAAAAAGGGTGGGCGGAGAGTGCGCGGGGTATGGTGGAGGAGCTGTTGGCGGGCGGGACGAAAAGTGAAGGGGTTTTGAAGCTGGGGATCTACCTGGCTGCGGAAGGAATTGAGGAGGCTTTGGTTGAAGCGATGGGCCAGAGTCAAAGCAGTGATTTGTACGAAGTGGCTCGTACTTTACCGAAATTTGAGGAGAGGAGGGAGGAGGTCTTGGACGAACGGAGGGCGATTTTGGAAAGACGGATGAAAGCTCGTTGGTCGGACTATCGGGATCGTGAGTATTTGAGAATGGACGGTTGGGGGTGGCTTTTGAGTCAGGGGCGGATTGATGATTTGGAGGGTTTTTTATTCTGGGTGAGGCGATATTACGGGAATTCTGAGCGGAGGAACTCGTTGCCTGATGAATACGCGGGAGTGATGAAGTTGCCTGCGGAAGGTTCGGTGATTGCGCGGGCGAAGAAGTGGGAGGTGGAGTTTTTTAGGTGGGAGCCAGTGCTTCAGGAATGGGTGTTTAACGAGAAAGAAAAAGTGAAATGAAAATTGCAATGTGTTTAAGAGTTTTGTGGCGGAGGCATTGGTGGGAGGTGATTCTTTTTCTTTTGGTTTCGATGAGTTTGAGCGGGTTGGTTGCGACTGGCACGGGTGCTAACTGGTGGCGTGGACTCGGGTGGGTGGAGGTTGTTTTGGGCGTGTGGCTGGTGGTGCGGGTTTCGTTGACGCAACTTGGCTTCGGGACCTTTGGGGGATGGAAGGCGAGGCCGGTTTCGAGGTGGGGCTTTTATGTGAGTGAGGGGCTCTTTGTCTTGGTGTCGTTTCTTTTGGCGAGCGGGGCTCGGGTGGTGGCGACGGTGGCGATCGTGCGGCCTGATGAGGCGGGGTGGGTGATTGTTTGGGAGAATTGGTTCACAACCTTCGCTTGGCTGGGGGCCTTTTTTGGGGTGAGTAAGGTAATCGGGATGGGTTGGGAAAGGAGTGAGGCAAGGGCGCGTCCGAGGTTGGCGGAGGGAGTGGCTTTGGCTTTGGTAGTAGGTGGTGTGATGCTGAGCGAGGTGAACAGTGGTGGTCGTAGCTGGGGTGGGAATGGGCTTTCGTATTTCCCAAGTCTGGACCCTCGTGGTTTGGAGGGGGTGGAGGATTGGGAGTGGTTGCGATCAGATTATTACGTGGGGCATCAGTTGGAGGCGGCGGGGGCGGTTCAGTTGGGGCTGCATGAGGGGAGCGTGGTGGAGAGAGACGGTGTGAAGATTACCTTGGAAGAGGTGAAAAGGGAGGGTGATTGTCTCGTGGTTGAGGTGGAATTTTTGAAAGTTGCGGATTTTTATCGGGATTCGGGTAAGGAGTTGCAGCCAAGTTTGATGGTGGAATATGGGAACGGGTATTTTGGAGATCGTTGGCAGGGTGATCGAAGGGGGAGCAGGATCCGGCTACCGTTGTTGCGGATCAATCGGCTGAAGCTGACCGCGAAGATTTTTTCGCCGATGGTGTTGCCGGAAAATGAAGATTCGTGGGATGAGGTGATGGAGGGGGCGAAGTTGTGGGTGGGCTTTGTGAATCCGGATGAGAATGATGAGGGGGTGCGGAATGCCG
>JBLHUR010000149.1:0-15035 GCA_047629805.1 Akkermansiaceae bacterium | reverse complement strand
AAGGCGTCCTTTCCCAAACAAAAAACCATCAATCACGGTTTTGGGGGTTCCGAGCTGGAAGACTCCCTACAATTTGCTGACCGGATCATCATCCCACATGCCCCGGCCATCGTTTTTCTCTACGCCGGGGACAACGATATCAACAAAGGAAAAAGCGCCGACCGGGTGGTGGATGACTACAAAAAATTTGTCGCCAAGATCCATGCCGCTCTTCCCAAAACGCGCCTCATTTTCCTACCCATCAAGCCAAGCCTTTCACGCTGGGAGAAGTGGCCTGAAATGAAGAAGGCCAACCTCGCGATTGACGCTCTTTCCAAAAAGAACCCACTGCTCGACTACCTCGACACCGCCACGCCGATGCTGGGTGACGATGGAAAACCAATGCCGGATCTCTTCAAAAAAGACGGCCTTCATATGAACCTCAAAGGCTACCAAATCTGGAATAAGGTCGTGAAAAGCTTCCTTAAAAACTAGGGAGTCTTACGAACTTTGAGCCTGATATATTCCCTCGCGGTGGTTGCGATATCTGAAGTCGAACGGTAAGTGACCACCTCGGTTCCGTCCCCATTGGGAGTAGCCGAGACGAATGCTGTCTCCATCTCGTCCCAGCCCACAAGATCGGGAGAAACCTCCACGTAAATCACGACATCTTCAGCTGCGATGTTGCGCCGGAAGCTCATCGTTAAACTTTCCACCGTGTCTCCCTCAAAAAGTGCGGTCCCCGCCGAGATCCCAGCCTCGGGACTAGCGCCGGCCTCTCTATCGATCGTGCCAAAGGCGTACTCGAGAAGGGCATTCAAACCATCGCCATCGAGGTCGGCATTGGGATCACCGGCGAAGGTCTCGGCATCCGTTCCCCCGGGTGTTCCTCCAAGAGCGAAGCTTGCCCGCCAATTGGCGGCATCGCCATGAGAAGGAGAGGATCCGGGCCTGATCAGAACCAACGAAAAGCCATCACCATCCGGAGCAGTGGGCCAGGGTGCGGTGTCTAAGTACGAGAAACGCTGGAGATCAATCGTGCCGCTGGCATCGATCAAGGCCAGTTCTTCGCCGCCGTTGTTCAAACTTCCCGTAAACACTCCCGGCGCAATCGTGATCCCAGCGATGTCATTTGCCGCAGCGAAGGCCGCTTGGTCTTTCACAATCACGATACGCTGCCCTGCTGTCAGGATCGTCCCTGCGGGGAATGTGTAAGTAATACCAGTGAGCGATACGCCTGTCAGGTCGATCGCGGAAGCAGAAACGTTCATCAGTTCGATCCACTCAGCGGAATCATCGGCTCCCGGAGGATTGTAGTAAATCTCAGAAACGACGAGATTGCTGGGCGAGGCGGGAATTCCCACGATGAAGTCGGCTTCAGTCAGTGCCGACCATTCTCCTCCGTTGTAAGCCCGCGCTTTGACTGTTCCAGTTTGAGTCAAGGTGATGTCCGATGCTCCCGGGTTTGGCTTGATTCCCCGGACCCGAAGATCGAGTCCAAGATCGCTGCTGCTGGTCGAAGTTTGGTGAACTTCAACTGCGACGACATTGACCCCTTCGATCAAATCACCCGGAGTAAGATTGAGAGTATCGAGGGGCACGATCTCATCCTCGGGGCTGGCGCTGCTGGCGGTCGTCCCGTAGCTGACAGTTCCGCCCGAGAGGTTACTGCGATCGATTTCTTTTCCGTTGAGATAGACGATGGCGCCATCATCCCTAATGAGGTCAAAAGTCAGCTGGGTGTAATCGACCGCATTGGTCACGGTGAATTCTTTGCGGAAGTAAGTCGTCGTGTGTCGAGGGGTACTGGCAGGTCCGATGAGCTTGTTAATCGTTCTGCTCCCGACCGCTCCATAACCGAGCATCGCTTGGCCGGTCCCCCATCCAGTTTCGTTGAAGGAAGGGTGTTTCCAGTCTGAGGAATTGTAGGAAGCATTTCCAAGCACTACGTCGCTGGTGCTCTGCGCCACTCCGGTGTCAAGATAGCGCCAACCGGTAGCTTCGAAATCGAGGAAGGTATCGACCAATGCTCCTCCGGAAAGCATCCCGGCTCCCGGATGAATGCCACCTCCCACCAGACGTGGGTCACTCCCATCGAGAGTGAAGTAAATCGAACCCGTCGAGGCCGTCACCATGAGGTCATGTCCAGTGGGCACCACTCCTCCGTGTTGGGAGTAGATCGGGGCATTGAGCGAGGGGTAGAGATTGCGGGCTCGCAGCTCCCGAACGATCGAGCGGCTGTCACCTTCATCGTGTAAAATGGGAATATAGTGCTGGGTCACGACGTCTCGCTCGGTGATCCAGTGTTGTTCCCGGGTAAAGTAAATCGGGTTGTTAACGGTCGGAGGATAGTAATCGGCATCAATATTGGTCGAGGTGCCAGGGGTATTTCCATAAGGGGTGTTATCTTGGGTATCGCCCCAGCGCGCGGACTCGGCGACAATCGCTTTATCGATCTCATTTGAGAGACCCATGAACCGCGCGATCGATCTGCTTTCGCTCAGTTCACCTCCATTGAACATGTGCTTATGAACCCGGTCTGCGAAGAGGATGCGGAATTCATTATTAAGGCGAAGTCTTTGGAAGGGCGCCCCTGAGCCCGAGCTACTGTTGTAGCGATTCCAGCTAAATTTATCCAAGGCGATCTCCTGATCCCAAACCTGGAAGCGGAACTTTCCATCGCCGCTGATCGAATTGACCGCAGCGTAACCGTTCTTAGTCGGCCAGTCTTCCGCATCGGCATAGAAATGGAGAAGCATGTAGTCAATGTAGTTATCGAGATCGAGGTAGTCCTTTACCTGCTCGTAGGTGGCATTGTTCGTGATGCTCCCATTGAGCAAACTCATCATGGCATTCCAGTGTGGACCGGCCTCCGTCACGGCGTGATCTTTGTTCACTTTCCAGTCTTCTTTTTCACCTCCAAGATGATTGGCATACCAATCGTCTTCGATTCGTTCGGTGAAATCATGCACGCCAAAGTAGAGGCCATTATAGTAGAGGTGGACGAATTTTCCGTGACCACTGGCATGCCCCATGTCGGTCATACTGTCCTTCATCCACACGTCGCGGGTGTATTGCGAATCATTCGGACGATAGCGACTGCTGCTCCAGGTGTTGAGGGCCCACGAATCGGTGAAGCAGGCCCGCAGGACGAGCTTATTGAATTCCTCAACCTCGGATTCCGGGAAGAGAGGATACTCGAGTTTGGGGATGCCAAACTCAGAAGTGAAGGTCAGTCGCATCGAGTGCTTCTGCATCCGGTTGGGCGTCCGGCTTGAGTTGCCCTGCGTTTCAATTTTGCAATCTTCCTGAAAACCGGTGGTGCCATCAGGGAGAATGTATTCGATCGAGCATTCCCTCTCAAAGCGACCTCTTGGGTTGGTCAAAACTCCACCAGTGCCGCCACTAATGTCAGCCTGATTCATCGAGATCGCCACCGTGGGAATATCGCGCAAGGCTTCCTGCACCGTGTAAACGCCAAGACCATTGGTATCATTGAGCACGCGCGGGTCCATTTCGTAGTCGGAAGCGACATTCTGTCCGACCTGGCTATCAAAGCCCCAGTCCGATGGCCAACCCGGAGGATCGGTGGGTTGCTGAACAACATCCTCGATAAAGAGGTAGGTGTGGGTATCGATGTTCGTGGGGAGCCAGTTGCTGAAGGTCGCGATGGCTCGTACGGTGCTTGTCGTACTAATCGTAAGGGGCCCGGTGTAAACCAATCCCGAGGAAGGAGTCGGCTTTGATCCGTCCAGCGTGTATCGGACGGTCGCTCCCGGGGTGCCCGTGGTAATCACCAAGTTAAACGGATCAGCGTAGAAGCCGCGATCCGTGAGGAAATTGGTATCCTTCACCACTCCCGGATAAGCCGAGCCATTGTTAACGGATCCCGGCGTAGTGCTTTGAAAAAAGACCGGAGCTCCGCCTCCCGGGGGAACCCCATACGAGGTGTCGGTGAATTGCTCGGGGTAGGTGGGCGAGAAGCTGTCATCCACCGTCATCCCATCCGGGCGGACGATCGCGAGATATTCCCCGACCGCTCCCAGACTGAAGTTCGTGTGAGCCTTACCGCTTGGATCAATCGTATCCTCGCCCGAAGCAAAGACGATAAGGTATCCTTGTGAGGCAATGCTGACCGCTGGAAAATTCCACTTGGTAAGATTGCCGGAATTGTCGGTAAGGTAGTAAGCATCAAGATTCACCGTGACGGTGTTTGGGTTGTAGAGCTCGATCCAGTCTTCCCTCTTTCCGAAGCCATCGCTGATATCAGTGACATTCCTTGTCAGGATTTCGTTGAGCCGAAGTGGGAGCAGGGTATTTGGAAAGTCTCCCCCGTTGATGGGATCCGTTCCTTCGGAGATTTCAAGGGCATCATTAAATCCGTCGCCATCGGTGTCCACGAGGTTGGGGTTTGTGCCCGTGTCGTTGGAGTCAAGGTAGAGGCCCGTGTTGGTTTCGACACCGTCCGACAAGCCCTCACCATCCGTGTCCGCAAGAAGGGGATTCGTTCCCGTATCGGTGGGATCCACGTAGACGCCCGAATTGGTCTCGGCGCTATCCAACAAGCCATCGCTATCAGTATCGGGCAAGGTGGGATTGGTCCCAACAGCCTGTTCCTGCCCGTTTGAGAGAGCGTCGGAATCATTGTCTCCTCCTCCGGTAGCGATTGTAAGATTAGCAAAATATGTCAGTTCCCAATCGTCGTCCAATCCGTCGTTATCGGAATCATGGACCACTTCGATGATAAAAATCTCTTCGTAAAAAGCGCCCAAGTCATCGGCTGTTCGAATCCTCACCGAAAGCATCGTGCCTCCCGCAAAGGTGCTCAGGTCCCGGTCGGTGATCAAGTCGCCACCGCTAATATCGAACTGTGAATTGAAGGCATCTCCCGCACCCGCCACGAGGGTGTAAGTGAAAGTGTCGCCCGGAGTGGGATCGGTGGTTGAGAGGGCTCCCACCGTGGTCCCAATCACCGCTGTTTTAGCGACCACCATGCTCGAAAGCACGAGATCTGTCGGACCATCGGTCGAAACCGGATCGCCGATCTCAAGCCCGTTCACGAAGACATTGTGCGACCCGTGCGGGTTCGTGGCCGAGACGATTCCGGTCAAGGTCACCCCACCGCTTCCATTGGTGGTCACATTGAGAGTCACGACATTGTTGGCCAAAGTCGCCGGCTGACTGGTGAAAGTGAGTCGTTGCGTTGCCGAAGCGCCGCCACTCCAATCGGCGGCTCTTCCTCCCCCCGAACCGGAATCATACCCCCAAATTTTGATGGGATACTCCGTGTTCGGCTGCAGTCCGGTCAGGGCCAAACTCAGTCCCGTCCCGGGCGCACTTGAAAAACTCCCGTTTGCAAAAAGAAAGTCCCGCCACATCGAAGCTTCTCCACCCCCACCATTATTTCCACCCCGGTCCCGGTCGTCCAAAGTCACCCCACCAACCGCATCCACGTCCAAGCTCACTCCTCCCGTAAAATTCTTCGACCACGAATCACCCAAATCACGGTCCCCTGAAGCAAGTGACTCCCACCCATTTTGATTGTTTCCACTGGAATTAAAATCAACCCGCAGATTTTGGCCGAATGCCGTGAGAGAAAGCAGACTATAAGAGGCTAGAATTTTGAAAAAGAGCGAATCGGAAGGCATAGGCAAATAAAAATCTACGCTCTCTAAGCTGTCATTCAACTTCTAAAGTACTCCGCCTCTTTTTCCTGACATCACCCCACCCTTTCTGCGATAAAGCCAACATGAAACGCCTTCTTCCCCTCACCCTCGCCATAACCTCTCCGGTCATCGCCCAATGCCCAGCGAACTCAGCCCCTCATTTCGACTGCGTCTCCGCTGGCGGCAACACCCAAATCACCCTCTTTGCGAATGCCGAACTCAGCTGGGATCGCTTCAATATTCCCTCGACCGGCTCCTTGGACATCACCAGCTCGGGAGGACCTTTTTCAAGCCGCCATCTCGTCAGCGGATTCAGCCCGTCCACCATCGCCGGACCTATCACCGCCGATGGCCCCTTCACCCTGGTCACCCCGGGTTTGAACATCGGAACGCAAGGTAGCATCACCGCTCCCTCCCTTCTTATCAGCACCCTTCCCGCACTCAGCCCCAGCTCCTACCAAGGCACCACCCGAGTCCGCCAACTCGTCAACAGCGGCACCCTCACCGCCACCTCCGGCGATCTCACCCTTCTCACTTATCAGGCCACCAATAACGGCAGCCTCTCAGCCTCCTCTGGAAAAATTACCCTGATCTCAACCGGCTCCGAAACCATCTCCGGCCCCGCCTTCCAACGCACGCCCACCGCCACTCCGGCCCGCCCGCTGGCGCGCGCCACCAATCGTGGACAGATCGAAGCTCCCATCATCGAAATCTACTCCGAAGGCTTCATCCAGAACGGCGGTCGAATCGCCGGAAAGCAAATCAATCTCGAAGCCCAAGCCATTGCCCACAACAACACTCCGGGCTCCGTCATCATCACCCCCAACCTCAATCTCATCCCCAACGTCCTCCTCGATGGCCCTATCCTTGACCCCAACGACGGCAATAACCCCGGCGGCATCTCCACCACCCTCGGCCTCCCCGATCTCGCCACCGGCTCATTCTCTTCCAAAAAGAAAACCAAGCTCCTCCCCACCCAATTCTCCTCCTCCACCGTCAACCGCTCCCGCATCCCCTCTGCCGTCGCCAAACGCAAAAAATCCCCCGCCTCTTCCCGCCTCGCCACCCGCGGGAGCACCAAAAAAAACACCAGCGCCAAAAAGCGTTCCTTCTTCGGAGTCGTAACCTCTAAATAAGGGTCCTCAAAACGTCCCGGGAAAATTTGAACCGCTTCCCCTCCCGATTCAACCCAATCACCGGATACTTCGGATTTCGCGGCTTCAATGCCACCAACCGATACGGCTTCCCCTGATTCACAAAAGCCCGCTTAAAATCCGTCCCGCTCAGCCCAAATAAGCCCGCATACTCCTCAAAGGCCCGCTCCTCCGGATCACGACCATCGATCTCACCCGGTGCCAGCTGCACCTCCAAATTCAGATTCCGATCTCCAAATTTCCCCTTCGCCAACTCCACCTGCAAGCCCCACTTCGCCCCCACCTTTCGCACCGCCTCCATCACCTCCGCCTGCACCTCCCGCGCCACCGTCCGGTCAAATCCCTCCAACTCTCCCGGCGGATACATCTTCGGATTCAGACAATAAACCATCTTCCCGTAAGTCTCCTCCTTCCGCCCTCGCATCCACATTTGCGATGCCTCCCGCGTCGGCTTCCGCTGATACGTCGAAAACACCTCGCCCGTCTCCGCATGACAAAGCGCCCACGGCAAATCCGGCTGCACCACTTCATCATCATAACACCGATCCGGCCGCGCCCCGATCCGCACGCAAATCTCCTTCCACCGCTCATCGTGCCCGCAATTGTCCTTGTGCAATTCCCACGCCAGCGCATGCGCGATCTCATGCAGAATCGTATCGCGCACCTCTTCCTCCGGATTCAGCCCCACCAGCGGACGACTGATCGAAATCTCCTTCGGCCCCATCCGACACACCCCAAACCGCTTCTTGGCCTCGTCCAACTTCGCACTCCACCCCAGGTCGATCAACCCATGTGCCCCCATCTCTTCTTTGAGCATTTCAAAGGCAACTTTTAAATCCATGACACTTTTTTAAAGAAACTCTAAATTGGAACAACACGGCCATGATGAAGCAGGTGAAATCAAAATTCAAATCATGAAATTCACCACCTTCAACCCCAACCGCTGTCGAAAGTTTCACTTTTGATACCCCCAACCAAGCCCCCCAACCACGATACCGGCTCCCCACCTCCGAAATCGAGAAACCTCCGAAATCAGAAAGATTTCACGAGATGAAGTCCCTCCTCGGATACCGCGTCGGTTCCTGGGCCGTCGCGCCAGCGCCGAAGACAACACCTCATCAACCGACCCATCTTTTTCGGTGAGTTCCACTCACACCGCATCAATTCCACGACGGCCAACTTCTCCGAATTCAAATCCTTCCTTAACGAGAAACATCAGTCCTGTCGTTGCTGAGTTGATTGAAGTTCTGGCGTTTGCGGATGCGTTTGCGGATGCGGATGTCTTTTTTTTAAGCAGTTCCCTGGCCGTGTTGTTGGAGATCGAGAAGCCTTGGTCGGTAAGTTTGGCGACGATCCCGGAGGGTTGGAGATCGGTCCAGACCACGTCCTCATTCATGGGATCTCCGCCGAGAGGGGTCTCGACGAGGGTGTCGAAGGGGGCCTCCAAACCTCGCTGTTCCGAACAAACGCCCTTACGTCCGGGGGGAGGAAGGCGTTCGGGCGAGTCAAGGTCATCCCGGCCTTTTTCGATCGTTTCGGTGCTCATGCCAAAAAGTCCGACAACGACCACCACGCCGGGGGACCCGGGCTTGTAGGCCTCCACTGCCACATAGGCGCGCCGATCACGTTCGGAAAGACTCTTCACCAGCCGTCTCATTCTACGGATCGTTATCTCATTATAAATTTCGGATAGATCAGTCATGGCCGACGACACCTGAACTCTTATGGAATTCTTAAGTAATTTCAGCGGCGTTCCTTAGCCTTCAACAGCTCAGCCATTGCCTTGCCCATGGCGTCTCCCACGTTCATGTAAGTCTCCGCGTTGCCGCTGTAATGGCCGCCGGAGCTTCCGCCTTTTGACAAGGGGTGCGTATAAACGGCGGCAACGTTTCCTTTGAACTCCGGGTATTTTCCAGAGGCCCCATCGACCGCGAGCATGGCATCAAGGATCTTACCACCGCCATCGGTCGCGCCCTTCTCGGTCTGTCCAAGCGAGGCGGTCACGAACTTGGCATCGGGCGCATTGAACTCCTTTCGAAGAGCCTTGATCAAGTTCACAAGGTTCTTCTCATAGCGGCCGGAAAGAGCTTCGCTCCGGCTATCACGGTCACCCTGCCACCAGAGAAATCCAGCGACTTCATACTCCTTTGCGCCTGGATAATATTTGTCGAGTTCGGCCAGAACCTTCTTGGCACGGTCGACATCACCGTCGTATTGCAGACCGGCATACCAACCGATTTTCTTGGGCTCTTCACCCTTCTTCCAACGCTCAGGCGATCCCTTGTATCCAGGATGAACCCAAGTGACACCCTTGGCATCGGTGTGTTCAAATCCCTCGCTCCCCGGAGGAAGGAGATCCCAACCCAGGCCGCGGTTTCCAATGCAGCTCTTCAAAATCATCACGGGAGCATCAACCGCGTTTCCAACATGATGCCCGATGCCAAACTCAGGGCCAATTTTCCCTTTCCCAATCGTCATCCACTCGTTGTTAAAAACCCTCGTCTTCCCCGGTCCACCGCTTCCCATGACGCGCACATTGCGGACGTCCTGACGCTCAACCCATTTGCCTTCTTTATCGACGAGATATGGATAGAGCTTCTTTTCCTTCACCGCGTGTTCGAGCGAACCTTCTCCTCCACTCACCTTACCAAAACCGAGCATATTAGATTGGCCCATCAGGATATAAACCTGCACTGGCTTCGTCATATCGGCCGCTTTGCTCTCGGCACTTGCACCACCCGTGATGGCGAGACTCATTGCAGCCAAGAGGCTCCATACTTTCGTTTCTTTATAATTTTTCATGAATGGGATGTCTTAAATTTTTCCACAGAACCACCAAAAATGACCCGTGTCTCATTTTGATACGGCTACGACACCGGTCACTCTTACGGCAAGTGTCCGCGTATTTGCGGATAAACTTCGTCGAAATGAGGAGGGCCTTATTCAGAGAACCCAGGTCCCAAGCTGTCACCTTCGATCCGAGCGATCCATTCCTGGGCCTCAAAGTAGCGCGGAGAGGATTTCTTGATCCGCTGAGCACATTCAAGAGCCCGGCCGGGGAAACCTTGCTCGTAGTAGAACTGAGCTTGATAAATATTCTTACGCTCGAATTCCTCCTTCTTACCAGGACTGGAGCAAGAGAGGCCGCCGCAGAACGGAATGATGAGAAGGAATTTCATGCGTCAGGAGGAAGGGTTGATCTAAAGAATTTCCCGACCTCGGAAAGGTGAAAGTTCAATCGTTCGCCTTCGACAGCGTGCTGCCATTTTAAGAGTTACTCCGGGTAGGGACGGAGCCCGAGGAGTATTTCAGCCCTTTCGGTGAGCGGCTTGGCCGCCAGTTCTTCATCGGTGTATTCGGCAAGGCTCTGCGACACTAGCTCGTAGACCGACAGTCGATCTTGACCCGTGTCTACCTCAAGGCACTTGCCCTTGCTCTTGAAGAACTCCACCACGGGAAGAGTTTCCGCCTTAAAGGTTTCGAATCTCTTCTTGATGCTTTCGATATTATCATCAGTTCTGCCGGAGTATTTGGCCCGTGCCAAGATTCGTCCTTCCAGCACTTCAAAGGGACACTCAAAGTAGAGCATCTTGGGAAGGTCCGCTTCCTCTCCGAAGACTTCACACCACCCTTCGAGATTCTCCATCGAGCGAGGAAAACCATCGAGGAGAAAATTTTTCGTCCCGGTAGTTCGCGTCACGGTCTCCATCGTTTGCTTAAGAAGCGACACCGTGATGGCGTTGGGAACCAATTTTCCAGCCGTAATATACTCCTGAATCGTGGCCGCTGTCGGTCCACCCGAATCCCGCTCGGCGCGCAGGAGTTCTCCCATCGAGAGATGCGTCCATCCCAGTTGCGATTCGGCAAGCTCGCACATCGTCCCCTTTCCTGCTCCGGGACCTCCCAACACGAATACCACATTAGGTTTGGGGCAGGCTTCTCTCGGATCAAAATGATAAAGGACGGCCTTAGGAGCCGGCGCCACGCCCTTTTTGTAGACGTGCCATTCGCGGTCCGTAGGCGGCAAGTCATCCTCGGAGGTAATGTCGTAGGCAAGATGGCCATCGAGCCGACAGATGCGCCACGAGGTGTAGCTGTTCGAGTAAGAAAGAGCCGGGCTGCGCGCTGACTTCCCATCCGCCCGATCCCAGGCCCTTTTTCCATTCCAATAGCCCAAACTGGAAACGGTGCCCGACTCGGATTCGGCGGGCGGGGCGGTCGATGGAATAAAGAGACCATCGACCTCGGGAATACCGGATCCGGTCACTTCAATGTAAAAGGTATTTGGTGGGAGCGCGTTCGTTTCTGCCATGATCAGTTCTGTTTAAAACTCAGATCATGGAAGGCCGCTGAGCCCATTTTAGCAAGGTCTCCGAAATTTTTCTCCAAGCCAGGCCTTCAGCAGCGGGTGTGACTACTTCCTCTTCACGCGCCGAAAAATCCAAAAATGTCAATTTGCTCCGTCACCGTTCAGCAGAATGACTCAATCAAACAAAACGGAGCCGCTTCGTGATCATTTCGATTGCAGTTCTTTTTCAGTCCATGATGTCGTTCGCTCACTTGTCGCGGCCCTAACCGATTTCACCTGATCAGCGGAAACCGACGAGGCCCCCGGCCCGAATTCCGTCCGAAGATAGCTGAGGACATCTGCGATTTGTTGGTCGGTCAACCCACCCATCGGGGGCATTGGCACTCCGGCATCCTGACCGTAAGTTTGACCATTCACGGTGATGGGACCGGTCAATCCATGAAGGACAACTTTGATCAAATTCGAGGGATCCTTGGCATTCACCCAATCGCTCTCCGCCAATGGGGGATAGACGCCCGGCAGCCCCTTGCCGCCCGGTTGATGGCAGGTCATGCAAGCCATCGTATAAACTTCCTCCCCCGGATCCGGCGGACCGGGAGATTCCCCAAGTAAATTACGAAGGTAAATCCGTTGGGCATCTCCGCCGAGAGCCAGCTGATCCTTCTCAAAAAGTGGTCCCCATCTTGCTTGCAAAGCGCGGGCGCTGGCACGAATGGCATAGTCGAGAAAGCGGTCATGCGGCGAGGCGAGAGCCGCCGCGATTACTTCCACCGCTCTCCCATCAGGAACATAAGTGGCCGCCACCACCGACTCCAGTCGGACCCGCGGATGCTCATCACGAACCGCCTTACGCAAATGAGCAAGAGCCTCAGGCACCCGATCAGACCACCTCCCGGCAACGCGCGCAGCATAGGCACGAATCCGGGCATCCTCTGATATCAAGAGCCTTTTCAAAAGGGCCGGCCGTGGTGCTTCATGCGCTTCATACACCCCGATAACTTCAAGCAAGCCACGATCGTCATCACTCTCCGCAACCCAGTCATCCGCAGCCGCGAGAACTTCCTTTCCCGACAAATCAAAGAGTAAACGCTTGGCCTGGTAGCGGGTCCATCGCTCGGGAGAAAGGAGTTGATCGAGCAGTTCCCCGGCGCTCATCCCGGCCAGATCCGGCTGCTTCACCGGGGCCCGATCCTTCGCGGAAATCCGCCAAATACGTCCATGGGATTTGTCCCTCTGCGGGTCAGCATAGCTCGCCTGATAGTGGCCGATGACAGGATTAAACCAATCGGCGAGATAGATGGCCCCATCCGGACCAACGCTGACATCAACCGGGCGGAAAGCCTTGTTCGATGACTTCATGAGCCTCGGAAGTTGGCTCGTTTTAAAGCCCGCACCGTCGTCCTCGAGCCGATGCAACTCGACCACCGAGCCAAAGTAGCCTCCAATCAAAGCACATCCTTGAATCTCATCCGGCAAAGCCCGGGTGCCGATGAAGGCGAGTGAGGTCGTCTTCGGTGAGGTTTGGAAAAGTGCGCCGACGGAATGGTATTGCTCGGGCGATTGACGATACGAAACGTTGGCCTCGAATTCGGAGCTACTTCCGGTTGGACTTGACCCACGCACGAGACCCGGAACCGACCAGTAACCCTCGGGACGATCCCCTGTCTTGTGAAAAACTTGTTGGTAGTCGTCGAAAGCAACGCCCCAGCAATTCGCTCCGGCCATTCCACCGCCGAAGAATCCTTCCAAGCGCATTGACCGGGGACGCAGTCGCCAAAGCCCGGCGCGGTCGAGGCGGGCGATCCCCCAAGCCGTCTCGACCCGTGACATGGCATGCAGCCCTTGCGTGAACCACAAGCTTCCATCGGGTCCGTGGCTAATGCTGTTGATGAGTTGGTGGGTATCTCCCACTCCGAATCCCGAGAGCACGACCGTTTGCTCGTCGGCTTTGCCGTCGCCATCGGTATCCCGAAAATGAAGGAGTCGGTCAAAATCGCACACGTAGACTCCACCGCCTCCGGGTTCCACCCCCTGCACCATTGTCAGTCCTTCGGCGAAGCGCCACGACTTGTCGGCCCGGCCATCGCCATCGGTGTCTTCGCACACTAAAATATAATCAGAGGGCTCGGCACTGGCGAGCGACTGCGGATAGCTCGGTGAGCAAGCAACATAAAGCCGGCCGCGTTCATCCCACGCAATCTGAGTTGGGTTGATCACCCCGAGTTCTTCCGAGGCGAAAAGATTCACCGCATATCCCTCGGCCACTTCAAAGGTCGCCCATTGTTCGTCCGGAGTGAGCGCTTTTGGTCCCGCACCTCCCGGCTTGTCCGACTGTGCTAACTCAAGTGGAGCTGCCTGCTCTCCACGAGCCAAAGCATGGATTTGGTCATCGGCAGCATGGACCAAAGGGAGCTGTCGTTCGAGGGCAACCTGGAGCGATGGAGCATCTCCCCCCGCCTTTCCAAACATCTGATTCACGCGGTCACCATAGGCAAAAGACCAGTTCGCGGGACGCCAGCAGTCGAACCATAATTGGTTTTTCAGAACGATCGCGCTCCGAAGAGGCTCCAGATTTTTTTGACCTACCTCAGCTCCCAACGCACTCCCAATCAGTCGCCCCACTTCGCGCAATCCAAATTCGTTCAAATGAATCCCGTCATCAGTGAGCCGTGCCCCAGTGACCTTGGGAGTCAGCAGTTTGACGAGATCGACGAAAACGGCCCCCCGCTGGCTTGCGATCACCCGAACCGCTTCAGCATAAGCCGCCACATCGTCATTTCGCTTCGTGAGGTCCGGAGCCGATGACGCCATCGGCTTCTCAAAAGGCATCGGTGAAATCAAAACCACCCGCCGGGTTCGTGTAGAAAATTGATCAAGTAAACGATGGTATGCCGCCGTGAACTCGGCGAGGCGCTCCCGCCCATCGAGGGCTTCCATCTGACCGAACTGCGCGATCACCACACTCGTCCCCGCAGCTTCGAATTGCTCCTCCCACTTCCCAAAATTCAAGTCACGCCACTGTTGATAGACCGTATCGGCTTCCCAAGCCATCGAGCGAAAGCGCGGTGCTTTTTTCGCAAAACCAGAAGCGAGAATAGACTCTAGCTCGCCGGATTTTTGCTCCCGCACCAAATTCTCCTGACCCACAAAAGTCACGACGTCCTCCTCTCCCAAGGTGAACTTTCCCTCCGTAAAGGGTGGGTTTGGAATCGTCGGTTGCCCCAGTCCAAAGCGACTCAAAATCGCAGCTGGCGGAGGCTCTTTGGAATTGGGGAGTTCTTCAATCGTCAGATTACGAAACGAAATCTCGGCCTTACAATTTCCGTGAATCTGCAAGGCGATCAGGCCTTCCCGCGGAATCGCTTGCTCCCGCTCCACCCAGACTGCCGTGCGGCGGCCATTCACAAAAAGCTGAATCTGCGGCCAAACACCGATCACGTCGTAGCGATTCCAGTCGCCCGGTTTCTCCAGCTTCCCCACGAGCTTCTTCTCCGCCGTCGCAAGCATCTTGTTGCGGCGGGATTCGTCGTAAAGACATCCCGTGAACCCCGCACCAATGTCAGCCTGAAACCCCGACATCTCGTTCGGAGGATTCTCAACGCGCTTACTCCAAAACTGCAGGCCCCCGTTCACAAAACCCTCGGTCCCCACCAACTTGTAATCGAAGCGGAGGTGGAAGTTTTTATAGATCTTCTGAGTTGCGAGGAATTCATTGCGTGGGTTGCCCTCCAACGATCCCCCCACAATGACGCCATCCCGGATTCGCCAGGTCTTCTCCATGTCACCTTCCCATCCGGCAAAAGTCTTGCCGTCGAAAAGATTCACCGGCGCGCCGGAAGCACAAGTGATCGCGACGAACCAGGTCGCCAAAGTCGTTTTTAAAATGTCCTTCATCGGTTGCTGGGATTGAGCGCAATCCCAGCATTT
>JBLHUR010000148.1:0-15222 GCA_047629805.1 Akkermansiaceae bacterium | reverse complement strand
GGTTCCGGAGTGTCATCGTGGAGGATGGTTTGGCGGCCCGGACGATGGCGGCTTATATTGATTTGAATCCGGTCAGGGCGGGAATGGTGGAAGATCCGGCGGATTATCGTTGGAGTTCCTACGGGGAAGCGGTTGGCGGTGGTCGTGGCGCGAAGAAGGCCCAGGAGGGTTTGGTGCGGGCGATGTATTCCTTTGGGAGCCGGGAGGTGAGCACGCGGAGTTGGGCGCAAGGCGGAGTGGGAAAGGACTATCGCAGGATTTTGATTTCAGCGGGAATGGAGCAGGGGGAAGAACGAGGGAACGTGGAGACGAAGCAGCGCGTGGTGGTTCGCAAGGGGATGGATCGCGAGAAGGCAGAGGCAGAATTGGCGCGACTCTCGGAGGAGAAGGCGCGGGATTTGAAGATCTCCAAGGTCATTCAATGCCGGGTCCGCTATTTCACGGATGGCGCGGTGATTGGATCGAAGAGTTTTGTCGACGGGGTGTTTGAGGCGAGCCGAGATCAGTTTGGTCCGAAGCGGAAAGACGGGGCGAGGAAACCGCACGGATCCCTCGGAGAAATGGCAGGCGAAATCTGGTCGCTCCGAGATCTGAAGCCAGATGTTCCTTAGTGCAGACGTGGGGAATTCAAGAGACAAGCAGGAAAGGGACCCCACTGGCGCAAAGCCCGAGTGCTTCAACCAACTTGTGCGCCGTAGCCGTCTTGTCCGCCAGAGCCTTGCGTAGGAGGAAGCCATAGCGAAGGAGTAAGCCCCGCCTGGCAGGCTAAAGAGATTCCGCTCGACGACGGTCACACTCTTGTCCTCGACGACAGCTGACAGGCAAGAAGCTTGGCGACCTAAAAAAAACGCTGCCAAAAAAGAACTTGGCAACGCGGACTAGGAATTTAAGTTCTCCTGCAATGGAAACCGTGCTAAAATCTCAAGATTCCGGTAAAACAGGGCATGGATCAGGGACTTCTCCTGCCAAAAGCTCCACAACCGTCAAACCAAATCACCGACTCCGCCCCTCTTCCCCCCGCACCCCCCTTTCTCCCCCTCCGCTCCGGTCCAAAGGCGGCTTCAATGCCCTCCCGCCAAAAGCAAATTCCTAGCAGTCAGTCAGTCAGTATGAATTTCCCCACCGCTCTCCTCCTCGCCCTCGCCCTCTCCGCCCCCCTCTCCGCCCAAACCCCCGACCCGGACCCACGAGCCAAACAACTCCTCAAACGCTTCCCCGAAGCCGATGCCAACAAAGACGGCACCCTCACCCGCGAAGAAGCCCAGAAGTTCATGCAACAGCGCCGCGGCAAGCAACCCGGCCAACAACGTGGTCAACAACGCGGCCCCGCCAAACAACCCACCCACCCTGACGTCTCCTACGGCGACCACAAACAACAAGCCTTCGACATCTGGCTCGCCAAACCCGAAGACGGCAAACCCACCCCCCTCTGCATCTTCATCCACGGCGGCGGATTCCGCAGCGGCGACAAACGCAGCGTCCAGCAGTCCACCATCGACCGATACCTCAACGCCGGCATCTCCTTCGCCTCCATGAACTACCGCCTCAGCAACAACGGCGAATTCCCATACCCCACCGCCATGCACGACTCCGCCCGGGGACTGCAACTCATCCGCTCCAAAGCCAAAGCGTGGAACCTCGATCCCACCCGCGTCACTTCCTACGGCGGATCCGCCGGCGCCGGCATCTCCCTCTGGCTCGCCTTCCACGACGACCTCGCCAATCCCAAAAGCGACGACCCCATCGCCCGCCAATCCACCCGCCTCACCGCCGTCGGCACCACCAACGGCCAATCGTCCTACGACATGCGCACGATTCGCAAATGGTATGACCTCCCGGACCTCCCCACCGAATCCGCCCTCATCCCCTTCTACAACATGAAGGACGGAGACACCCCCGACACACCCCGCGTTGCCAAACTCGCCGAAGACGCCTCCCCCATCAACCACCTCGACAAGGGCGACACCGCCCCCGTCCACATGAGCTACAGCCGCCCCAACACGCCAGTCAATGAGAACACCAGCTCCGGCGCAATCATCCACCACGCCCTCCTCGGCCTCAAACTCCAGGAAGCCATGCAAAAACTCGACCTCGAATGCATCGTCGTCCACCCCGAACTCAAAAACGACACCTACCAAGACCTCCCCGACTTCCTCATCAAGAAGCTCACCGCCACACCCACCGCTCCAAACTAACAGGCACGACACGGTCGCTCCGCGCCGTCCTCCAACCGTGGCGTGATCCGTCCCGGTCACCTCCCCTTTTGGACTGCGGTGGCAGAGTGAGGAACGAACGTCGTAAAAAAGCGAAGCAGGCCAACAAGAAGCCCTGCCGCATGGGTCTCACCGGGACGGCTGGCACCTCATGCTTACCAACCTAAAGAAGGAAGAGATGAAAATCTCCCGATTGGTGGCGATTTACCGGCCGCGGTGGGCAGTGGAGATTCCGTTCCGGGCGTGGAAGCAAGCGCTCAATCTCGACGGAGCGCTCAATCGCAAGAGCAACGAGCACCATATGCAAGGCTTGGTGCTCGCGGGAATGATCGCCCATCAACTGGGGATGAAAATTGCGGGAGTGTTGATGGGGCAGGTCGGTCGCGCCCGATTGAGCTATGAACGGCTCTATGACATTTTAGGGCTGGCTTTTATCAAATTGAAAGATTTTGCGGATCTCACCAACTTCAGCCCTGACCAAAGACACATTTCTCGAGGCAAGAACGCCACTCAATCCCCGATAGAATCGGCGATTCTTAGCCTTAGGCTGACGCGAATGCCAACGAACCCGCCCGGCGGCTGTGATCGAGATTGAAACCGAGAATCCAGAGTGCTAGCTTATGACGATGTCCACCATGACTGAAATTATGTCCGGAGCCCTTGAGTTGCCCCGCTCAGATCGTTCTTACCTTGCCTCCAAGCTCATCGAAAGCCTCGACGAGACCGAGGAACTCCTAATGCACCTTTATCTCTTCGGACACCCCACGATCACTGAGCTATGTGCTGGGTTGGAAAAGTGGTTTGAACGCTACAACCACTGGCGTCCGCATGAGACCCATTCCGGAGAAACACCCGCCACCGCATATGCTCCCGAAGAGCCAAGACAAATCGTCATTGATCCGAACAAGCACACCCGCAAAAAGTCTGCATAGGTCAACGGAAGCTCCGGCCAAAACCGTCGTGCTCCCCCCGGCGCGGCGAAATTAAAAAGCTGGAGCCCTCCAGTCGCTACGCTCCATCCGGGACACCAGCTTTTCAATTTCGGCAGACTCTCCGACTCCCTCCTTGATCAACGAACCATGAACCGCTACCAATCTCTCGCAACCAGTCACCATAGCTTAACTTAGCTTCACAGTGGCCGGACTTTCGGGGCCACCTCAATCTCGACACGATCCCGAAATTTTACCATTCCCCCCGCCCCCGCCTCTCTCTTAAATACGGCCGCAATGGCAGGAGAAAAAAAACTAACCCCGATGATGGCGCAATACATGGCCATGCGGAACTCCCTGCCCTCCGACATCCTCCTCCTCTACCGCCTCGGCGACTTCTACGAGATGTTCTTCGAGGATGCCAAAGCCGCCGCCGGGATTCTTAATGTTGCCCTCACCAAGCGCAACGACATCCCGATGTGCGGCGTCCCTCATCACGCCGCCCAAGGCTACATCGCCAAGCTCATCCGCGCCAACAAACGCGTTGCCATCGCCGAACAAACGACCGAACCCCAACCCGGCAAGATCGTCGAACGCGAAATCGCCCAAATCATCTCCGCCTCCACCGTCAACGATGTCACTCTTCTCGACGATACCCGCCACAACTACCTCGCCGCCGTTTTCATCGGAGGCTCCGCTAAAAAGCCCTGCCTTGGCCTCGCCTGCGCCGATCATACGACCGGTGAATTTACGGTCGCCGAGTTCGGCGACCAACAACAACTCGAAGATGAACTCACCCGCCTCTCACCCTCCGAACTCCTCATCCCCGAAGACCAAAGCAAGGAACTCGGCGGTCTCAAAAACTCCCTCCCCTACGATTCATACGCCTTCCTCTCCAACCAAGCCCTCCTCACTTTAAAGGATCAATTCAAAGTCCAGTCCCTCGATGGCTTCGGCTGCACCGGCATGACCGCCGCCCTCTCCGCCGCCGGCGGAGCCCTCCACTACCTCACCTATCAACTTCGCCGAAACTGCGATCACCTCAAATCTCTCAAAGTCCGAAACGCCTCCGACTTCGTCCTCATCGACTCCGCTTCCCAGCTCAACCTCGACCTCGTCGAATCCCGCTCCGGCAAACAGCACACCCTCCTCGGAGTCCTCGACCGCACCTCCACTCCGATGGGTGCGCGAAAGCTCCGCGATTGGATTCTCCACCCCCTCCGCGACCTCGCCACCCTCACCGCCCGACTCGACCTCGTCGATTCCCTCCTCGCCGAACCCTACCTCCTCACCAAGCTCCGCGACTCCCTCAAAAACATCCGCGATATCGAACGCACCACCGGCCGCCTCTCCCAAGGCTCCGGCAACGCCCGCGACTTAAAGTCTCTCCAAACTTCCCTCGAACGAATCCCTGATCTCAAGTCCGACCTTTTCTCTCTTTCAAAATCTGAAATCTCAGATTTGAAATCTCAAATCCTCGATCAAGTCCAGGTGTTCCCCGATCTCGTTCAGACCCTCCAGGACGCCCTTGTCGATGAACCACCCGCCCAAATCAAAGACGGCGGCATCATCCGCGATGGCCATTCAGAAGCCCTCGACGAACTCCGCTCCGCGAGTCGCTCCGGAAAGCAATGGATCGCCGAAATGCAAGCCTCCGAACGCAAACGCAGCGGAATCGACACCCTCAAAATCAAATTCAACAACGTCTTCGGCTACTTTATCGAAATCACAAAAGCAAAAGCCGACCAAGCCCCCGAAAACTACCAACGCAAACAAACGATGGCCAATGCCGAGCGCTTCATCACGCCCGAACTCAAGGAGGTGGAAGGCAAGGTCCTCGGAGCCGACGACCGCGCCAAGTCTCTCGAATACGACGAATTCATCAAGCTCCGCTCCGGCGTCACCGACCACCTCGTCCCCCTCCAAAACACCGCCCACGCCCTCGCCACCCTCGACGTCCTCATCTCCTTCGCCGAGACCGCACAACTCTACCAACACACCCGCCCCGTCCTCGATGACTCGCGCCATCTCCAAATCGTCAACGGCCGCCACCCCGTCCTCGAACAAACTTTAGTCGAAGATAAATTCGTCCCCAACGACACCCTCATCGATCCCGCGGAAAGCCTCCTGCAAATTCTAACCGGTCCCAACATGGCCGGAAAGTCCACCTACATCCGCCAAATCGCCCTCATCACCCTGATGGCCCAAATCGGCGCCTATGTTCCTGCCGAACACGCTCATATCGGCCTCACCGACCGTATCTTCTGCCGCGTCGGCGCCTCGGATGACCTCGCCAAAGGCCAGTCCACCTTCATGGTCGAGATGAACGAAACCGCCCTCATCGTCAACAACGCCACTGAGAAATCCCTCGTCATCCTCGACGAAATCGGACGCGGCACCGCCACCTTCGACGGCCTTTCCATCGCCTGGTCCGTCGCCGAACACCTGCACGACGACGTCCGATGCCGTACCCTATTCGCGACCCACTACCACGAACTCTGCGCCCTCTCCGACTCCAAGAAAGCGGTTGCCAACTTCAACGTCGCGGTCCGCGAGTGGAATGAGGACATCATCTTCCTCAGAAAAATCCTCCCCGGCCAAGCCGACAAAAGCTACGGCATTCAGGTCGCCCGCCTCGCCGGTCTCCCCAAGAAAATCCTAGACCGCGCCAAGGAAATCCTAAGCCACCTGGAAATGACCTCTTCCAAACCCACCAAGGAGAAATCTAAATCCCCCGAGGCCAAAAAAGCCCTCCCGGAAGCCAACTCTCCCCAGATGGATCTCTTTGACTAAAAACCCCAATGATAAAAAATCATCTCCATTGAACTCGATGCCTACGCAAAGTTGGCGGCAGCGAAGACAGGGCCCCGAGATTCATTTTCCAAGGTGATTCGACGCACTTACTTTGGACAAGCTTTTCGAGCATCTCCCGGACGACGAAATTTCTCTTGAAGACGCCTTGGCCGCCCTTCCCGAAGACCCACCCGTAATGACAAATTCTTGGGAGACTTTTATGGGATATTTCCCATCCCTCGAGATCACCCCCAAGGTCAGCTGGCACTATGGCGGGATTTTTCGCTCTCTGAAAAAGAAAGGCCAAATGATCGGCCAGAACGACCTCTGGATTGCGGCCACAGGCTTAGCACACAAGCATCTCGTAGTGACCCAAAACACCTCTGAATTTGCCCGCGTGCCCGGCTTGGAGATCCGGAATTTCTAAAACCTCGTAGCGATTTACCTATCGTCTAGCACCGAATCCGCTGCGCGAGATTCCTGCAAATAGACCCGAAAGAAATCAATTTGCCCCACGGTGGGTCCGGTAAAGTGCTTGGAGAGTCACGCTCTGCTTGACCAAGGGGCGTCAGGGATGGGTCCCGAAGAATTTGGATGAGCAAAGCGACACTGTTTTTCATGACCCTAGGCGCAACCTACCTCAAAAACGCTCAATCCTTTTGGTGCTTCTCGAGAACGTCGAGGGCCACCTTGGCAATCGACGAAGCTCCGGTGGGAGTTGGGTGAAGTTGATCCCACTGCAAGTAAAGTTTACGGGTCTGCCCCTCGGGAATGGTCTGCCCGACCACCTCCATCTCTTGATCAGTGGAGGCGAGTTGATGAAAGCGATGAAGATCCATCAGCGCGATATTGGGGTGATCTTTGAGCCACACCACGAGGCGGGCGTTCGCTTTCGCGATCGTTTCAGCCCCCGCATATTGCTTTTCCTTGAGGACCTTTCCAACCGAGCTCCTGGCATCGGGGATATTCCCCACCACGACCGGACACTTGAGCGTCGCGAGATGGGCCAGGCCTTTTTCAAAAAACTCAAGTCGGCTCAGGTCGCGAAATTCACGGCCCCGCTGTCTTGGCTCGGCACTGAGATACCAAAAGAGGTAATCGATCGCAAAAACGACGGTGGCCTTGACCTTCCGGGCCCGATTCACCTGATATTTCCCCTTGGCTTCCGTGGCGAGGAAGAACCAATTCGACCCCAAATTGAGAATCGGGCCATGCGACGCCGTGAGCGAGGACTTGAGATGATGATGCAAGCCAAGTCCTTTTGACCGCCGAGATGCAAAAGGAATGCCCCTACCACGAAGATGGAAGCCGTCGGAAAGACTGGCCCCGATGATGACAGGCTTCTCCCAGGAAATTTGCTCACCGTGGAGGACGTTTACTATCAATAAGAAAGCGAGAAGAATGGATTTCATACTTTTGAAAAGGTTGATTTTCCTCAGATTACTTACTTCCGATCAAATGGCCATTAATAAGGGGAAATCCCGATGATCGCCCTAGAGAATTTGGCATTTTAATTCACTTCAGCGGAAAAAAAACGCTGTTAATACCGGAGAGAACCCTAAGAATCGGGGGGGATTCTAGCTCACAATCGACTAAAATCTCAACCGAGAGTCGGCCGACACTGCATTTACCCTTTGCAATGAGGGCACCTCACCTTACCTGTCATAAAATCAAACAGCTAAAAAGATGATCGCTAAAAAAAGAATTTCCCCACTTCGTAAATACATCCTCCTCGCATTAACGGGAGCATTGTATTTAGCCGCAACCGCCGGTGCGCAGACCAAGGAAACAAACGCCAATACTTCCCAAACAGAAAAATACCGCCTCGTGTGGTTTGAGGATCCCACCACCACCGCAACCTTCGTGTGGAACCAGCTCGCAGGCGATCCCGCAACTCTCTACTACGGTCTAAAGAATCAGAATCGCGAGAAAGGGAAATACTCGAACCAAGCCAAGGTGGATCGTGTCGTTAAGTTTGACGGTATGACGAACTGCTTCGTGCGCTTGCAAAATCTCGTTCCCAATCGCTGGTATTTCATGTGCCTCGGTGACGACTTTGGCGTAAGCCGTCGCTTTTATTTCAAGACCGCACCTTCCACGCCGAAGGCGTTCACCTTCGTTTGTGGCGGCGATTCACGGAACTTCCGGGACGTTCGACAGTCTGCCAATCTTCTCTGCAATAAACTGGGCCCTCTTTTCGTGGCCTTCACCGGAGACATGATCAACCACGACAACGCTGAAGAATGGAATCACTGGCTGGATGACTGGCAATTAACCATCAACGAAAGAGGCCGCCTCCTTCCGATTGCTCCTCATCGGGGGAATCACGAGGCCCGCCCCGAATCCATTCCCAACCACTTCGGCATGCCAAAGGACTCCTACGCCGCCTTTTCCATCGGCGGCGATCTCTTCCGCTATTACATCTTAAACAGCGAAATCCCGGCCGACGGAGCCCAGGGCGCTTGGCTTTCCAACGACCTCAAAAAAAATGCCCAAGGCGTAACGCACCTCGTCGCTGGTTACCACAAGCCGATGCTTCCTCATACAAGCGGAAAATCGCTTGGAAGGAATCCCGCTAAATGGGCAAAGACTTTTTATGAAGCTGGCTTGGACTTGGCGATGGAGTCCGACTCGCATGTCATGAAACGGACCCTGCCCATTCGTCCCGATGCCAGCGGGAAAGGTGGCTTTAAGGCAGCTCCTGATGATCCCAAAGCAACGACCTATCTCGGTGAAGGCTGTTGGGGTGCCCCTCTACGACGGGCCGACGTTTCCTTTCCTTGGACCGTAGGCGCAGCAGCCTTCAATGGCTTCGACTGGATTCACGTTACTCCAAAGGCGATGTATGACAAGACCGTGAAGGTCGAGAACGTTGGAGCAGTCGGGGAAGTTGATCCTAAGAAACCCTATGAAAACCCTGCGGGGATTTCGCTCTGGGCACCCCGCGGTGGTGACGAGGTCCTAACCATTCCCGCAGACTAAAGAGAGATCGCCAGGGAAAGCGTGGTCGCATTGTCACAAAAATTGAGAGTAGGAAATGATGAGGACTAAAACTGACCTTCTCAGCAAAGGGACCCTGCAGCTTGTCGTTAGCATCACCTTCCTAGCGCGAGGCTGGCTAACTTGGCGCTGGGACAGCCCCATTCGCGAACTCATTTGGGAAGAAGCTTGGTGGGCTCCGGTCCTCCAACATTTTGAGATCACCTGGAGCCATTTTGCGCGCACCTCTGATGCCTGGATCAGTCCCACCTTGGATGCGATGGGGATCTTCCTTGTCATCTCCGCCATCCTTCCCTGGCTTTCCGGGATCTCACCTTTGCGCTGGATGCGATGGCTCATGATCCCTGGAATCGTCATACTCATCATCGACGCCTTCTCACGCTGGGTCGCAAAAGACATGCAGGCTGGCATCGGGATGGAATACGCCCTCCAGATTGCCAGCCCCATTGCTCTCCTCATTTTCCTAGGGGCCAAGACCACCTCGGTGAAACGTGTAAATCTCATAAAGTGGATGCTCCTCATCGCCGCCGCCTCTACCTTCACGGGACACGGACTCTATGCAGTAGGGTACTACAGCGTGCCTCTGGAGTTTCGGATGATGACAACCGAAATCCTACCTCTCTCAGAAACGGCCAGCCTCTTGTTTTTGAAGATTGTCGGCTGGCTTGATTTCGTCGTCGTCGCACTCATCTTCCTGCCAATCACTCGTCGAGCAGCACTGGCCTATATGGCCTGCTGGGGAGGCTTGACCACCCTCGCCCGCATCGTAGCCTACTACGATACTGAGTTACCTCGATACGGACTGGACCCCTGGCTGATCGAGGCCCTTGTCCGGACCCCGCACTGGCTCATTCCGCTCTGGCTCCTCCTACGAGAAATCTCCCTGCCCAACCGGAGGGGAGAAAACAATGATCCTCCGGTAGCGAAGACTGAGGAAGCCATCCCAGCGGAGGTGGGTCGCTGCAGATCGGACTCTCCGATCTCTTAAAACACAGCCTCATCCTCGCCGAGAATCTGCACCTCAGTCTCGAGTTCCACGCCGCGCTCTTCGCGGGCCTTTGTTTTGATCTGCTCGATCAAGGCTAAGACATCGGAAGCCGTGGCTTTTCCGCGATTCACGATGAAGTTCCCATGCTCAAGCGAGACCTCGGCTTTCCCAACTCCCATTCCCTTGAGACCCATTTCGTCGATCAATTGACCGGCCCCACAGATTTCGGGATTCCTAAAAGTGCATCCCGCACTCGCCGCCTTCGGCTGGGTGGAATTGCGATGGTGGCGAGACTCATCAAGCTTTTCTTGAATGGCCTCACGCTTCGCAGGCACGCCTTTAAAGGTGGCCTGCAAGGCATAGTTGCGTCGCAACTCGGGAACCTTCCGATAAAAGGACTCGATCTCACCACGATCGCGGTTCCGGATTTCGCCATCTTCGTCTAGGAAGGTGACATTAACCACTTGATCAAAGGTCTCCACCCCCATCGCACCCGCATTCATACGCAAGCAACCTCCGACATTTCCGGGAATCCCTTCCATCCACTCAAAACCGCCAATATCATGCTCGCGAGCAACACTCGCGACCTTTTTAAAGCGCACTCCAGCCCCGGCGGTAATCGTATCAACTCTAACTGAGATTTCAGTAAAAGCACCACCAGTTGGGTAAATGACCGCGCCTCGAATTCCTCCGTCGCGCACCAGTAAGTTCGACCCCCTACCCACGATGCGGACCGGAATTCCACGCGCTTTACAAAAGGTCACCGCTTCCGCGAACTGGCTAAACTCAGAGGGTTCCAACCAGAATTGAGCAGGACCACCGAGACGCATTGTAGAGTGCCGGGCCATCGGTTCGTAAAGTTTGATCGCGGCGATCCCGGTATCGGTCTTGATTTCTTCGAGAATCTTGAGATCACGAATGATCTTATTCCCCGCTTCATGCACATTCCCGGCACCGAGAGTGAGGAAGAGATCACCTTCTTCCAGAGCATTCCCAACCCCGTAGTGAGCCGTCTCCAGATCTGGTACGAAGAACGCCTTAGTTTGGCCATTTACTTCGATAGCATCGACAATCGTTTGCCCGCTCACACCCGGAATGGGATCTTCACTGGCAGCATATACATCAGTCACGAAGACCAGGTCGGCAGCTTGCAAAGCTTTCCCAAAGTCATCGGCGAGCTTTTGGGTGCGGCTGTATCGATGCGGCTGAAAAAGGATGACGATCCGCTTTGGAGAATAGCTGCGCGCAGTTTGTAGAGTGGCCGCGACTTCGGTAGGATGATGGCCGTAGTCATCGACAACTCGAAAACGCTTGCTAAGGTGCTTGGTTTCGAAACGACGCTTGGCCCCCGCGAACGAACCAAGAGCACGGTTCATCAGAGAAAAATCCACTCCACATTCCGTAGCGATGGCGATCGCTCCGAGAGCATTCAAAACGTTGTGAAGACCGGGAATCCCGAGCTGCACCCGCCCACGTTCCTCGCCCTTCTGATTGACCGTAAAACTGACTGTTCCAACTTGCTCGGAAAGGTCGGTGGCAGTCCAATCGGCATCCTTCCAGCCATAGGAAATCCCATTATCCCGGACCGAGCAAAGCGCAGTCGCCTCAGGGCATTCTCCACAATATACGATGGCCCCGGAAGTCTGATCGAGGAGGGTATTGAAGACCTCGCGGATCTGCTCAATGCCACGAGTGTAGAAATCGAGATGCTCTTCCTCAACGTTCAGCACGATCGCGTGCTTTGGCTCATACAGCGCGAGCGTGCCATCGGATTCATCACCTTCGGCAACGAGATATTGGCCGTCTTCATTCCACTCGGCATTGGAGCCGAGAACCGGAATCTCCGCCCCCACATAGTGGCAGGGTTGACTTTCACTTTGGCGCAAAATATGCGCGATCATCGAGGAAGTCGTCGTCTTACCGTGAGTCCCGGAAACAATGACACCATCCTTCGTGTGAAGAATGGCCGCCAAACATTCCGCCCTACGGAACGTGGCAATCCCGTGCTCCAAAGCAGCTGCCAGAGCGAGGTTACTTTCGCGAATCGCCGAGGAGTAAATGACGGCATCGGCATCCTTAACCACTTCCGCAGAGTGGGGGGACGAAAAATCGAGCCCGACCGCGCGGAGGCGTTCGGTTTCACCCGAGGTGACGCGATCCGAACCGCTCACGTGGTGGCCCATTTGAATCAGGAGCCGGGCGAGCCCGCTCATGCCGGACCCGGCCACC
The DNA here is from genome assembly GCA_047629805.1 of Akkermansiaceae bacterium. GTDB lineage: Bacteria > Verrucomicrobiota > Verrucomicrobiia > Verrucomicrobiales > Akkermansiaceae > SW10. The sequence goes on along the minus strand of JBLHUR010000148.1, from coordinate 3,070 downwards.
CCGATGAGGTGAACACGAAGCGGCTGCTCCGGATTGAGGAGTTTTTGACTAAATTCGGTAATAGTCATCCTTCAATTACGGTGGCGATGTGAGCGGCTGCTTCGGGTTCAGAGAGAGACTTCATCGCCTTCGACATTTTAGAAATAATGTCGTCATCAAGATCGCGGAGCATCTCCTGAATGGTATCGATATCCAACGAATCCTGCTGCATCAAAACCGCAGCGCTGGCCTTCTCATAAACAGCGGCGTTGGCCGTTTGGTGATCATCGGCAGCGAATGGAAACGGAACCAAAAGTGCGGGCAAGCCAACGTAGCTCAACTCCGTAAGCGAAGATGCTCCCGAACGCGCCACACAAAAATCCGAAGCGGCATAGGCGGCACCCATTTGATCACAGAACGCAAGAATTTTATAACCGCTTCGCTTCCCAACTTGCTTCTCCAATCGATCAAAATCCGCCTGACCGGCAAGGTGAAGCACCTGCCAGGAGGTGCCTTTGGAACCCTTTGCCACCACATCATTCAAGTGCTGCGCCCCTTGGCTTCCGCCCATCACAAGAAGAGTTTTTTTGGAAGGATCAAGGCCGAAAATCTTACAAGCCTCCTCCCTCGTCGGTAGGTTCGCCAACTCATCGCGCACCGGCGTTCCGGTCAAAATCACGGTCGAATCAGGAAGGTATTCCGCGGCCTCTTCAATTCCGACCAAAACGGCGGTGGCGCGTTTCGCCGTCATGCGATTCGAGCGCCCGGGAATGGCGTTGGAATCGTGAACGTACGTGCGAAGGCCTTTTTCCGACCCCGCATAGACCGGAGGAAAAGAAGTGAAGCCTCCCATCCCAAGAACGACATCCGCCTTCTCGCGCTCAATGATGGCTCCACATTGCTTGATCGTCTTTCGCAGTCGCCAGAGGAAAGGAATCATCTTTGGCGAAAAGGTCGGCGGCTTGGCGATCGCATTGACCGTTTCAAAGCGGAGCTTGGAATATTTTTTCGAGGCCTGGGCATCGACCTTCTTTTGCGAAATGAGGAGAAGGACCTCATGCCCGCGGGATTCGAGCTCTTGGGCCACCGCAATACCGGGGAAGAGATGGCCGCCTGTTCCTCCGCAGGCGATGATGACTTTCAATGGATTTGACACGTTGTTGGCGAAAATCTAGGGACTAAAAGCGAGTTGTTGAACTGCGAAATGCACCAAATGCACGCGAACACAAATAACTTCAGGATTTGACAAATCCTCTGAGTCAGGCAATTGGACGTCCAGTGAATCAACTTATTCAAACGAATTCCCTCCGACGAGCAGCCCTTTGGCTCCGCTTGGCGCAGGTGAGGTGATTCGTCTTTGAAACACTCAACCGGAAGCGCCCAAGCACGCGGCGCTTCCTCGGGAGGATCCCCCTCCCCCCTCTCGGAACGCCGCGCTTGGTCCTCTTCACCAAGCCCACCATGAACTCCACGTCCGAATCAAAAGGCATCGTCTTGATGCTGATCTCGATCTTTTTCTTCACCCTCAACACCCTGGCAGTGCGCGCCCTCGCGCTCGCCATTCCGGCGTGCGATGGCTGGGTCATCACCTTTTTCCGGGGGATCGCCGGCACCATCGTGGTCCTCGCCCTTTACTCCAAAGCGGACCAGCTCAGGCTCCGGTCGATGCTCGATCGCCCAAAAGTCATGGCGCGCGGCTTACTCGGAGCCATCGGCGTCGCCCTCTACTACATCACCGTGATCGAGCTCGGAGCCGCCCGCGCGGTCGTGATCAATCTCACCTATCCCATCTTCGCCGCCATCCTCGCCAGGGTGTTTTTGAAAGAAGCCCTCAGCACCAAAAAGCTCTTTTGGATCTCCAGTGGATTTCTTGGCCTCATGATTTTTCTCGCTCCCAAAGCCCTCGCTTCCGGAATCGGCCTCTACGACCTCCTCGCCCTCACCGGAGCAGTTTTCGCCGCCGGCGTCGTCGTCCTCATTCGGAACCTCCATCAAAGCGAACACGGCTCCACCATCTTCGCCAGCCAAGCGATCTACTGCGCCTTCCTCGCCATCCCCATAACGCAGACTTTGCCCTTCACCCTCCCAACCTCCGCCGTCCTCCTCATTTTCGGAGCCGGACTGATCGTGGCCGCCGGCCAGCTCACTATGACCTTTGCCTATCGTCACCTCGAAGTCTCCAAAGGAGCCTCGCTCCAACTCCTCCTCCCCATCGCCACCGGAATCGGAGCCTGGATTTTCTTCGACGAAACCTTCGGCCCCATCGAACTCCTCGGAGCGGCCCTCACCCTCCTCGCCACCTTGATGATCAATCGTCGCGCTTCCAAATCTCCCTCTAAACAGCTAACAACAACGACAACAAGCAAGCCATGACCACGACCGAAAAAACAAAGCAATACGTTCTCCAAACCTACGGAAGATTCCCCCTCACCATCGCGAAAGGCGAGGGCTCCCACGTCTGGGACGAAACCGGCCGTGAGTATCTCGACTTCTGCTCCGGCATCGCGACCTGCTCGCTCGGCCATTGCCACCCCGCCCTCACCAAGGCCATCTCGGAACAAGCATCCACCTTGATGCACTGCTCCAACCTCTACTTCAACGAGCCCCAAGCCGAACTCGCCGAACTCATCGTCGAAAAAGTGGTCCAACACCCCGGCAAAATCTTCTTCTCCAACTCCGGTGCCGAAGCCAACGACGGACTCATCAAGCTCGCCCGGAGATTCGGCCTCGAATCCGGCCGCCACGAAATCATCACCTTTAACAATTCCTTCCACGGCAGAACGATCGGAGCAATGTCCGCCACCGCGCAGGCCAAAATCCACGAAGGCTTCGGCCCTCTCTTCCCCGGCTTCATTTACGTGGATCCCAACGACCTAACCGCCGTCAAAGCCGCCCTCAGCGAAAAGACCGTCGCCTTCCTCCTCGAACCCATCCAAGGCGAAGGCGGAGTCAACGTCATGACAAAAGAATTCCTCCAAGGCCTCTCCACCCTCGCTCAGGAAAAAAACCTCCTCCTCCTCCTCGACGAAGTCCAATGCGGCTTCGGCAGAACCGGCGACCTCAACGGCTACGACACCATCGCCCCCGGCCT
>JBLHUR010000147.1:0-15298 GCA_047629805.1 Akkermansiaceae bacterium | reverse complement strand
GGCAGCCCCTGCCGCACATGCGCCACCCACTCCATCTCCCGCAGTTTTTTCTGCGGCCTCTCCGGTGCCCTCGGTAAAAATGCCGCCCGCTTCCTCGGTCGCGCCGTCGGCCCCATGACCGACCGCGCCATCTCTTTTCTAATCGCTTCTGTTGCCAAATAGGGGGGAGAAGGAATCTGCTGCCTTGGATGCGAATCGCTCTCCTGTTGTCGCTGAAAAAATTCTTACCTTCCTCCGGGGCCTCTTCTTCCAAAGTCACGTCCGCCTCCACCTTCGCTGATCGAATTGACCGCTTCCTCGGAAAGGCCGCTGGTCTGCACCCATTCCGTGGCGGCGGCCTGATCTTTACGATACCAATCGCGGGCCACATCTACCTGCGTCTCCTGCCGGAGCTCTTCATTGGCAATCGTATTCGCCCAGTCCATCGCCGCCGACGGATCATCTCGTGAAACTCGCGTGGCATATCCCTCCACCGCCGCGTCCCGCTCGGGAGAAGCTTGCAGAGTTTCTAAAAATTCTCCCGCCGCAGCTGGATCTTCTCTCGCCCACGATCCCACCGCCTCTTGATAAGCCTCCGCCTTCGATTGACCGGAGAGCTGGTCCGCCCACTTCAAAACTGCCTGCGGATCTTCGCGAGACCACGAATCAGCAAGTCGGCTCACCGCCGGTACCGCAGACTCCTCGTCTCCGAATTGTGCAATCCAATCAGCAGCAGCCTGTCGGTCGTCATTCATGATCTCCATCGTCACCCGGGCCAGCGCGCCTTTCCTGAGCTCGGGATCCTTCACCGTATCGACCCAACTCTTCGCTTCATCGAGTCCCTGCTCTAAAATTTCACCCGCCACCATCGCGACAAACATTCCCTTCGTGCGATCCCCTCCTTCGCTCTCCGGCATCCCTTGAATAAAGCTCATCGCCTCGCCAACTCCGTTGACCAACATCCCCTGCACGATTCCGAAAGCAGCAGTTCTTTGCTCTCTCTCGTCTTCGAGTCCGTTCAGATAAGAGGTCGCTCCTGCGCCATCTACGGTAGCCCAGCCAGCGAGAACACTGGACATCTCACCGCCGCCTCGGCCTCCACGACCACGACCACGTTCCTCTTCCTCTCCGCTGGCCTCAGAAATTTCCTTCAAAGCAGCAACCGCGCCTGCCCCATCGAGTCTCCCCCACGCATTTGCCATCAGTCGGAGTTCATCTTCATTGCCACGTCCAAAAGGTCCGCCGCGACGATTCTCCTTCAGAGCCAAAAAGGCGTCCTTCGCATTGTCAGCAGTCAAATTCTCAAGCAGAAGAGCAAACATCTTCTGCCTTAAAAGAGGATCATTCGTTTGCGACATCTCCTTGATCGCCTCCTTCATATCCTCGGAGGAAATTTTCCCATCCACCAGATAGCGGGTCAAAAATTCACCCTGTGGACCATTCGCGGCAGCATCTCCACGCGAACCACCACCAGCAGAACGAGAACTCCCCGCTGAACTCACCTTCCCCCGCTCCGAAAGCCCTGCTTTCTCAGTTTCGTTGGAATCTGGACGGACGACCCACCCCAAGCCAAAGGCTGCGGCGGCGGTCACTGCAAAAGCAGGAATGATGATGGTATTTTTCATAGCGGTAGGAATTGCTGATCAAACAGTCGGAAGATAGAAAAGTTGCAACCTTCTCTCCTCTTTCTCTTTTCGTCACCCTCCTCCGCTTAAATTTGGAGTTACCAAACATCGGCGGGATCTCCCTTTGCCTCACCATCCTCTCGCTCATCTGGGCTCAGGGAGGATTCAATCACGTTCGGCGATCATCTCGCCAGCCTTTTTTAGTGCCTCAGGCCCTCACCGCTCCGATCTCTCCGGTGCTATCCGCAAAGCGCTTCATCCCGACTCCCATCATCTTCGCCTGGGTCAGCCACAGATTCGCAAGCGGCGTGCCCTCCGGCATATTGATGTGCTGCCCCGACTTCACCTGCTGGCCACCCCCTGCCATGATGATGGGTAAATCATTGTATTGATGGGTCGAGCCATCGCCCAAGCCCGATCCATAGGTGAAGAGAGTATTGTCCAAAAGCGTTGTCCCATCCGCTTCCAGCACGCTCTCCATCTTCTCAAGGAGATAGACATATTGCTCCATGTGGAATTGATCCACCTTCAGTAGTTGCTGAATCATCTTCGTCTGATTGTGCGACATCCCATGATGGCTCATCGGTTTGTCGAAGAGGCCATCGAAAAGATACGGCGTATCCCACCGCTCCGGCCCCACCATAAAGGTCGCCACATTGGTCAGTCCTGATTGCAAAGCCGCCACCATCAAATCCCCCATCAGCCGGATATACTCACCCCTCGGAAGGTAGGCCTCCGCCGGCTCTTCAAAAGCAACCTTGGACAACTCCTCCTTCATACCCTCCAGCCGATCCATCTGAGTCTCAATCGCCCGAATAGAATCAAAATACTCCGCAAATTTCTGCCCGTCGGCATAGCCCAGATCTCTCTTCATCGACCGCGCATCCTCTAAAACCAAATCGGTAACATCCCGATAACTTTCAATCTCCTTCGTCGAAAACAAGCGCTCATACATCTTCCGCGGATCACGAATCGAAGGAGCCAAATGCCCCGTCCCATACCAGGAAATATTATCGAAGTAGATCGATTCCTTGTTGTCCTTGTGGCTGTTGCAACTGAACTCCAGCGTCGTAAACGGCGTCTTCTTCCCCACCACATCCGCCACCAAATGATCCAGCGTCCGGTCGAGCGGCCAGGCCGTTCCCTTAATCGTATAAGGCGGCGCGCTACTCAAATAACACGAGGCACATTGCGCGTGGACATCCGTGCCCTGCTGAAACGTCCGGTCCATCCCGGTAATGAGATTGATCTTATCCTTCACCCCCGCCAACGGCGACATCGTCGGAGTTAACTGCCCGAGCGGACTCACGCTGTAATTTGGATCTTGTTTCCCAAGTGACCTCCTCAAATTCCCCAGGTTCCCTTTCGGAATCACCGAATCCCCCTCGCCCGGAAAAAACCCCCGACGCACCACCCCGATCGGAACATAAAAATGCGCCATCCGCTTCGCCACTCCGCTCGCAAGCGTCTGTGCGCCCAGACTCTCCATCCACGGCAACGCCAGAGCCGCGCCGCCCAGTCCTCTCAAAAATCCTCTTCGTGTCTTTTTCATCTTACTTCTCCTTCGCTTGGTTTACTAGATTCGCCTTTGCCATAAACGGCTCACTTAAAATCACTTCCCGGATCAAGGTTCTTAATCCAGATCCCTCCGCCATCGTTCGCGCCACGATTCCATTCAAAGCAATCTCATCCACCGGTCCCAATTCCCTCGCCAAGGAAAATGATAAAAGGTGCCCGGCCAAACCTCTTACAAAACGGTCCTTCTCCGCCAAAATGGCATCCTTGAATTCCACGACATTGGCAAACTTGTGCTTCCGGAACAGAACCCCTTCCATATCGACAGTACGATCATTCTCGTACTTCTCACGCCAGTTCCCGATGGCGTCAAAATTCTCCAACGCAAATCCCAAGGGATCGATCTGTTCGTGACATCCTCGACAGTCGGCCCTCTTCCGGTGCATCCCCAGACGCTCGCGTAAGGTCAGATGCTCCTCACCCTCACCCGGCTTCTCTCCGAGCGACGGGACATCCGCCGGAGGTGGCTCGGGCGGTTTATTAAAAACCACTCCTGCCACCCACGCTCCTCGCGTAATCGGCTGTGTCCGCTCCGGACCCGAGGTCATCGTCATCACCGCCGCATTCGTGATTACCCCACCCACCCGACGGTCGGTCACCGGCACCCGATGAAACTCCATCACCCCCACCTGCCCGCCCTTCTTTTTACCAACCTTACCCAACGATCCGTAAGCTTCCTCAAGATGCCCCGAACGATAGGTGAAATCCGAATCAATCAACTGCGTCACCGGCAAATTCTCCAGCAACACCGTCTCAAAGAGCAACAGTGGCTCCATCATCATGTGCATGCTGTCGCGATAGGCCGAAAAATAAAACTGCGGGAACTTCTCCGGATCCGGCACCGAAGAAATGATCCGATCCAACTGCAACCACTGCGCCGGAAAGGTGTCACAAAATCGCTTCACCCTTCGATCCTTCATCATCCTCTCAAACTGCTCTCCCAAAATTCCCGTCGTCACCAACTCACCCGATTCCGCCAGTCTCAAAAGCTCCTCATCCGGCAAGCTCCCCCACAGAAAAAATGACAAGCGCGAAGCCAACTCAAAGCCATCCACCTGCCCCTCACTCCCCGATCCGTCATAAAGGTAGAGAAACCTTGGCGACGAAATCACCGCAGCGGTCACCTCCTTCATCGCATCAGTATAACTCACCCCCGCACGCATCCGGGCTCCCGCAAATTCCGCATAGCGATCCACCACCCCCGGCCCGACTCTCCCCCGGAAAGCCTTCCTCAAAAGCTTCGCCAACCTCTCCCGCACCAACACCTCCACCTCACGTTTTTCGCGAGGGTTCAGCACAAAAAACTCCTTCCAAATCCCGACCCGCTTCAGCCCGAAATCCGGGCTTCCCAAAATCGACTGCCCCAGCTTCAAAAACGACTCCATCAAAAGCGGCGACATCGACAAGTGGTCCGCTTGATTATCATACCCATGCTCCGCTCGCAGATCCTGAGGAAAGGCCGCCACCCCTCCCAGCCTCGCCTCAATCATCTGCGATTTCCCCAACGGTCGACTCCCCACCCTCACCAAATCCGGCATCTTCCCCGTCTCCGGTTGAAAATATCCCTGATGATCTCGGATCATCTGCTCAGGAAGCGTGAAGACATTGCACTTCAGATCAAAAAGATCGATCACCGCATTGTGATATTGAAACCGGTTCATCCGCCGAATCGGCGTTGCGTCGTAAACTCTCTCCCCCGCCATCGCCTCTTCACGCAAAGCCTCCAGATCCGCCAGCAACTTCGCCCGCGCGCCCTTGTCCAACTGCGGCTCATCCTCCGGAGGCATCTCCTCAAAATCAATCACCTCAATCATCTCCTGCAGCAACTCGGGCTGCTTCTTAAGAGCCTCCAAATCCCCGATCTCCAAAAGATTCACCTTCCCTTTCACCTTTCCATCCTTCCCGTGGCACTTCACACAGCTCTCCTGAAAGACCTCCAACACCCCCGCACCGGGCGCCACTCCGGCAATTCCGAGCGACAAGATTAAAAGTTTACCTAAAAGATGCATTGAACGAGTTCTACCCAATGTCTTTACTGTTTGCACGGGTCAAAATCTAACAACTTCCCCCTTCACTATGTCCAACAGCATCTGCACGAGTGCCGGAGTTCTCACTGCCAGCCTCCTCACCTTTCAATCCGCCACAGCCCAAATAGAAGACTGGTTCATGGACAAAGGCGTTATCTATCGCCAAAGCGAAGACGATACCGCACCAATTGAAGCAGAAAAATGGGGCGTCGAAATTGGCGTCACGACTACCTCCATCACTGACGCGGGATCAGTTACCATTTCCCGCGATGGGGACGCGACCATACACAGCTTTGATTATGACGACGGTGAATGGGTATACGAAGATGTCTTTGCAAGTGAAGAAGCAGTCAACACGGCCTTCCCCAGCGGACAAAACTACACCCTCACCCTCTCCGGCGGCACTCTTGGCACCCTTACCCAGACATTCAACCTTGGGCCTGCCAACTACCCTGACATCCCCTACTTCACTGGGAGCGACTTCGGAGCCTCCCAGAACATCAACCCAAATTCGACATTTCGCTTCCACTGGAATTCCCCGGGAACAAATGCCACCGGAGGCAGCTTGGAAATCGAAGACCCGGTCTCTGAAGACGAGGTCACGGATTTTAAATTCGACGTCCCCCTCCAAACTTCGGAGTTCCTCAACCTCGAATTTCTCAATCCCGGTCACCTCTACTCCGGCTACCTCAGCTTTCTGAATACCACAACCCATAGTGGCGGAGGTGGATTCGGAGTTGCAGGATACATCGAGCACAGTACCAACCTCTCCTTCGATTGCTATCTACTGCAGGCTGCAGCACCCAAGGCCATCGTAGGCGCCTGGCAGTTCGGTGATTCTTCGACTCAAGATTCCGGCCTTCTCGTCTTTCAAGAAAATGGAACCTACTTCCACGTCGAAGACCCTGCACCAGGATCCCACGGGAATGCGGGTGTGGAAATGGGAACCTACTCTCTCGATGAATCCGGAGCTCTCACCGTCGAGACCCTCATCGACACCAACGGGGATATCGGACTCTCGCATCCCAGCGGAAGCGACACCTTCTCCGTGGAAGGCAACACCCTTACCATCACAGACAACGAAGAATCATTTGCCCTGTCCCGCGTGGAATTCGATCCAGCCAATCCCATCGTCGGAGCCTGGAGACTCATCAACAATTCCAGCGACGACACCGCCGTCGTTGTCTTCCTCAACAACGGCTACTACTTCCACGGAGAAGCCACCAACCCCGACCCCACAGGAGAAGATGGCATGGAACGAGGAACCTACACCCTCAACAACGGCGTCCTCACCGCCACTCCTATCACCGACACGAACGGGGAATGGGGCCTCTCGGACCCCATCATCGGGTTCGACGACCTCACCATCACCGACAAGGTCGCCATGAGACTCTACGATGGTGAAGTCTTCCACCTCCGCCGTATCAGTAACGCCTCCGTCCTTCCCGACTGGAGAATTAACAAAGCTCGAAATTACAATCAGACCGCCGCCAACACCGCCCCAACCACCCCGATCTTCTGGGACCTTTGGGCCTTGGTGGAAACGCGTAACCCGAACGACATTGGAAGCGTTACAATGAGTGGCGGCGGCCTCGCAAGCCCACTCTCCTTCTTCAACGAAGGAGAAGGTGAATGGACGTACGAAAAAGACTACTCCGCCCAGGCCGCTCTCGATGCTGATTTCCCCGACAACGGAACCTTTACCATCACCGTCAGTGGCGGTGCTCTGGGAACTCGAGTTCAGACCATCAATATCAATTCGGCCGCCTTCCCTCCGGTGCCCTATCTCACCGGCGCCCTATTTGATGAAGCCCGCTCGCTGGACCCAGCCGATGATTTCTCATTTGTCTGGAACGACCCCATGGGCTCGGCCACTCATCTGGTCATCTCGAGCGAAACCAACGAAGGCGGAGAAGAATACTTTTCCGAAAAATCTCTCATCGGATCCACCACGATCGCAACCGTCCCCGCCAACTCCATTCCCGATAACATCCTGTGCTACGGTTACCTCGAATTCGGAAGAGGTGCTACCAATGTCGGTAACACCGGTGGCTTTGGAGTCTCCGGCTTCTCGAGTCGTAATAGTATCACTCTCGACTTCATTATTGATACCCGCCCGGGCGATGACGGCGGACTGAACGATGCCGCCGCCACGGCCGGACTTACTGGAGCCGATGCCCTGCCCAACGCCACTCCGTTCAACGACGGAATCGATAACCTCGTCAAGTTCGCCTTCAATATGGATCTCTCCAAATTTGACAATGGCAGCCTCGAACCGGGAGGGAATTCCGGCCTCCCAACCTTCGCTCTCAAAGACGAAGACGGAGAGAACTCCTTCGAAATTGAATTCATCCGCCGCGTCGGCAGCTCGCTGACCTACACCGCCCAGCGTTCCGACTCACTTGATGGCTTCACTGCCATGACCGGTGCCGTCGCCGTCACGCCGATTGCCGGAGGAGAATTCGAACGTGTCAGTGTCTCGGAGTCCTGCGACCCGAGCGTCGTCCCCCGTTGCTTCGGGCGCGTCCTCGTGAGCGCCCCATAGCGTGTTTCGACAAACTGTCCATTTCGCTTGATCTGGCGGCCATTTCTCCAAAGATGCTCACCATGCAAAACCTTCGCCGAATTCTTCTCCTTTTCCTCGCCACCTTTGGCATTGCCTTAGCCGCAGATCCCAAACGCGACATCAAATACGACACCAAGCACGAGCGCAACGTCCTCGACTTCTGGCCCGCTCTCGACGCCACCAAACCCGCCCCCGTCTTCGTCTGGTTTCATGGCGGTGGATTCCGTAACGGCGACAAGAACCAGATCGAAAGACACGGCCTCGCCACCCTTAAGGCCTACCGCAATGCCGGCTACGCAATCGTCAGCTGCAACTACCCCTTCCTCGCCAAAGACATGGACTACCGCCAGATCGTCGACCACTGCGCCCGTGCCGTCAAATTCACCCGCTCCAACGCCAAGGAATGGAACATCGATCCCAAACGCCTCTGCTGCGGCGGAGTCTCTGCCGGAGCCCTCATCAGCCAGTTCCTTGGCTACCACGATGACCTCGCCGACCCAAAGGCCACCGACCCCATTGACAGACTCAGCTCCCGCCCCGCCGTCGTCGTCGGCATCATGCAGCCCGTCGGCACCAACGAGTTCGCCCTCCGCTACATGGACAAAGGCGAAGCGCCCCTCTTCCTCTACTCAAACGCCAAACCCACCGACCGCATTCACCCTCCCCAGCAACTCGAATTGATCCGCGACAAAGCCAAATCACTCGGCATCCCCGTCGAAGCCTACGGCGGATCACGCAATGAACTCCCCCAAGTCAAAGGGAAGAAAACCTGGCTCGAACTCCAACTCGAGTTCTGCGCCAAGCACCTTAAATCCTAATCAGTGCGCATCGCCGACGTCCTCATCCTCCTTTCCCTCGCGGCGATCTGGGGAGCCTCTTTTCTCTTCATGCGCATCTCCGCGCCCGCCTTCGGCCCCGTCCCGCTGGTCGCCTTCCGCATGACAGTCGCGGGCCTCGCCCTCACCCCGGTTTTCCTTCGCAAGGAAGCCCGCACCCTTTTTAAGGCCCACTGGTGGCAACTCCTCGTCAGTGGTCTCATCGGTTCGTCTATCTCCTTCATCCTCCTTTCGTGGGCCAGCCTCACCTTGAGCGCCGGTTTCACTTCGCTCATGAATTCCAGTGTCCCCATCTTTAGCGCCCTCATCGCCGCCGTTTGGTTACACGAACGACTCCGCGCCGCCCAATTCATCGGCCTTGGCCTCGGCATCCTCGGAGTCCTCATCCTCGTTTGGGGCAAGCTCGAGTTTCATAAAAACGGTCACGGTTGGCCCATCATCGCCTGCGTCGTTTCCTGCCTTTGTTACGGCTTCGGAGCCAGCTGGATGAAGAGCAAACTCCAAGGTGTCCGCCCTCTCGTCGCCTCCTCCGGCAGCCTCCTCGGAGCCGGACTCGTTCTCATTCCTTTCGCCCTCACCCAACTCCCGGAAGAATATCCCCCCTCCCATAGCTGGATGAGTGCCCTCGCCCTTGCCCTCATCTGCACCGCCCTCGCCTTCGTCCTTTTCTTTAAGCTCATCCAACGCTCCGGTGCCACCGTCGCGACCTCCGTCACCTTTCTCATCCCCTTTTTCGGTATCTTCTGGGGATGGCTCGTTCTCGATGAAATCGTCACCGGCCAAATGATCGCCGGACTCGTGGTCACCCTCCTCGGAACCGGCCTCATCACCGGAATGATCGGCAAACGAAAGGCCACTTCCTAAACCACGTATTGTTAGATCATGAAATTCCTCATCGTTCTCCTCCTCCCCTTCTCCCTTCTCCAAGCCGAGCCTCTTTTTAACGGAAAAGACCTCAAAAACTGGCGCGTTGACTCCAAAAGCAAGGTCACCCATTGGACCGTCAAAGACGGCCTGATCCACTGCCAGTCCGGACCCAAAAAAGCCGGCTCCCTTCTCTGGACCAAAAAAGAATTCACCGATTTCACTCTCACCCTCGAATACAAACTCGGTGAAGGCACCATCGACTCCGGCGTCATGCTCAAGAAGTCCCACGATCAAATCCAGATTGGCATCTCCGGTTCCCTCAAACGCGATCTCACCGCCTCGCCCTACATCCCCGGCAAAGGCTACCCCGTCGAAGGCAAGGAAGCGATCGCCGCCGTGAAACCCAAGGACTGGAACGTTCTCAAAATCGAAGTCACAGGAAACACCTATAAAACCTGGCTCAACGGAGTCGCAGGCATCACCTACGAATCCAAGACAGCCATCGAAAAAGGCCCCCTCGGCCTCCAGCTTCACGGCGGAAAAGACATGGCCATCTCCTTCCGAAAAATCGAGATCACGGAAGAGAAGTAGCCCGATTTGGAGTGGGAGTGCGGGCAGCTTGCTCCCGCTTTTCCAGACGACGAGCCGCTCAACCAAGTAAACGCAGGTCCTATAAAGCCATCGCTCCTCCTTGGCACCAGAAAACCGAAACCAGGCGAGGGACAATTCGGCAAAGTCGACTGGAAATATCGGCAGTGAAAAAGCTCCCGAAAGGAAAACCTTTCTGGCGGCCCAGCACCATGGTCGTTCTGCTCGCTTTGGGTTGGCACCGTGCCCCACGCGTCGCCGCTTGGTCGATGTTCCTCGCCACCGGCAAAGGCGAAAAATCGAGCAAAGCGGCCATGATCACATCGTCTTCTCTGGCGAGCGGGCCATCTCCCACATCATCACCAGCAGCGATCAACCTGGATAAGAATCCAGTCTAACGACGAGGGAATTGGCCAGCCAGAGTGAATGAGCCTTTTAAACAGTGCAAATATCAATCGCTTCCTTCAGAGAAGTAAGCGGGTCATTCTTTGGGCGAAACTCCTGACCGAGGTAGCCATCGTAGCCCATTGTCGCAAGCGCTTTACAGATGCCCTTGTAGTTGAGTTCCTGCGTGTCATCAATCTCATTGCGTCCCGGCACACCAGCGGTGTGGAAATGCGAGATCGCGTCCTTGTGCTTAGTAAAAGTTGCGATGCAGTCACCTTCCATGATCTGCATGTGGTAGATGTCGTAGAGAAGTTTGAAGCGGTCTGAGCCAACCTCATTGACCAGATCGACACCCCACTGGGTGCGATCGCAGAGGTAGTCCTTGTGGTCCTTTTTTGAATTTAAAAGCTCCATCGAGATCGTAATATTGTGCTTCTCCGCAATGGGCATGATTCTCTTCATCCCTTCGGCACAGTTTTTCAATCCTTCCTCATCCGTGAGACCATTACGATTTCCGGAAAAGGCGATGATTTGAGGAACGTTCCCCGCCTTTGCCGCAAGAGGAATGATTTCTTCGTAAATCTTAACGAGTGTATCATGGTTCTCCTTTTTCTCAAAAGAAGTCCCAATACCGCCCTCGCCTTTTTTGCCCGGCTTTGGACGTCCCATCGCACAAGTCAGTCCGTGCTTTGCGACGGTTTCCCATTGGTTCGGGAACAGGATCTCGATCGACTCGATGCCCATCTTCTTCACCTCAACACAAAACTGGTCGAGAGGGATTTGACCAAAGCACCAATGGCAAACGGAATGTTTAAATTTGGCTCCGGACTTCGCCGCCACTTCCTCGGCAGCTTTGACTTGAGCTCCAAGAGCGGAAAAAATGGCGGCGGCGGCAGTGCCCCCGGTGATCGTAGTAAGTGATTCGCGTCTGTTCATGTCTGTTATTAATACACGCCAAGAACGGGTTCCTTGTCGAGAATTGAAAAGATTCTCGCGTTGCCGCCCTCAACCATTGCTCTAATCGATATTGGCCACTCGGTTGATCGGAGGCCTCCCTTTACGGCTCCTCGTAAACCGACTCACGCCCGGGGAGGCTTGCCGAGGATCTCAGTCAGACATTCCTGACAGCTGCGGAGTTCGCGCGATGTCCGCAGCGGCTCGGCAGCTCAGAACGTGGCTTGGGGATGGCTCCAGCTGTGGTTGCCAATGCCGTGCCCACGTCGGTGAATCTCGCGGACGAGTTCGGGATGGCAGGAGGCTTTTTCACCAATGAGGAAGAAGGCCGCTTTGATCTGGAATTACTCAAAGAAACCTCAAAAATCTTATACTCGGCGGGATTGGGGAAAATAAAATCATCTACAAAGGAGCCGATGGCGAACGCCGTGAGATCACTGTAACTTGGGTCATCGATGCCTCTGGCGAGGCTCGCCGCATCGCTAAACAGCGGAAAATATTTCACCAAAACACCGATCGTCACCCGCCCTCGGCAATGTGGTCGCGCTTCAAGAACGTCTGCTTTCTCGACTCGCATGAAGGGAGCCAAAAGATGGCCGGAGCGAGTCAAAAAATGATCCGCCCAGCGCGGTTTCGCGACCAACCCCCTCATGGGATTCGGCTGGTCGTGCTGGATCAGGAGCTGCGCTACGCTTTCATGAAGCCCGCCCTTCTCGCCGAGAAGCCTACAGCAAGTAATCCCTTACCCGCGTCGATGACAGAAATGCCACAGACCGGGAACGACGAGCACGCTTAAGACCATCGTCAAAAAGACTCCCGCACCACAAAGAACCCCCATTGATTGGAGCGTCTGATTGGAGGCGAAAACGAGCGAACCGAAGCCCACCACGGTCGAAAGTCCGCAAAAGCAGATGGCTTTGCCGACCCCATTCCAGACTTTCGCCAAATCCCCATCGCTTCGGCGTAGCGCAAAGATGAGGTGAATGCTGTAATCAATCCCTGTCCCAACAATGAGCGGGATGGCCATGCTGCTTAAAAAATTCCAAGGACGCCCGCTCAAAACAGAAAGGGCATTGATCAAAAGAAGCACGGTCAAGAGGACTCCGGCCGTCAAAGCGGCATCCCTCCACGAGCGAAAGACGATGATCAGAGCTGCCAGCAACACGATCGTCGCGGGGAGGAAGAGAAAGTAAAAATCCTGCTTCACGCGCGGCAGCAAAATGAGCTGGAGAAGTTGCCAACCCGAAACGGTCACCCCCTGGTCGTTCAAAACCGCCAGCTTCGCCCAGCTTTCTTCGGTAATTTCCTCACTGAGCTGCACCCGGCCCGAGAAAAAACCATCTTCGTGATAAAACATCCGGGCGAAGGGGTCGAGCTCATTGGGAGTCGAGCCCAGGTGTTCCAACACAAGCGTATCAAGAGCCCGACCTTTCTCACTAAAGCCTGCCGCTTCAAGAGTTGCGCTAATTTCAGCAGACTTTGCCGAGACTTCCTCCCAGCGGGTCGCATTGGCAGTCCTCGCAACCGGATCGGGCAGAACCTTGATCGGCCATTCAGCGCGCGTCAGCACACCCTCTTCCACCAACTCATTGACTTTTCCATCCGCAAACTCAAGTGATTCTCGTACATCGACAAGTGTTTTGCCTTGCGCGATCAAAGAGAGGTTCTTCTTGGACCAGGCCGGATAGAGCTCCTGAATCGTCTCGAAAGTCTGGGCGGCCTCACTCACTTCAGGTTCCAGCATGGAAATCTCAAAATTGATTTTCGGAGCTCCTTTGATCCCAAAGGTCAGCAAAGAGCCAATCACGCAAAAGGCGAGTGCCGCGATCCCGATTTTGGCGCGAGGAAAAGGGGCCTTGAGAAGATGTTTTGATTTCTTCTGAGGGAATTTCTCAAGTGCCCACGGCATGATCCAGAGACAGACGACCGCCCCGGTGACCAGACCGATCAGGATGAGGCCCCCAAGTTGGCGGACTCCGGTGAAAGTGCTTAAAGTGAGTAAGCCAAAGACTATCGCCGTGGTAAAGGCCGCCCAAAGAATGCCCGGAGCCATTTCGCGGCGAAGATCAGCAGCGGACTGCCCGGGTTTTGATTCCCGTGCGATCACCACGCCATAATCAATCACCAGCCCCAGAAGAATGGCCGCAAATCCAACACTGACGAGATTGAGTGTTCCAAAAATCCAACCCGCGAGGCCGAGCGTAATGACAAAAACGAGACTCAGGATGACCCCGAGAACGGCAAGTTGAATCGGACTTCTTTGCACCAGTAGAAAGAGGAAGCCAACGATGATAGAAGTCATCATGACCGTCCCAGACATGTCCTTTTCCATTCCATCTCCAATTTCAGCCCCATAAACCGGACCTCCGGTGAGGGTGTAGGAGAAGCCCTCCTCGGACCATTGATCCGCGGCATCGCGAATTCGGGCAACCCATTCAGACTGATATTGGTAGCCCAAGCCAAGGTCGGGCTTGGAAATCATGATGAGCCATCGTGTGCCATCCTCGCTTTGATAGCTGAAGTCATTCCCCTTAAGCTGCTGCATCGCAGGGTGATTAAGAAACCCGATGGGGTCGTATGCCGCCATGGTGGCTTCGCTCTGGTCAAGCGAGAGCGCAACTTTGTTCTTACTTTCTTGCAGGAGCTGATCGAGAGAAGCCGGGTCGGTCAGTTGATCCGCAAGAGCAGCGGCGCGCGCTGGATCGGCATCGGCCCACATCCGGGCAAGGCTGCGAGCGAAGCTGTGGGGATCACCTTCGAATCGGGACCGATATTTGACCAAGCCATCGGGAAGTTTTCCACTTAAAAACAGCGCAAAATCCGCAGCATCTTCTTCAAAAATCTCCTCATCGTGCTGAAGAAGAAGGATGACTTTGTGATCATCATCAAAGTGTTCGCGGAAGACCTTCAAAGCTTCGACCTCTGGAATTCCTTGCGGAAGAATCTCAAGGACATCGGTGGCAAAGCTCAACCGGCGCAAACCCTCGAGGGAAACCACGACAATCAGGACAACGAGAAGGATGGAGCGAATCGACCGGGGCACGGCGGGAGACTGACTGATCCTCACACAATTTCTACTTCCTAGATTGAGAAAATTTGAAAAGCGTTGATCCTTTTTCCATGATTCGTCTGGTCTTGTTCGCCCTACTTTTTCCTCTGAGACTTTTCGCTGATGAGGTGGATCCCCTCAAGGCGGCCCTAAAGAGGCAAGGAGAGCACGAATCAGTGGTGGTCATTTTTCGTCAGACCAAGAAGGTGCCAGCTCTTACCGATGAGATCAAAACCATGGGCAAGCTCTGGCTCATCCCCGGAAAGGCCTTTCGTTGGGAACTGGGTCAGCCTAAAAAGCAGACCATCATCTACAACGGCAAAGAAGTCCTTGTTCTGGATGAACTCAAGAAGAGCGGCGAACGACTGTCTCCCGATGACAAGACCGTGAAACCCCTCTTTCTCACACTGGGAATGGGAAAAGACGCCTCCTTCGATGGCCTTTCCAAGCTCTTCACCATTACCTCAACGAACCAAGCCCAAGGAAGGTATGTGGCGACACTCGCACCCAAGCCTAGGGCCCTCAAACGGGTCGTTAAATCACTCCTGATGCAGATCAACCTGAAGACTTCTTTTCCCGAGCGCGTCGGCTGGGTCCAACGTGATGGCACGGAAGCCATGACCGAGTTCTTTAAGCCAATCCTCGATGGATCAGTCCCCGTCAGCACGTTCCAAGTGAACGAAGCTGCCTACACCTGGAAGAAATAGTCAAACCTGCGCCAGAGCGGCTTCTACAAAGTCCAAAACATCCTTCCGGCCACCACGGGTGGTGACAGAAGTCTCAAAGTAGATTGGCGAGCCGTCGCTAAATTCCTTCATCGCTTCGAGGAATAGGCCCACGTTCTT
>JBLHUR010000146.1:0-15558 GCA_047629805.1 Akkermansiaceae bacterium | reverse complement strand
CGTTTGTGAGAGCGCGGCAACTTTGAAAGGCCCAGTCGCTGATGCGGGTGATTTGGTTGGGGATGGTGATGGTTTGGAGGCTGAAACAATCGCGGAATGTGGATTCGGGAATTGAGGTGATGCCGTTTCCGAGAGTGATGGAGGTGAGGTTTTGGCAGCCGGAGAAGGCTTGGGATTCCAGTTCGGTTGGGCTGTCGTGGAAGGTGAGTGATTGGAGTCCGCTGTTTCGAAAGGCTCTTGCTTGGATAGATTTCACCTTAGAAGGAATGACGAGATTGGTGAGGGATGTGCAGTTGCTGAAAGCATCGTTTGCGATGGTTTCGAGCTTGGCGGGGAGGACGAGGTTTTGGAGGGACTGGCAGGTATCGAAAGCTGATTCTCCGATGGTTTTTAATTTTGAACTGAGTTCGATGGATTGGAGTGAGGTGCAGCGGAGGAAGGCTTCCGTAGGGATGGTGGTGATGGCGTCGGGGAGATTGATTTGGATGAGGTTGTTGCAATTTCTAAAGGCGGAGGTGCCGAGGGTGGTGAGGCTTTCGGGAAGTGAGATGGAGGGGAGGCTGGAGCAGTAGGAAAAGGCATTATCACCGATGGCGGTGAGGTTTGGGCCGAGGTTGATGCTGGTGAGACCGCCGCAGGAGAGGAAGGCTTCGGGGCCGAGAGTGAGGAGGGAGTCGGGCAAGGTGACGGTGCTCATGCGGGTGTAGGCGAAGGCTTTTTGGCCGATGGAGGTGAGGTTGGAGCTGAAGGTGATCTGGGAGAGGGCGAGGTTTGCCTCGAAGGCTCCGCCGGCGATGTCGGTGACGCTTTCGGGGATCGTGAAGTTGGTGGTTGAGGGTCCGACGGGGTAGGCGACGAGGGTTGTGAGGTCCTTGTTGTAGATGACCCCATTTTGGGATTGGAAGTGAGGATTGTCTGGAGAGACGGTGTAGGCGATGAGGAGTCGGGTGCCGGAGAGCGCGCTTGCTTGGATTTCAAAAACGGAGTCGGGGATGGTGAGATTGGTGATGGAGGTTCCCCAGAAAGCATCTTGTCCGATGGATTCCAGCCCTGAGATGAGGGTGATGGAGGTGAGGAATTGGCAGCCGAGGAAGGCGCTTTCGCCGATGGTTTTGATGGAGCCCGGGAGAGTGATGGATTTTAGTCCCCAACATGAGGAAAAGGTGTTGGAAGGGATCTCGGAGAGGCCAGAACCGAAGTTGATTGAGGTCAAAGCGGTGCAGCCGAAGAAGCAATAGTCTCCCATGGTGACGAGGGAATCCGGGAGGGTAAAGGAGGTGAGGCTCTTGCAATTTCGAAAGGCGGCGTCACCGATGGTGGTGATGTCGGGGGTGAGTTTGATTTGTTCGAGTCGGTTGCAGCCTTTAAAGGCTTCGTCGGCAATGATGGTGACCGGTTTTGCATCGATGCGAGGGGGGAGGGTGAGGGTTCCGCTGGCGGAGGGGTTGCAGGCGGTGATGGTGATGTGATCGCCTGTGACTTCGAAGGTGAGGTCGTTGAGAGTGGCGGCTTTGAGGGTGGTGAAGGAGGAGAGGAAGAGGAGTAAGATGAGAGGGAGACGGTGCGGCATGGATTGACTTAGGTTATGAAGGGTGGGTGGTGAGTCGATGGGAAAGTGTTGGGGGAAGTTTGTCATAGGTGCGATCTTATGAGGTTCGCCTTCAGCGAACCGGTTGTGCGGGTGGGTGACCCAGGGCGTTGATCTGGGATGAATATGGCTTTTGGCCAATTGGGAGCTGTGGTTAGTGAGAGGTTTTACGAAGAGTTTACAGAGGAGAAGTTGCAATGGGTGGGTGGTGGCGTCAGGTTTTTGGAAATGAAGTTGTTTTGGTTATCCTCTTTCGCTTTGTGTTTCGGTGCGGTTTTGGGGTGGGATTGGTCGGGGATGGATGTGGAGGAGGGAGTGGGGGCGGTTGCTTTGAGTGATCGTGAGCCGGAGAAGGTTGCCGTTGAAGAGGTGGTGGATCCAGAGTGGCTGGTGTGGGCTGATCGAATTAAGGGAGCGGGGAATGGGGAGGAGTTGAAGGGGCTTTCTGCGGAGTTGGACGCGAGTGGCTTTGCGAAGCGGGCGGGATTGGTGAAGTTGATTTGTCGGCGTTGGGTTGAGCTGGATCCTGAGGGGGGAATTGAGGCTGTGAGGTTACAGGTCGATGGGTGGAAGGTGATGCCGGTTTATTTTGCGGAATGGATGGCGAAGGATCCTGAGAAAGCAATTGCTGGAATTGCGGCGTTGGACGGTCATTTGGCGGGAAGGATGGGAAATCTGGTGTTGGGTGCGCTTTTGGAGGGAGATGATGTGGACGCGACTTTGATTTATCTTCAGCGGACGGGGAAGATTGAGACCGCTTGGGGGGGGAAGGCGGGTGAGGGGTTGATGAGGTTGCTGAGGGAGAGGACGGATGAGATGGAGGCGGTGATTGTGAGGCTGATTGAAAAGGAAGGGAAGGGGATGAGCCATCCTACGGGCCATTTGGTGAACAAACTAGGGCAGGTGAAATTTGAAAGCGGGTCTGATTTGGCGGTGAAATGGGCGGCTGGTTTTGAGGGCGAGTATGGAAGGTATGCTCTCGAAGGGGTGATGGAGGCTTGGGTGGAACTCGATCTCAAGGCGGCGGTGGCGAGGATGGAGGAGTGGGCTGCGGCGGGGAATCAGACGAGGGAGATGATTTTTGCGAGGAAAAGTCTGGATTACAAGGTCGCGCGGTTATTGACCGGGGAGGATTTTTCGGCGGCTTTGGGATGGCTGGATCGGAGAGGGACTTGGTCGTGTGCTGGCGTTGTGGCGGAGGTGATTCGAGCAAAAATGAGGGCGGGGGAGGTTTCACCGAATGCGGTCTATGACGAGATCGCGAAGATGGAGGATCCGCACTTGATTGTAAGGAAGAGCGTTTTTAAGGAGTTGTGGGGAGGAATTGGCGCGGAGGAACTTGGGGAGATTGTTGGGGTGATTCAGGGGAAGGAAGCGAGCCAGACGAAGTCGATGGCGATGGCGAGTTTGTTGAAAGAGGCGATGGTGAAGTCTCCGTTTGAGACGGCTAAGGTGATTTCAAATCTACCCGCCGGGGAGGCGCGGGATGAGGTGGTGGGAAAAATCTTGCGGGGTCATGATAAGACATTGGGGGCGGTTGATTTTATTCAAGCCTTGTCTCTTGAGGATCGAGGGACGGCAGTGTTGGCTTTTTATGAGAACGCTCCCGTGATTGATAGAGTTTGGGGCTATCATCTTGAGGTTTATCCGGGAGTTTTGGCGGAGGGGTTGATGGCGGTGCCGGACGCTGCGAGTCGGGTGGAGGCGATGAAGCGGGTGGGGTTTCATTGGGGTGCGATTGATCCGATTGGGGCGGTAAAGTGGGTCGATGGAATTTCGGGAGAGGAGCAGGTGGCTGCGATGGCCAAGGTGACGGAGGGGTGGTCGAAACAGGATCCAAGGAGTGTGACGGATTTTGTGGAAGGGCTTTCGAAAGGAGGTGCTCGGGATGGGGCGATTTCGGGATTAGTGGCGGGGGTGGGTGAGCACGATCCGGAGTCGGCTTGGCTTTGGAGTGGGATGATTGATGGGGAGGAGATGCGGAAAGAGGCGAGGGCGGCTGCGGTTGGGTGGTGGGTTGAGATGGATAAGGAGGCGGCGCGGGAGGCCTTGGATCAAGTTGATCTACCGAGAACTGAAGCGGAGGCGTTGCGAGCGATTTTAGAACGATGAAGAAAGTAATTTTACCATTGGTGTTGTTTGTCTTGGGATTCATGGGGGCGCGTGAGCTGTCTTCGCGAGGAGAGAAGGTGGATCGCGGGGGCGGCAGGAGGTTCGTGAAGAGAGGAGCAGGAAGAGGGTGCGGGTGTCGCCGAATGGGAGTGTTTCGGAAGGTTTTGCGCGGAGGTTAGGGGAGGCTGAGAAGGAATCCCGGTATTGGTCGGAGGGGTGGGAGTTTTTTAAGGAGTGGTTTCGGATTGATCCGGATGCGGCGATAGAGGCGATGAGGACATCGCCTAAAGGTGGGAGTGTTTCTTACTTCCTTTGTTTCTTGTTTGAGGAGGAGTCTGATCCGCTTGCTTTGCAGGCAATGGGGGCGCGATTGGATGACATTATTTTTTCGGCTGGGAACTGGCATGAGCAGGGTTTTAGTGGAGAGGTTCACCGCGTGTTCGATTTTGCGGTTGGGAAGTCGTTGGTTGAGAAAGTGGAGGGGCTGCCTGAGAGTTATATGAAGAAGGATCTTTGGCGTTATGCGATGGCGGGGTGGCTTTTTCAGGACTGGAAGGGGGCTGCGGAATGGGCGGGGAGCCTGACCGGGGAGGAGCGGCGCGAAGCGGAGGTTGCTTTTTTTTCGGAACGAATTCCGCGGAGTATGGAGAGAGATGGGGAGGCGCTGGAATGGGCATCGAAGGTGCTTGCGAGGGAGGGGAATCGGGATCTTTTGGTTAAGCTGGGTCCGGATTTTGTGGGCTTGATGGCTAGGGATGATCCAGGTGAGGCGGTGAGCTGGGCAGGGGATCACCTTGGTGGGATGGCTTTAGCGAAGGCTGTTTCGGGGGTGGTTTCAACGACCTATCGTGGTGCACCTGAGGAATCGGAGGCGATGGTGGATGGCTTGCCGCCAGGTGGAGTTCGGCAGGCGGCGGCGCGGGCCTTTGTGGAAGTGCAGCTGAGAGCTGATGCGAAAGGGGCGTATGAGAGAGCGATCAGTGAAGAGGCTCTTGGGATGAGGCTGGGTGTTCAGACCTGGCTTTCGATTGGACGTTCGCTGGGTCAGCAGAATCCGGGAGAGGTGCGGGCGATTTTGGGGAGCGGAGAGGGGGAATTGGAATCAGTGTTTGAAACGTATGCAATGGAGCAGGCTTTTTGGAAAGAGCCGGAGGAGGCGAAGCGGTGGGCCGAGGAGATGGAGGGTGAGAAGCGGGATGAGATGATCGAGCTTGTCTATCGGGCTTGGGGGGCACGGGAGAAGGACGAAGCGAGGGCTTGGCGGGATGGGCTGGAAAAGTAGGGCGGGGCTTTTTCTGGGGGATGGGGTGGCTTGGTCCTGGCGGTCGTGATTCGGAGATCGCGGTTCCGTTCAGGGACTGAGGCGGTCGAGGGACCACTTTGCGCCTTTGGCGAGGTAGCGGAGGCGGTCGTGGAGGCGGCCTTGGCGGCCCTGCCAGAATTCGAGATAGGTGGGGGTGAGTTGGTAGCCACCCCAGAAGTCGGGGCAGGGGACGTTGTTCTTGTCAGGGAAGCGGGCGGTGAGTGCGGCGTAGCGGGATTCGAGGGTGGAGCGGATGCCGATGCAGTTTGATTGGCTTTCGGAAACCCAGGCGCCGAGGCGTGATTCGTAGGGGCGGGTCGCGAAGTAGGCCTCGGAGACTTCGCGGGAGGTTTTTTCGACGGTGCCGCGGATGGAGATTTGGCGCTCGAGTTCCTTCCAGTGGAAGGTGAGGGAGGCGTGGGGGTTTTCGGCGAGGTCGCGAGCTTTTTGAGAGTGGTAGTTGGTGAAGAATTGGAATTTTTCTTCGATGAGTCCTTTGAGGAGGACGGTGCGGGAGGTGACGATGCCTTCGCAGTTCGCGGTGGCAAGGTTCATGGCATTGGAGTCAGGGATCTTCTGGTCGTGGGCGACTTTGATCCATTCGTGGAATTGTTCGAAGGGATCGGCGGACATTCCGGCGATGCTGATTCCGCCTTTGGTGTAGTTTTCGCGAAGGTCGGCGAGGTTCATGGCTTTGGTTCGTCTTGGTCGTCCTCGATTTCAAGCGAAACGTAATCGTCGCCCTCTCTTTGGAGGCGGATGTTATTGATCCATAAGACGGCGATGAGGCCGAGGAGGGCGAAAGTGAGCTCCAGGAAGACCGGGGTGAACATAAACCCGATGAGTTTACGGAAGACCTCGCCCGAGAAACCGGGGAGCCTACCGGCCAAACCGATGCTAACAATGAAGACGGCAACGCCGACGATGGGAACGATGCCGGTGAGGATCATCCGGGTGCGCTTGTTCATAGGGGGAGTTTGGCAGAAAAGGCAGGATACGCAATGGGAGGCTTGCGCCAATCGGCGGGGCTGGTAATGCTGCGGGGGTGAGGTTGTTTGACACATTGACGCGCGAAGCTGTTTCTCTGGAGCCGGTTGATGGCAAATCGTTCCGCTTTTATTGCTGCGGACCGACGGTTTACGGGCCGGCCCATATCGGGAACTTTCGGACCTTTGTGATGCAGGATGTCCTGCGGCGGGTTTTGGAGTTGGGCGGAATGAAGACGAAGCATGTCCGCAATATCACAGATGTGGATGATAAGACGATCCGGGATTCGGTGGCGGCGGGACGGACTTTGGAGGATTTCACGTCGGAATGGCGCGATAAATTTCACGTGGATTGCGAAGCGTTGAATTGCTTGAAGCCACATATCGAGCCAAGTGCGGTGAAGCATGTGCCGGAGCAGATTGCGATGATCGCGGATTTGGTGGAGAAGGGGCATGCTTATGCTTCGGACGATGGTTCGGTGTATTTTAAGATCTCGTCTTTCCCGGAGTATGGGAAGTTGTCGCGACTTGATACGCGTGAATTGGATCTGGGGCATACGCAGAATGAGCGGGCGAGTTCCGACGAGTATGATAAGGACAATGCGGCGGACTTTGTGCTGTGGAAAAGTCGTCGAGAAGAGGATGGGGAGAATTTTTGGGAGAGTCCGTGGGGGCAGGGTCGTCCGGGCTGGCACTTGGAGTGCTCGGCGATGATTTTGAAGTATCTGGGGACGACTTTCGATCTTCACAGTGGTGGCGAGGATCTTATTTTTCCCCATCATGAGAACGAACTGGCGCAGTCGAAGTGCTCGTGTGGCGGTGAGTTTGCGCGTCATTGGTTTCACTCGACGCACTTGCTGGTGAACGGCAAGAAGATGTCGAAATCGAGCGGGACGCTTTTCACGTTGGGTGACTTGGCGGAAGAAGGGTGGACCGCAATGGAGGTGCGCTATGCGCTGATCGGGGCGAATTACCGGAAGCAGTTGAACTTTACGATGGATTCGCTGCATGCGGCGCGGGAGGCGCTGGGTAAGTTGGCGAAGGCGGCGGCAGGGAAGTCTGCGCCGGGATATCGTGAGCTCTCGAAAGGGGGCGATCTTGGGGTCTTTGCGGGGGCTTTTAAGAAGCTCAACGAGGACTTAAATACGGCCGGGGCTCTCGGTGAGGTCTTTGGAAATTTGAAGAAGGCTTCGGGTGAGGCCGATTGGCGCGGGTTCTTTTCGGTGTTGGCTGCTTTAGGTCTGACTTTGCCAGAGCCTGAAAAGGCTGAGGTTCCGGCTGAGGTCGAGGAGCTTGCGAAGCTTCGTTGGGAGGCGCGTCAGGGCAAGGATTGGGGGGCCTCGGATCGTTATCGGGATGAGTTGGCCGAGAAGGGCTGGATCGTGAAGGATGGTCGGGAGGGATACGAAGTGGTGCCTGCATGAAGGTTTGTGTGGCATCGCCTTATCCGCTCACCGAGCTGAAGGGGAATACGGTCACGACCGAGCGGATCGTGGAGCTTTTGTGCGCGGGTGGAATTGAGGCCCGTGGATCGCATCTTTTTGATGGGGAGGCGGCGGATGTTCTGATTGCGCTGCATGCGGTGAAGGGGGCGAAAGCGGTCTTTGATTATCGGGCGAAATTTCCAGAAGGACGGGTGGTGGTTTTGATCACGGGGACGGATCTTTATGAGAGTTTGCCGGCTGGTTCGGAGGTGGGGCATCGGGCCTTGCGTGAGTCGGATCGGATCGTGGTGGTTCAGGAAGCGGCGATTGCGCGGCTTCCTGAGGAGGTTCGAGGGAAGGCGGTGGTGATTCCGGCGAGTCTTGATGCGATCGAGATCGAGGCGGAACCTGTATCGCCTCCTTTTGCAATTTCGGTGGTGGGTCATCCGCGTCCGGTGAAGCGGCCTTTTTTGACGATTGAGGCGGTGGCAAAGCATCCCGCGTGGGCGGAGGTGGAGGTTTGGCAGATTGGCGAAGCGCTTGATGAGGGATCGTTTCGGGAAGGGCAGGAATGGGTGAAGCGTGATTCCCGGTATCGTTGGTTCGGTGGGATGGTGCGGGAGGAGGCGTTGCGCCGGTGTGCGCAGAGTTCGCTGACGATTAATAGTTCGATTCTGGAAGGTGGAGCCAATGCGGTTCTCGAAGCAATGACGATGGGGGTGCCGGTTCTTGCGAGTCGGATCGAGGGGAACGTGGGAATGCTCGGCGAGGATTATCCGGGGTATTTTGAGGAGGGGGAATTGGGTGATGTTTTGGAAGCGATTGTGGAAGGGCGGGTGGATATGCAGGCCTGGGTGGAGCTTGCGCGTGCCCGGCTGCCTCTTTTTTCCCGCGAAACCGAGTCAAGTTCTTGGCTTGAGTTGTTAGCAGATCTAAATTATTAAGAGATCTACTATGACGGAGCTTGCCCGCAATATCTCAGAAATCGGTGCTCAATTTGCAATCGATGGCACCTTTGTCGGTGGCGAGGAGATCGAGAGTGGTCACATCAATACAACCTATCTGGCTGCATACAAAGATGAGGATGGCGATGTCTCCCGCTACATTCTCCAAAGAATCAACGAGCATGTTTTTCCCGAGCCTTTGGTGGTGATGAAGAACATCGAGCGAGTCACGCTTCACATTAATCGGAAGGTTTTTCGGGCGAAGCGCGACTTCGGTGGGCAGACTTTGAATCTTTATCCAGGACGTGATGGCAAGAACTGTGTGGAGGGGCGAACGGGTGGAATTTGGCGTTGCTATAATTACATCGAAGGCTGCCGCACCTACGATGTGGTAGAGAACAGCAGGCAAGCTTATCAGGCGGCTAAAGCCTTTGGAGCCTTTCAGGATCTTGTGAGCGATCTTCCCGTGGAGAAAGTAGCGGTCACGATCCCTGGATTTCACGACACGCCGGCTCGCTATGCGCGCTTGATGGAGGCGATTGAAAAAGACTCGCACGGACGGGTCGCGGAGGTTCAGGAGGAGATCGATTTCATTAAATCTCGTGAAAATATCACGGGCGTGCTTCTGGATCATCTTAAAGCCGGACGTCTGACCGAGCGGGTGACCCACAACGATACCAAATTGAACAATGTCATGATCGACGAGGAGACTGATGAGGCGGTCTGCGTGATCGATCTTGATACCGTCATGCCGGGGCTCGCGCTCTATGATTTCGGTGATTTGATCCGTGGAGCGACAAGTCCGGTGGGTGAGGACGAGCGGGATATTTCCAAAGTTGAGATGCGGATGCCGATGTTTGAAGCGATCCTCGAAGGATATTTGGAGACCGCTCATAATTTCCTGACTCCATTGGAAATCGAGCTTCTCCCATTCTCTTCTAAAGTGATCACGATGGAGACTGGGATGCGCTTCCTCACCGATCATCTGGATGGGGATAACTATTTCAAAGTCCATCGCGAGGGGCACAATCTGGATCGTTGCCGGACGCAGCTTGCTTTGGTCAAATCGATCGAAGATCAGGAGGAAAAGATGCTCTCGTTTGTGAAGAAGTGGAATCCGGCATAAATGGAGCTTCCGTTTCCCGCTGCCTCGCATTAGGTGTCACACATGTTTAGCGTGAGCGATTTGAGTGAAGAGCAGATTGGGACGATCAAAGGCTGGGTCGCGGATGGGGCCCAGATGGCCGATGTCCAAAAGCGCCTTATTGATGATTTCGGTTTTAAGGTGACCTATATGGACACGCGCTTTCTTTCGCTCGATCTCGAGCTGGAGTTCCATGTCGAGGATGAACCTGAGCCGGAACCTGAGGTGCAGGAGCCCATCGGGGAAGAAGGATCAGGAGGAGAAACTCCGGCAGCAGCGATTCCCACTGCTCCCGAACTGGATGGCGCAGCGGCATCGAATGTGAGTGCGACTCTCGATCAAGCAGCCCGGCCTGGTGCCATGGTGAGTGGGACCGTAACCTTTAGCGACGGGATGAATGGCGTTTGGATGATCGATGAGCAGGGTCGGCCATCAGTCGATCCTGATCAAGCGGGTTATCAGCCGACAGAGGCTGACCTTGTGGCCTTTCAGGAGAAGCTCCGCGTGATGCTCGACGGTCAAATGTGATTGTCAGATCTACATCGTCATTCCACCGTCGACGGCGAGAACTTGGCCTGTGATGTATCGGGCCTCGGCGCTGGCGAGGAAGAGGGTGGCATTCGCGATATCCTCGACCTGGCCGAAGTCGGAGAGGGGGACTTTCGCAATGATGCCTGCTTTGAGATCATCGGAAAGTGCATCGGTCATATCAGTGCTGATGAAACCAGGGGCGATCGCATTGCAGGTGACCTTACGACCAGCAAGTTCGCGGGCGATGGATTTGGTGAGACCAATGAGGCCCGCTTTGGAGGCCGCGTAGTTGGCTTGGCCGGCATTTCCAATGAGCCCGATGACGGAAGAGATGTTAATGATGCGTGGATCGTTGCCCTTCATGAGTGGCCGTTGGAGGGCTTTGACGAGGTTGAAAGCGCCCTTGAGGTTGGTGTCGAGAACGGTGTCCCAGTCCTCGGATTTCATGCGCATGATAAGGCCATCGCGGGTGACGCCTGCGTTGTTGACGAGAATGTCGATTCCGCCGAGATCTGCGATGATGGTTTTACCAATTTCCTGGACGGAGTCGTAGTCGGCGACATCGAGTGCATAAAAGCGGGCCGAATCAGGATAGGCGGCATTGATTTCCTTGGCAGCGGCTCCGCAGGAAGTGGGGTTGCGAGAAATAATGGCGAGCTTTGCTCCTTCACGGGCAAAGGCGTGGGCGATGGCGAGGCCAATTCCGCGGCCTGCTCCGGTGACAACAACACGTTTTCCTGAAAACTTGGACATGGGCTGAAGGGTGGCGAAGAAATTTGAAATTTGAAATCACGAAGTGGGAATTTTGATTCGCGATGACGAGCTTTGCACTTTAAAGTCATCGTAGTGATCGCCTGTCCTTACTGTCAAAATTCCATCATGGAAACTGAGTCCGAGTGTCCGCAATGCGGGATCGATGGCGAAAAGCTGGTGCGGATCATGGGTCCGATGCCCGTGATTTTTGGAGGCGTGACTCAGGATGGGAAACTTCTAAGTGATCGTCAGGTCAAGCGTTTGCGAAAGGTGACTGATCAGTATCAACGTCGTTTTCCGCAATGCCGTCTTCATTTGATGGTGAGATCCTTTCCTCAGGAAATGGAGTTTTCCGTGATTCTTTTTTGGATTTTTAATCAGGCGGGTCTTTCGTCTCAAGAGAGCAAGGGTGGACAAAATCGGGACGTGGTTATTTTAGTGGAGCCCCGTCGCGCCCAGGCTGGACTCATCGTGGGATATGGCTTGGAGCCACTCCTATCGCAAGAGGCGATGGACGAGATCGTCGCCGGGGCGCGAGGTGAACTTGTGAACCAGGATTTTGCCGGGGCTTTTGAGGTCATGGTCGATAGGCTGACAAATCACTTACGCGAGATTAGCCTGAACTTGCCGGAAGCGGTTGGGCTGCAGGCGAAGTTGGCAGTTGATGAGAGCAACGATTACTGAAGAGCATGTCGCAGTGCGTTAAGATCCTCCTCGGTATGCGCTGCACTCAGGGTGATTCGGAGTCTTGCTGTGCCGCGCGGGACGGTGGGAAATCGGATTGCAGGGACCAGAATTCCTTTTTCAAAGAGAGTGCGAGACAAGGTGAGGGCATCGTTGTTTTCTCCGATGATACGTGGAACGATGGGTGTTTTTGAGTCGAAATGTAGGCAGTGCTTTTGTAGCTGTGCCCGCAGTTGGAGGCCTTCACTCGAGGTCATGAGATTGAGAGCCGCTAGACTCGCTGCGGCTTGGGCGGGCGGGGGAGCGGTGGAGTAGATGAAGGAGCGGGCTTTGTTGATGAGGAGATCGATCCATGACCGTGAGGCCGCGACGTAACCTCCGGCTGAGCCGAGGGCTTTGCCAAGCGTCCCCATTTGGAAGTCGACCTGCTCTTGTAGTCCTAGTTCCTCGGTGAGTCCTTGACCACTTGGTCCTAGGACCCCGACGGCATGGGCTTCGTCGAGAAGGAGGAGGGCTCCGTGCTTTTCCTTGAGCGCGACGATCTCGGCGAGCGGACAGAGGTCGCCATCCATGGAGAAGACGGACTCGGTGATAATTAAGGTACGGCCTATCCTAGAGTTTAAGAGTTTTGCGAGCTTGGCGAGGTCGTTGTGAGGAAAAACCCGAAGGGTGGCGCCGGAGAGGCGGGCGGCATCGATGAGGCAGGCGTGGGCAAGCTTATCTAGGATGACAGTATCGCCCTTGCCGACGAGCGCGGGAATGATACCCATCGCGGTGGCATAGCCGTTTGCGAAAGTGAGGGCTGCTTCGGCTTTCTTTCCTTGGGCAAGGCATTCTTCGAGTTCATGAAATATTTGGAGAGATCCGCAAACGAGGCGGGAGGCAGTGGCTCCGGTGCCATGATTTGCAAGGGCCTTGGTGGCGGCTTCGATCAAAGCGGGATGTTTTGAAAGTCCGAGGTAGTCATTGGAGGAGAAATTGAGGAGGTCGCGACTATCGATCCTTATTTTGGTGGGAGAGATCGGGGTGAGTTGCCGGAGGGAGCGGAGGAGTCCCTTCTCGGCGAGATCTGAGAGTTCTTCGGAGGGTGTTCTCATCGGTTGGGCGGGATTATTTGGGCGTTTCGATGCCGCTATTGCGCCGAATCACGAAGTGGATAAGATTCGAAATGTAAGGCAAAGAAATTTTAAGTCGCGCTGCATTTTTAGTGAACAAATAAGTGTTAGGATTCGTTTAAAGAGAAACAAGTATGAACAAATTAACAACAAAACTACAGGAGGCTCTTCAAAGTGCCCAGCAGCTGGCCCTTCGGTCGGCGCATCCTGAGCTACGGAGCACACACCTTTTGCTGGCGCTCTTGCAGCAGGAGGGAGGGTTGATGACTCCTTTAGTCGAGAAAGCGGGAGGGAAGGCGACCGCGCTGAAAGCCTCGGTCGCCTCGGCTCTAGAAGCTGAACCACGGGTGCAGGGAGCGGGTTCGCAGCCGCAAATGAGTTACGCTTTGCAGAGTGCCCTTGATCAGGCGGATCAGATCCGTGAGAAGATGGGTGATGATTTTTTAAGCGTGGAGCATGCCGTGTTGGGGATTTTGAAAGACGATTCTCCGGCGAGGAACTTGCTCGCCGGAGCGGGGCTGACGACTGAGAAGTTTGAAAAATCTCTTAAGGAAATCCGTGGCTCCCAAAAGGTGGTCGATGAAGATCCCGAAGGGAAATACCAGACCTTGGAAAAGTATGGACAGGATCTCACTGCGCGAGCGCGTGAGGGTAAGATTGACCCGGTGATTGGACGTGATGAGGAGATCCGTCGTGTGCTTCAGGTTTTGTCTCGCAGGACTAAAAATAACCCGGTTCTGATTGGTGAACCGGGAGTGGGTAAGACGGCGATTGTGGAGGGCTTGGCTCGTCGTATCGTGAGTGGTGACGTGCCGGATTCGATGAAGAACAAGCGGCTTATTTCGCTGGATCTGGGTGGCATGCTTGCCGGTGCCAAGTATCGCGGAGAGTTTGAGGAGAGATTGAAAGCTTTTCTCAAGGAGGTCACCGATTCGGAAGGGGAGATTATTCTCTTCATTGATGAACTTCACACAATTGTGGGGGCCGGAGCGAATGAAGGAGCGGTTGATGCGGCAAATCTCCTGAAGCCTCAGCTGGCGCGGGGTGAACTGCACACCATCGGTGCGACGACGTTGGATGAGTATCGCAAATATATCGAGAAGGACGCCGCGTTAGAGCGTCGCTTTCAGCCGGTCAAAGTGGGCGAGCCGAGTGTCGAGGACACCATTGCCATTCTTCGTGGGCTCAAAGATCGCTATGAAGTCCACCACGGGGTTCGGATCAAGGATAGCGCGATCGTAGCGGCGGCGATGCTGAGTGATCGTTACATTTCTGACCGTTTCCTTCCCGATAAGGCGGTAGATTTGGTTGATGAAGCGGCGGCTCGTTTGAAAATTGAGTTGGACTCGATGCCCACTGAAATTGATCGGTTGGAACGCCAGGTGATGCAACTTGAGATGGAGCGACAGGCGCTTGAAAAAGAGACTGATGAGGCCTCGCTCAAGCGGCTTGCGACGGTGAAAGAGGATATGGCGAATCTTAAGGAAGACTCGGCCGTAATGATGGCGCAGTGGCGGAAGGAAAAGGGAAGTCTCGATGAAATACGGGTTCTTCAGGGAGAGATCGACTCCCTGCGCACCGAAGCAGAGCAAGCCCAGCGTTTGGGAAATCTGGGACGTGCCTCGGAGATTACTTACGGGCGTCTTCCCGATGCGGAGGAGGCTTTGAAGGAATTGGAGGAGAATCAGGATGACTCTCGCATTCTTCGTGAAGAAGTGAGCGAGGAAGACATTGCTCGTGTGGTCGCGACTTGGACGGGAATTCCGGTGAGTCGTCTTCAGGAAGGTGAGCGGGCTAAACTGGTTAAGATGGAAGAGCGTCTTGGTGAGCGGGTCATTGGCCAAAGGAAAGCGGTCAATGCCGTTTCCAATGCGGTTCGCCGGGCGCGGGCTGGTCTGCAGGATGAGAATCGGCCGATTGGGTCCTTTCTTTTCCTCGGCCCGACGGGCGTGGGTAAGACTGAACTGTCCAAGGCGCTCGCGGAGTTTCTCTTTGATGATGAAGGTGCGATGGTGCGGATCGATATGTCGGAATACATGGAGAAGCACGCGGTCTCCCGATTGATTGGAGCTCCTCCGGGATATGTCGGTTATGAGCAAGGAGGACAGTTGAGCGAACACGTAAGGCGCAAGCCATACTCGGTGGTCCTCTTTGATGAGGTTGAAAAAGCTCATCCCGATGTCTTTAACGTTCTCTTGCAGGTTCTCGATGATGGTCGCATTACCGATGGTCAGGGGCGCACCGTTGATTTCCGAAATACCGTGTTGATCATGACTTCAAATATCGGGAGTCAGTTCATCATGGATGAGTCGGATGCCGAGCAGCGGGAAGCAAAAGTGACGGAGGCCTTGAAAGGGCATTTCCGACCTGAGTTTCTCAATCGGATTGATGAGACGGTCATCTTTGACAGACTTGATCGAACTGAGTTGGGTGGCATTGTGACCTTGCAACTGGAGCGGGTGAAAAAGCGGCTTTTGAAGCAGGGCTTGCTTCTCAAGCTCAGTGATGAAGCGGTCGAGTTCATCGGGAATCAAGGCTACGATCCGGTTTATGGAGCGCGTCCGTTGAAGCGGGCGATTCAGAAGCACTTGCTCGATCCGTTGAGTCTCATGTTATTGGAGGGTGAGTTTGTGGAAGGGGATACGATTAAGGCGGGGGTGTCCGATGGTGCTCTGGTTTTCGAGAAAGGAACCGCGATCGACGCGCCACTTAGGTCTTAGAAATCGCGACGGCCAGGACCGCGGAGGGTTGGAAGCGGCTATCATCCACTTCCTCTCTTCTTGGAAATCCTCAAGGATCATTTCTTAATCCTCATGAATCAGTGTCAAAAATCTCAGCGCCAGTCGGGAGAAGTCTGTGTAAATCCCGTCTCAATCTTTTGTAAATCGGTGTAAAATTCCCCGTTCTATTGTTGAGAATCACACTGCACGAGAGAAAATAAGAGTCTAACTCGCTGACAATCAGCAAAAAAAGG
>JBLHUR010000145.1:0-15582 GCA_047629805.1 Akkermansiaceae bacterium | reverse complement strand
ATTCGATCAAACATCGGTCCACCTTCAACTCCGTCGTCTCGATCAGATCTTTAAACATCCGCGCATTGTCCCAGAAAATGTTCCCCTTAAAAATCGCCCCTTTCCCCGGCCCCTTCACCGCAGTTCCACCCGTTTCATTAAACTGAATCACGGCCTCCTTCATCCCCACAAAGGTGTTATTTTCAGCCGTTAAAAATGCTTCCTCTTTTAAAAGAACAGCGTGATCACAGTTGAGAAAGATATTGCGAACCAAGGTCACCTTCGTCCGATTCAGAGCACCAGATTGCGGCAATCCCGTCGCCACCGCGTTCGATGTCGTCGATCGTGTATTGGAGGGTCCCTTGCCAAAATCCTTGAAAAGATTCCCCGAGACAAAGGCGTCAGTGCCATCAAGATCTAGTCCATCGTCATCGCCCCCCATGAAAATATTATCGATCACCTGAAGCACCGGGCCCGGTGCCTCAGCCCCCGTGAAGTCAATCACGTCGCCTCCATTTGAAGCCTTCCCAAAAGTATTTCGACGGAAAATAAGCCAGCCCGGTGCCACTAAGTCCTTCCCATGGATGACCTCCCCACCCGAGATCCCAGGAATCGCCGAATCCTCGACAATGACCGATGGCTCATCCATCTCAATCATCGTATCCTCCGTCGTTGGCCAATCCCCAAACTGAATCGTCAGACGCGCCCGCGTAACCTCAATCGAGTGCCCGGAATCATCCCCATATTCCATCGAAAAATGAGTCAGCCGGTTCTCCTCAAGAGTATCTCTGAAAACAAATCCGTCCCAAGAATGAGTCGCGCCATCTGGTCGGCCGAAAACAATCGGGGCAGCCTCCGTCCCGTCCGCCACCATCTTTCCCTCCTCCACCAAAATTCGCGTCCCATCGCTAAATTCAACCCTCACCCCTGCCTCCACCGTCAAAGTCACCCCGCTCGGAACCATCACCGCCGAAGTGACCGTCCACGGACTCTCCGCCATCCCCAGAATCGTATCCCCCGCCAAGGTCCCCCCAATCGTGCCTTGCCCATGGCCAGGCGCTAACAAAACCAAGGGGAGAAAGATCGCGATAAAAAGAGACTTCACCCAAAAAACCTACCTCGTCAGACCCCTCAATCCACCAAAAAAGCACTCTTCCCCCTAACCGGTCGAGCCTCTCAATATCTCCATTCTCAAAATGCAAGCTTCTCACTAGCTCTCTCAGCAGATAAATCGCTTTTCACCTTTTATCACTATGCGTTATCCCTTCGCGTTCGCCCTCGCCATCCTCCTTCCCACTTCAGCTCTCCAAGCCGAACCGCCCCAACCTCAAAAAGCCTCCGAACCCTCCAAGGATTCCCCGGCCAAACCCTCTGAGAAAAAAGGAGAAAAACCTGAGTCCCCAAAAAAGAAAAAGAAACGCGGACCCAAAACCCCCGTCTCCGCTCCCGACTACGCCCAATGGGAACGGCTCGACCACGGCAATCGCGCTCTTTCTCCCAACGGTAAATGGCTCCT
The DNA here is from genome assembly GCA_047629805.1 of Akkermansiaceae bacterium. Lineage (GTDB taxonomy): Bacteria > Verrucomicrobiota > Verrucomicrobiia > Verrucomicrobiales > Akkermansiaceae > SW10. Next base: position 14,087 of record JBLHUR010000145.1, on the reverse strand, counting down.
CTACGGAGTCACCCGTGTCGACGAAGAAAGCTCCCTCCACCTCCATAGCCTCAAGGGTAAAAAGAAATCCCACGTCATCACCTATAAACAGGGCGGGCGTCCCCTCTTCTCAAACGACAGCGCCTGGCTCTCCGTCACCATCGGCAAAAGCCCTGCCGAAAAGAAAAAGTCTCCCACCACCCAAGGTTCCACCATCCACCTCCGTCATCTTCTCGGTGCAAAATCCACCGAATTCAAAAACGTCAAATCCCTCACCTTCAGCGACAACAGCCGCTTCGCCGCTCTCGAAGTCGCAGGTCAATCCGCCGACAAAAACGCCCTCATCATCCGCGACCTGAAAAACGGAACCGACACTACTTTTGGCAACGTCACCCGCTTCGCTTGGAGCGATACCGGCTCACATCTCGCCATGGTGATCGACTCACCCACCATCAGCAACTCCCTCCAAATCTTCGAGCCCGCCATCGGATTCCTCCACACCCTCGAATCCAGCGAGCAGGAATACACCAGCCTCCACTGGCGAAAGGACGCCTTCGACCTCGCCGTCATGCGCGAGATGAAGCATGAAAAAGGCGAAGACGCCACCCACCTCCTTCTCCTCTGGCGAGACCTACAAAAGACCGCCTCCAACAAACTCACCTACGACCACACCAAGCAGAAAAAGTTCCCCGCAAAAATGCACCTAATCAATGGCGGAATCACCTTCTCAAAGGACGGCAAAGCCATCTTCTGCGACCTCAAGGAATGGGAAACCAAACCCAAATCACTCGAGCCCAAGAAAAAAGGGACTCCCAAAAAGAAGGAAGATAAACCAGAGCCTCCCAAAGACCCTGCCATGAATCAACCTGCCGATTCCACCTTCAAAGAGAAGCCCGAAAAAACTCTCCGCGAAGCCATCCAGGATAAATCGAACGTCGAGGTCTGGCACACCAAAGACACCGATATCATGCCCCTTCAAAAACGACTCGGCGGCGCACAAAAGAACCCAAAACGTCGCGCTGTCTGGTGGCCTGAGAAAGGAACCTTCATCCAACTCACCACCGACCTCACCGAACAAGTCATCGTCAACCGCGACGGCAAACGCGCCCTCGGCTTCGACAAAACCCCGCACGACAAAACCGCCATGTTCGGCCCACGTCTTCAGGATGCTTATGCCATCAACACCACCACCGGAAAACGCAAACTCATCCTCAAAGGAGTCAAATACACCCTCTCCACCAGCCCCAATGGCCGCTACCTCATCTACCTTCGAAAAGGCCAGATCTGGTCGCACGATCTAAAATCCGGAAAACAACGTAACCTTTCCAAGAACCTCAAAACCAACTTCACCAACCAAGAAGACGACACCCTCGCCGTCGAAAAACGCCCCTACGGCCCCGGAACCTGGCTCACCGATAGCTCCGGCGTCCTCCTCTACGACCGCTTCGACATCTGGCTCATCGCACCCGATGGCTCCAGCGCCAAAAAGCTCACCAACGGAAACGATGAGATGATCCGTCATCGCCTCTCCTTAGCCAGCTTCTCCGAAAAAGACGAAGGCTCCATCAACCCAAAAAAGCCCCTCTACATCGCCCTCTATGGGGAACGTAACAAAAAGTCCGGCTACGCAAAACTCCCCGCCATCGCCACTCCCGGCAAACTCCAACCACTCCTCTGGGATGACAAGTTCATCATGTCCCTCGCCAGAGCACGCGATGCCAATGTCTTCCTCCACACCAAGGAATCCGCCAAAGATTCACCCGACCTCTTCGTCTCCGGTCCCGATCTCGCCAAGGCCAAACAAATCTCAAAAACCAACCCCTTCCAAAAGAAATTCCGCTGGGGCCACTCCGAATTGATCGACTTCAAAAATGACCACGGAGTCGAATTGCAAGGAGCCCTTCACTACCCCGCCAACTACAAGCCTGGCAAAAAATATCCCATGATCGTCTACATCTACGAAGAGCGATCACAAGACCTTCACCGCTACCACGTCCCCAGCGAAAAACATCCCTACAACCCCGCTGTCTACTCGGCCGAGGGCTACTTCGTCTTCCAACCCGACATCGTTTACCGTCCACAGGAGCCCGGCATCTCCGCCCTCGAATGCGTCGTCCCCGCCGTCAAGGAAGTCATCAAAACCGGTATGATCGATGAGAAAAAAGTCGGCCTCGTCGGCCACTCCTGGGGCGCCTACCAAACTGCCTTCATCGTCACCCGCAGCGATGTCTTTGCCGCCGGAGTCGCCGGAGCACCGCTCACCAATATGATGAGCATGTCCGTCAGCGTTTACTGGAACTCCGGCCAGACCAACGCCGCCATCTTCACCCAATCCCAGGGCCGCATGAACAAGCCCTTCTGGCGCGACGTCGACACCTACGTTCGCAACTCCCCCATCCACGGACTCGATAGCTTAAACACTCCCCTCCTCATCGCCTTCGGAGACAAAGACGGAGCCGTCGACTGGGGCCAAGGCGTCCAAATGTATAATGCCGCCCGCTGGGCCGGAAAAGACAACATGGTCATGCTCGTCTACCCCGGCGAAAACCACGGCCTCCGCAAACCCGAAAACATGGTCGACTACCACTACCGCGTCCTCGAATGGTTCGACACCCACGTCAAAGGAAACGAAGCTCCAAGGTGGATCACCGACGGCAAATCCTACCTCGACCGTGAAGCTGAAAAGGCCGAAAAAAAGGAAGACAATCCCACCCCCACCAAACCTGCCGAACCTAAGAAAAAGGACGCAGATCCCAAAGCCAAAAAAGGGAGTGAAAAATCAGCCAAAGGCAAACCAACGCCAACGAGCAAATAACCGCTCGCCCCTCTCCTTGGCCAAAGGCCAAATTCACACAAGCCCCACCCATCGGGTGGGGTCAACCCTCCACCCGAGATGTTCGCTGAAGGCGAACCTCATAAGTTTTCCAATTCACTCCTTCTCCTTATTCGGTTTGCCTGGATGAGCAACACGAGGAAACTCCGGCCACCCCTGTAGAAAAGGCGTCGACAATTGGTAAACTCTCGCTCGAATATGATAAATCCTTTGCTGAACTGAAGCCGGGTACGCAAGCGACCCACCCTTGGCATTCCAGGAAGCCACTCGTCCATCAGCTTCGAAGAACTTCTGCCAGGCCTCCTGTGAAGACTCGAGGGCCTTCCGATGCTCCGCATCATCAGCCGTCTTGAGAGCCCGCTTATAGACCACTTTCATCTTCTCTAGATTATACTCAAGGAGCTTGTGCAAATGCTGCTTGGGAAATTGCTTCGCAAGCTTCTCCAACTTCGCATCCACCGCATCCACGCGTAAATCTGCGCCATTAAGTTGAGAAGGCAACATCAGCACGGCAGGCAAAACGAAAGTCCAAACCCTTGTTATTTCTCGAAATTTCATTCTTCCCGATAACAACCTCCACTCATCAATCAACTTAATAAATCCAAGGAAATTTGGGCCGCTCCTTCTCACTCCCGCACCACCAACCACCCGTCGCGATACTCCTTGTTCGCAAACCTCAAACCCCTCCCACCTTGCATCGGATTAGGCACCCGAATCGCCACCTTACCTTTCGCAGGCACCTTCGCCTTCCAAACAACCTTCTCTCCCGGCAAAACTTCACTCAACTTCCAATCCATTTTCTCAATCTCCCCTGCCCGCATCTCCACCGGCCAATCGTAATAGAAAGGAGCCACCCCCCGATTCTCAACCGTCAAAACCAATTCTCCTTCCTCCATCTCCGCGGACGAAACATGCAAGTCATACCCCATCTTCCGCACCGCGATCTCCGCCCGTTTTTTCCGCTCCGCATTCACCTCATACTTATCCGAAAACATCCCGGAGTCCATGAGCCACGACACATGACTCTCCTCCACGCACTTCATAAAATCCTGCTCCGGCCCCGTCATAAGATCCGTAAAAACCGTCGGCCAAATCTCCGGCCTAATCTCTCCCCCAATCGGAACGGTCTTCCACTTTTCCAGCAAACCAGCCCGCTTCATCTTCCCCATGAAAAACCACTCCTCCCCCGTCTCCTTCGTCTCCATCGTGGCCCACGCAAAGGAGTCATCGTGATACCCCAACTTCACCTTTCGCGTATCGGCATAATCTGAATCGAATTCTCCCGCCGGGTATCTCAGCAAAACATGCGTCTTGGGAAAGGCCTTCGCTAAAGCCGCCATCACTTCCAGCTGCACTTCCTTCGAAGCCCACAAATCATTACGGGGATAAGTGTGCCACTCCCCCCACAATCCCAACATCCCCGCCGTCAAAAACGCTACCCTCGGATCAGCGTCATACTTCTTTCCCAGCGCTTCGATACACTCCCGGATCGCCCGCCGCGTCATCGCACTTTCATAATCCGGCGTGACGACCTTCTTCCCATCATTATCCTGCCACCGCGTCACCTTCATCCCCTCCTTCAAAAGAAACTCCGGTAAGACATTCTCTTTTCCAGGATACTCCAAAAACACCCGAAAAATAACCTGCCGCCCGCCTTTACACGCTCTCTCCAGCGTTTCCTCAATCTTTGTCCAATCAAAAGACCCCCAACCCGTCATCACCTCGCCGAGCCCAAAATATCGAAACTCCATCGAATGCGAAAAACGCCCCTCCTCCTTCTTCCACTCGCTTGCGTAAGGCACTAGCCCCTTCAGCGGATTGTCAACCGGAGCCGGAGCATATTCCAAAGGTTTCGCCGCCAAAAAAAGAGGCGTGATAATGCTAAAAAACATGAGAGATTTCCAAAGAGTCATCAGTTTCCTTACCAAGATCACGCCCCACATCTTGCCCTAAATAATGAACCTCCAATTTCTCATCGCCACCCTGGCCGCCGCCTCCCTCTCCGCAAAAGACTGGCCCCAGTTCCTCGGGCCCGAGGCCAATGCCACCTCATCCGAGACCGGCCTCCTCAAATCTTTCCCCAAAGATGGTCCGCAGATCCTCTGGAAAGCCAATCTCGAAGGAGGCTTCGGCGGTGCCGCCATTTCAGGCGACGAAATCTTCCTCGGCGACCGCGTCGAAAAAGAAAAGGACATGCTCCTCTGCCTCAACTTTAAAACGGGTAAGGAAAAATGGCGCTACGAAAGCCCCTCCGAAGGCGAACCCTCCTACCCCGGTTCCCGCAGTGTTCCCACCGTGGAGGACGATGCCACGCCAACGAGAACTCAAACTACAAGACCAAGACCCGCCGTAAGAAGGGCGGACTTGTCTGCTACACCCCTTGAGGGCGAAGAACTCTGGAGCACCGGCGATGACCCCTTCATGGGCCGCGGTGGCAGCCTCTACGCCGATCGCATCCTGATCATCCAAGACGGTGAAAATGGCACCCTGCGGCTCGTCGATCCCTCTCCCAAAGGCTTCAAGGTCCAAGCCGAAGCCAACATCTTCGGCACTGACCCCAAGAGCCGTAAAGACCTCAAATTCTGGAGCCCCCTTGCCCTCTCAAACGGCAAACTCATCATGCGCGGTCAAGGCAAGCTCATCTGCGTCGATCTAAAAAAGTAAACCGTGCGGCTTCTCTTCCTCTGCTCAAAAAACAAACTCCGCAGTCCTACTGCGGAGTGCCTTTTCGCCGAATCTACGGAACACGAAGTCGATTCAGCCGGCCTCAGCCGCGATGCCGAAATCCGCCTTTCTGACGAGCAGGTCCGCTGGGCCGATCTCATCCTCGTGATGGAAAAAATCCACCGCTCCAAGCTCAACCAAAAATACGGCCACGTCCTCAGGGGAAAGAAAGTCGTCGTCCTCGGCATCCCCGACATCTACGAGTTCATGGACAAAGAACTCGTCTTAATTTTGAGACAAAAATGCGCGAAGTATCTTTAGTCACCTGATCACTTTCGCTCCCCGCGCAGGAGATATTTTAAAAGATCCCATAACCCAGCGTAACGGAAATTAGGATCGGCGTAATGCTCTAGAACGTAAAAGGCGAAATAATAGAATCTCGCGAAGGACCATGACGAGATCGCCAGCAAAGCCATCACCTTCCAGTCCGGAGCAATCAGGTAGAGAATTCCAGCACTGAGGAAGCCCAGAAAGAGAAACAAGAGTCCCTTCAGTTTTAAAATCCGGGGGTTCTTGATGTCCATTTTAACTTGGGGCCTAAGGAACAATCTCAACGTAATCACCCAGCTTGGTCATCCCAAAGATCTTTTTAGCCGCACTATACGGCATCCGAATGCAGCCGTGCGAAGCCGGATAGCTCGGAACATTTCCTACGTGAAAACCAAAGTCACTCGCGCTCAGTCGCTGAAAATAGGGCATCGATGACCCATAGATCGTGGAGTTCCAACTCCGGTATTTGTTGGTGATAACGAACTTCCCCTGTCGGGTCCGATAGCCACTCTTACCGGTGGAAACACGTGTTTTATAAACCTCCTCCTCCCCATCATAAACGTAGGCCTGCTGCTCCGAGAGGTCGATCTTGACCCAGAGGCTGCTTTTCCCCGGCTTCCGGCCCAGCACCACTTGCATCATTTTGGTATCACTGCGTCGCGTTGCAAAAGTCAAGGGCCACATCCGGTTGTAACCGACCTTGCTTGACTTGTTGGTGACCGCCCCGTGATCGATGAGCTGCTGGGCCACATCAATGTTCCCGCTATCCGCAGCGAGCATGATCGGATAAAAAGTCTTCGACTTCTTAAGAGCCCACCGCCCAATCCCTTCCGACTTCACAAGTTCGAGGAAGGATTCGGTGATCTTAGGCAGGAAGGGTTCATTAGGATCAGCCCCCATGTCGAGGAGGAGCCCCACCAGCTCATGATGGCCCTGGGCCACTGCAATATGGAGAGGCTTTTGACCGCAGAGATCACGGACTTCGTGCGAGGCTCCAGCATCAAGGAGAGCCTTGGCGATCTCATACTCGCCCTTTCGCACCGCGAGACCAATCGGTGAGTCCAGCGAAGGAGCGCGGGCTGGCGATGGCGATGCTCCGCTTTCGAGGAGGAGCTTTACAAGATGCATTCCATCCTGCCCACCTTCATTGACGGCTTGGTAAAGTTCATCGCGCGGCTTCGCTCCATACCGCAGGAGTAGCCGGGCCATCGGGTAGAGATTATTTTCAATCGCAAGGGAGAGAGGAGGAATCGCCAGATTCCCCTGCTTGGAATATTGATCGACATCGGCCCCATGGCTGAGGAGGTTTTTCACTAACTCATAGTCGTGCGAAAGGATGGCAAGATGAAGAGGGCTCCACCCACGGGGATCGACGAGATCGAGCGATGCCCCGTGTTCCTTCAAAGCCGGGAGAAGGTGATGCTTTGAATTATCGACCACCGCATGAATGAGAGCTTCGCCACGGGCGTTCTTCTCGTTGGGATCCATCCCATTTTTAAGGAGGAAAAGAAGCATCTCGTCTTGCCCGGTTTCAAGCGCGAGATCCAAAAGCCCCAAACCATCCCCGGAGCCCGCCTTGAGATCAAGACCACGTTCCACGAGGTCAGCGAGAATTGCCACTTGATTTTCCTCCACCGCGATCTGCGCCAGCGACTCACCGCTGGCACCCTTGGAATCAGTCTCTGCTCCGGCTGCCAGAAGGAGGAGCACTGCGGCTTGCTTACGTTGACGAAGAGCTTGGGCCACGAGAGTGCCTCCGGTATCAACCGAAACCGAAGGATCGGCTCCGTGCTTCAAAAGCAGGACAACCGCATCCAATTGGCCGGCCTCGACCGCATAGCCCAAAGCAGTCCGGCCGGTGGCGTCGCGCGCCCCATGGTTGGCTCCTTCTTCTAACAAGGTAGGAATCAGCGAGGGCGCGCCCCCGCCCGCCGCGAGCATGAGAGGAGTCCGCTCCATGACATCCCGTGAATCGAGATCAACTTCGGCACTAATCAGAGCACCAATGAGAGGGACATCTCCTGAATTCAAGGCCGCAAAGAGAGATGCGGCTGAAACATCGACACCGCGATCAGAGATGAGCGAATGCGCAGAACGTTTCTCTGAATGACAAGAAGACAGGACAATAGCGGCGAGGCACGAAAGCCAAAACGGTAAACGCGGGGAGAAGACAAAGCAGGGGGAGGTCGCTTTCATTTTCGGCAAAGTGTCGGAGGGGATTAAGATCCAACGACAGTGCGAAAGTGATACACGGATTTCCCCAGTTCACGAACTGGATTTTGTGAAAAGTATGTAAGGGAATCCGAACTAAACCATGGAAGCAAGGCGCTGGCAGACCTCCTCAACATTTTCACGTGAGTTGAAGGCCGAGATCCGGAAGAATCCTTCGCCCGCCGCTCCAAATCCGGCGCCAGGTGTCACCACTACTTGCGCCCCTTCCAGCATGCGGTCAAACATTCCCCAACTGGTCACACCCTCGGGGCAACCGACCCACACATAGGGAGCATTTTCGCCGCCCCAGACTTTGAGTCCAAGTCCTTCGCAAGCTTCGCGAAGGAGCTTGGCATTGGTCATGTAATGTTTCACCAGTTCAGCGACTTCAGCCTTTCCAGCCTCGGAGTAGATCGCCTCCGCACCACGCTGCACCGGGTAGCTGGCTCCGTTAAACTTGGTCGAATGACGACGTCCCCAAAGTTGCTTGAGAGGAACCCTTTCACCAGAAGCAGTGCTCCCCGTGACAATCTCGGGAATCACGGTATACGCACAACGCACGCCCGTGAAACCGCCATTTTTTGAGAACGAACGGAACTCAATGGCACATTTGTGGGCCCCTTCGATTTCATAGATTGAACGCGGAATGGAGGAATCCTGAATAAAGGCCTCGTAGGCGGCATCATAGAGAATAACCGCGTCGTTCTCTAAGGCGTAAGCAACCCAAGCAGCAAGCTGCTCGCGGGTCGCAGTCGTGCCAGTGGGGTTATTCGGGTAGCAGAGATAGATAAGGTCCACCTTTTCCTCCGGAAGGGCGGGCACGAAGCCGTTTTCAGCGGTGCATTTGAGATAAACAAGGCCCTCGTATTCGCCGGCCTCATTGGCCTCACCAGTATTCCCCGCCATCACATTGGTATCGACGTAAACAGGATAAACCGGATCGGTCACCGCAATCTTATTTCCTTGGCCGAAGATATCGAGAATGTTCCCCGAGTCACACTTTGACCCATCGGAAACGTAAATATCACCCGCATCAATTCCCAGACCATCATAGGCATTCTTAGCGATTGATTCACGAAGAAAGGGATAACCTTGCTCAGGACCGTAACCGCGAAAAGTGCCACGCTCACCCAGTTCATCGACCGCCTTCTTCATCGCCTCACGAGCCGCAACCGGAACCGGCTCGGTCACGTCGCCAATCCCACAACGAATAAGTCGTTTCGCCATCTCCGGCTCGGCATCGGTGTAAGCGTTCACGCGACGAGCGATCTCTGGAAAAAGGTAACCTGCTTTGAGTTTCTGGAAGTTTTCGTTGATACGAGCCATGGTGCTGGGGAAATAAACTCACCTCTCCCAACCCGCAATCCAAATCACTCGCTCAAGGTCACCTTGAGCCGGTAAAACCTCGCTTCACCAGCTGGGACTAGAGTCAAAGTGACCCTCTCGAAGCCAGAACCGACCGGACTTGGACTCCCTCCACCGCTCGCTTCAGTCACTGGATTCCAGCTTCCACCCGCCAAACTCGAGGAGACTTCCACTTCATAAGCCAGCGCTCGGTCGTCAGCATCAACCCGCTGTAAAAAACTCACAATCACTCCCGATGAATCATCCATAACCGTCGGCAGAAGCCGTTCCCCCGTGGAGGCCTGAACGACCGATGCTACCTCCGGATCTCCTCCGAAGGCATACTCATGGAGATTAGGAATCCCATCCCCGTCCGAATCAACGGCCTCGCCGGCATCCAATAACGCAGCCGACCACGACCGATAGGACTCGATCACCTCAATCTCGACCTCTTCCGTAGCCTCGGAAAACTCATCCGCCGAAAAGGTCACCACAGAAGTAAAGCGACCGGGAGCGGCCGGAGTAAAACGGAGCGTCAAGGTGCTACTCGAGTTCGTCGACATGCCTCCCTTCCGACCATTCACCAAAGACCCCGCCTCCGACGTCACCCACAAAGTCCCCGCCAACGAAGCCCCGGTCGATGCCGGCAGAGTCTGCGAAAATTTAAGATTGTTGGCATTTTCCAGCACTCCGGAGTTCGTAACAGTCATCAGAACTGACGCTGGGTAACCTGCACGCATAACCTCCGGCATATTTGCAGAAACCGTAAGTGTCGTGCTGGGCTTCACACTCCCAGGAACCGCCCGGGTCATGTGATATCCCTCGACCGCCATCTTAGCATTCAGCAAATCAACATAGAACGGCACGAAGGTGTCGTAACTCGTCGTTTGGGTCGTAAAGCCCCTGGATGACGTCCCAACCAATCCGTGGGTCCCCACAATTGCACCCCTTCCATCCACCTCAACCAACGATGGACTCCCCGAGTCCCCGCCTTCGACATGGGCATCGTCAGGATTACCCGTTGGGAAGAGGCTATTCTCCTGGTAGATCCAAGTGTAGGCCTCAGTCTTCTTAATACCTGTGTCAGCTCCAATCGCAGTTCCTTTTCCAACCTGAACCCTCGCTTGAAAAACACCCCGGCCCGCACGCAGTTTCACCACTCCATTCGTATTCTCGTGCCCTGTAAAGATGAGTTCCTGTCCAACGTAGTCGCGGTCTTCGACACTCAGGAAAGGATGAAAAATAATCCCGTCTGCAGGCAGGATTTCTTCCTCCAAAGTCCCTAAAAAGAGATCACTCGGGTCTCCTACATCGTTAAGGATCGTCTGCACCGATTGGATCGCGCAGGTCTTCACCGTGTGATCTCCCGCTACAAATCGGATACTTCCACTCGTCGAAGGGCGGAAATGATAAGCCCCTACAAAGTGCTTGGGCGACACCATCGTGAATTGCCGACGTAGTTCAACTGCAGTGTTGGACGGCGCAATATACCACCCCACTCCCGTGAGATTGGTGCTCGCGTGGAGGAAATCGGGATTAAGAACAGGAGCCCCCGGAAAACTCAAAAACCGATCATGCCTCGTCGCTGAATAGGTTCGAATATTGAGCCCAGGCGAGACCTGGGTCAGGAGAATATAGAGAACTAAAATTTTCATGATGCCGGAATTAAAATCCTTTCGAGGGAGAACGACAATCCACCTCGTAAGGATACCTCGAAAGTAGCACACCTTAGGGATTTTGGAGAAAATCGGCAAAAAAGCCCACCACCAAAATTGAAGACAAGAGCAGTCGCCAAAAGATCGTCTCTCTTGATTCTTCCGGCCCCACTCCTTCCCTTCACTCCCTCCAAATCCACCTTAGCGTTTCTGGAAAAACCACCCCGCCATGCTTCCCATTGTGCCCCTCTTCCCCGCCCACAAACTTGTAATCATACCCCCGAAATTTTAGCGCCTTCTCCATCTGTAAATTCGAAAGCCACCAATTCCCATGCTGGTTATCAAGGTCATTCTCCCCATCCTGCAGAAACACCCGCATCTCCCTCTTCTTCTCCTTCCGAATCAAAGCCGGATAAACATGCCCGCCCCGAATGTTCGTAAAACTCCCGATATGACTAATCACCTTCTGAAATAAATCAGGCCGCTCCCAAGCCACCGTAAACGCACAAATCCCTCCCGAACTCATCCCACAAATCGCCCTCCCTTTTGCCTCCTTCGTGAGATTTAAATCCTTCCCTACCTCCGGCAAAATCTCCTTCTCCAAAAACTCCGCATACTTCGAACTCAACGTATCATATTCCACACTCCGATTGCTCCCCTTCTTAGTCTTCCACCCCTGCTTCCCCTCGATCTTCTCCGTAAAAATCCCCGGATTCAAAAAGATCCCCACCGTCACCGGCATCTCCTTCTTCGCGATCAAGTTATCCATCACCACCGTGGCCCGAATCTGCCCATCCTCCTGCACATAAGCGTGCCCATCCTGAAAAACGAGCACGTTCGCCGGCTTCGCCGCATCATACTGCGCCGGCACGTAAACGTAATACTGCCGCAGCGTCCCCTCAAAAACCTCACTCTTCCAATCATGCCGCGTCACCTTCCCCACCAGCACCCCTTCCTGCCGCTTCGACTCCTCCCCCAATTCATAAGTCTCCCCAAAAACACTTCCAACCAAAACCCCAAAACACAAAATCATTCTCAACATCCCCCACCTATATCTCCCTCTCAAAAAAAGTAAAAACCTCATCTCCCCAAACAAAACCCACAACCCATTCCCCTTTTCTCCGGTATCCCTCACCCAACCAGTTTCGTCTCTTTCGTATATTTCGTGGTTGGAAAAAACGCCTCTCAAGCCCCCTCAACTCCGTTCAAATCTTCACCCTTCATGTTTTGATCTCAAATCCCCCTCCACCAAGCTTCCACTCCCTTCGGCTCATTCTGTGGTCACCCCCCCCAAGCAAGCCTCCCCTTCCTCCGTCGTAAAATCCACCCACCACCCCCAATTGTAAAACTCCTGTAAAAACTCCCGAAACCCGCAAAAAAATCCCCGCTTTCTCGTATCAGAAACGTTAAACCTTCAAGCGCATGAAATCCCTCCTCCTCTTCCTCACCCTAGCCCTCCCGCTCCTAGGAGCCACCCGACTCTCCATCAGCACTACCACCATCACCCCCGAGTCTAAGATCGAACTCGTCTTCGACCACCCCCTCGTCGCCCCCGATCAAATCGGCAAACCCCTCGAAAACACCCTCCTCAAAATCACCCCCGCCTGGAAAACCAAACTCACCTGGCGCTCCCAAAACATCGCCACCCTCCTCCCCCAAGAAGCCCCGCAAATCGGCACCTCCTACCAATTCTCCCTTCCAAAAGCCCTCACCTCAACCGACGGCACCGCCATCCCTGCCGAAAAATTCAAGCCCCTCGCCTCCGAGCCCTTCACCATTTCCCGCACCCAGCGAATCGGCTCCACCCGCACCGGCGGCATCCTCCTTCTCTTCAACGACACCGTCAATCCCACCACCGCCGCATCCTTCTTCCAATTCATCAGTCCCGAAACCAAAGACCAGGCTTCCCAAATCATCGCCTCCCGCACCCGCCAAGCCACCTGGGGCGACCTCTCCAGCCGCTACTACTACCAAAACTCCTGGCAAGACCGCTTCGCCAAGAAGAACCTCCGCTACGCCAAGCCCACCCCACCCGACTCCCAAATCATCCCCCACGCCCTCGTCGTCGAACCCGTCACCCCCCTCCCCATCGGTGAAAAATGGTCCCTCCGCCGCCTCGCCGACCTCCCCAGCGCCACCGTTAAAGCCACCATCAAAGGCATCAACCACTACCCCATCGGCAACGTCGTCCCCTTCATCGCCACCTCCATCGACGCCGCCACCACCCCTGATCAACCCCGCACCATCCGCATCTCCCTCAACCAATCCCTCCCCCTCGACCTCCAACCCGCCGACTTCCTAAAGCACCTCAAGTTCGCCACCGAAATCAAAGACCTCAAAGCCACCTTCGATAACCGACGCCAAAACATCACCCTCCACGGCGGCTTCGGCACCAACGACACCCACCAGCTCACCCTCGCCAACTCCCTCCACTCCGCCGACGGACTCCCCCTCAAATCATCCCTCACCAAAAACCTCACCTTCTCCCGCCTCTCCCCCAACATCCTCCTCCCCAGCTTCGACGAATCCCAACTCGCCCGCGGCTCCCGAACCTACCAAATCCAATCCATCAACAACCAATCCCTCCGTCTCCGCATCAAACGCCTCACCCCAAAAGATCAGATCCGCGCCTCCCTCGGCTACCGCCACTACACCGGCAACGGCCCCAACAGTGAGCGTATCAAAAACCGCATCGCCCTCCCCTTCGAACTCATCACCGGCAAAGTCGTCTGCGACGAAGAAATCATCCTCAACGCCCCCCTCGACACCACCCACACCCACACCCTCAACTGGGATCAATACCTCCCAAAAAACCAAATCGGCGGAGCCTTCTTTATCTCCGTCACCGGCACCAAAGCGACCCACCCCGACCTCAAAAACAAAAAGGAAAAACTCGTCCAATCCCTCGTCCAACTCACCGACCTCGGCCTCGCTTGGAAGCTCACCGACGACTCCGCCTTCCTCTACGCCTACTCCTGCCACACCGGCAAAGCCCTCCCCAACGTCCAATTCTCCCTCTTCGGCGAAGACGCCACTCCTCTCGAAAAAGCCACCACCGACGTCGACGGCAT
>JBLHUR010000144.1:0-15625 GCA_047629805.1 Akkermansiaceae bacterium | reverse complement strand
ATGGAGGCCTTTGATTTACAGGTAAACGGTTATGCGGGTGTCGACTTCAACGATGATGAGCTGAACGCTGAAGGGTTAGCGACGGTGTGCGCGGCTTTGAAAGAGGATGGCGTGGGCGGGATCTTGGCGACGATTATCACGGATGACGTCGAGGTGATGTGTTCGCGACTTGAGCGGTTGGTTACGCTGCGGGAGGAGGATGCAGAGTGGGCGGGAATGATTCGAGGGTTTCATATTGAAGGGCCTTTTTTGAACGAGAGTCCGGGGTATATTGGGGCTCATCCGATTGCGCATGCGCGGGTGGCTGAGGTTTCGGTGATGGATCGTCTTCTTGAGGCAGCGGGTGGCTTGACGCGGATCGTGACTCTTGCTCCCGAGCGTGACGATGGGTTTGCGGTGACGAAGTATTTATCCGGTAAAGGTATCGGTGTGGCGGCGGGACATTGTGATCCCACTCTGGCCGAACTCCGGGGGGCGATTGATGCGGGGCTGAAGATGTTTACGCATCTTGGGAACGGATGCCCCATGAATATGAATCGACATGACACTATCATTCAGCGGGTGCTGTCACTTCGGGAGGAGCTGTGGATGAGCTTTATTCCCGATGGGGTTCATGTGCCTTTTACCGCTCTGCGAAACTACCTGGATCTTGTCGGTCTTGATCGGGTGGTGATGGTGACGGATGCCATCGCGGCGGCGCGCATGGGGCCGGGTGACTATCGCTTTTTGGGACGGGATGTCAGGATTGGATCGGATTTGGTGGCACGGGCTCCGGACGGGAGCCACTTGATTGGATCGACGGTGACGATGCCGAGAGTCGCAGAAAACCTTTCGCGTGAATTGGGTTTCAGCGAGGAAGAGATTCGGAAGGTGATGGTTGAGAACCCGCGAACTGTGATTGGAGAAACGATATGATCGAACGATTAAAAAAACTGACGGGAAAGATTGGTCCGACCATTATTGTAGCTGCGGTGGTCCTGGGGCCGGGGAGTATTTTGACGAGTTCCAAGGTGGGGGCGAGTTTTGGGTTTCCCGCTTGGTTCGTCTTGGCTCTCTCGACTTTTCTGATGATTGGAATGGTGGCTCTCGCGGCTCGACTGGGAGTGACCTATGAGCGGAGTCTCTGTGAGGAATTGGCGGCTCGTCTGGGACGCGGGGCCTCTTTGTTTGTTGGATTGGTTTTATTTTTGGTAGTGGCCTTGTTTCAATCGAGCAACAATTTGGCGATCATCGCGGGATTGGAGCCGCTCTTTGAAGATGTCGGCGATGGCACTCTTCTCGCAGGATTTGGAGCGAAGCTTGCCATTTTGTTGGTGATCAATCTCTTCGTGGTGTTCTGCCTCTTTCGGATTCGGAGCCTCTATGCCCAGATCGAAAGGCTGATGAAGATCATGGTGCTCGTGATGATTTTGGCCTTCACCTGCAACTTCATCGTGGTCCTGTATGGTTCAATCGAGGCGGGCACTGTGATCGGGAAATCGACGGAAGGGAAACGGGATTTGATTCCGCTGCTGGGAATGATCGGGACGACTTTCTCGATTGCCGGGGCATTTTACCAAGGATATTTGGTTCGGGAGAAAGGGTGGAAACTGGCTGATTGGCGGGAAGGCTTACGTGATTCAATTTTTGGAATCTGTGTCTTGGGAACGGTGACTTCGTTCATTCTCATCACCTCGGTGCTGACCTTTCATGGGCGGCTTGAGACGGTGGAGTTGCGGAGTGTGGGTGATGTGGCGCGGCAGTTGGAACCCTTGTTTGGGACGAGCGCGAAGGTGATTTTTAGTTTGGGAATTATGGCGGGTGCCTTTAGTTCCTTTTTGGTGAATGCCGTGATTGGGGGCACCATTCTGTCGGACAGTCTTGGGAAGGGTTGGCGCTTGTCGGACGCGATGCCACGCTTATTGACCTGTCTTGCTCTGTTGATTGGAATGCTGGTAGCCTCGCTCTCTCTTTCGGGAGCGATGGATACGGTTAAATTGATTACCTTCGCGCAGGCTCTCACCGTCTTGGGCCTTCCGATGCTGGCGGCGGCCTTGCTCTATCTCGGGACGAGGAAAGATCTCACGGGAGAGCGGAAGGTTCCACGTTGGATTCTGGGGATTTGCACCGTCGGGTTTTTTGTCGCGTGCGCTTTAGCGCTTAGGACGACGATGATCGTTTGGAGTAAGATTGCCGGTTGATCTTGATCGGGTTCATTTGTCGGGAGTGGTCAATTGGATGAGCCAGCGAACGGCGCAAACGCCGCCTCCGATGAAGAAGAGGAGGCCGAGGGTTTTTGAAGCACCACCGCCTCCGCCTTTCAGGAAGAGAAGGCTGCCTCCGATGATAAAGGAGAGGATGATGCCGGCGGTGACGACCGTGATGTGGAGGAGGTTGGCGAGTTTTGGATGGGAGTCGTCGAGGGTGGCTTTCTTTTTTTCCTTCTCATAAACGAAGGAAGGATTGTCGGGTGCCTTGAGATCGGGTGGTGTTTCGGCTTTGAAGCCGGTGGGTTTGGGTGGTTCGTTCATGTCAGGTGAGTTGTGATGGAGGGAACTCTCTGGTGCGAATTCGAAGTGGAGAATAGGGCGATGAGAAGTTTTTTTTGAACGACTTGAAGAATGGTGTAGCTGTCTTTTACGAAGCCAGCGGGGATCAGATTAAGGTTGTTGCGCTTTCTTTGAGCATCTTGATCTAGGGGGCTTCTTGGAGGCGGTAGCAGGGGGAGAGGGTTTCGGAGGGATTGCCGATGAGGATGAGGGCTTTTGGGTGGGAGGGCTTGGACTGTTTGATGAGTCTCACGCAGATACCCATCCTGGATACTTTGGGCGCGGAGGCGCAGAGTTTTTTGAGAGTTGAGGGCTTGGTTGAAGGGGCAGGCTGGAGGCCTGTGCTACTGGCTTTGGAGGCGGAAGGACCAGGTGTAGGTTCCTTTTGGTTGGATTTGGTATTTTGGGAGGGGGCGGGCGCCCCAGGAGTTGGTGCCGCCGAGGCCCATTTGGAGGTGGTCGATGTTGAGGGTGACGATGTCGCGTTTTGGGATGTCGACGGGGTGGCGGCGACCTTCGAGGTCGGACATGAGGCAGGGGTAGGTTCCGCCGGAGAGGAGGTTTTTTCCGAGGGCGGTGGCGGTGAGGCCTTGTCCTTCAGAGTTAAGGAGGGAGAGGGTGCGGAGGTCGGTGAGGTTGCCGGTTTCCTGGGGCTCGAGGTAGGGAAAAAAGAGCGCGTCGGTGGTGGCGGTCCAGCGGCCGAGGATGCCGCCGGCTTTTCGATCGGCGTAGGTTTCGTGGGGGCCGTTGCCGAACCAGGAGACTTGGTTGTAGGTGTTGGGGACGGTGCATTGCATGCCGAGGCGGGGGATGGGGCCGAGTTTCCCTTTTGGGGTGATGGTGACATTAATGTCGAGGGTTCCGTTGGCTCCGATGGTGTAGGTGATGTTTCCGGTGGTTCCTCCGGCGGGAATTTTGAGATCGAAGGAGTATGCGTTGGGGGTGGGGTTAGTGATTTTGGTGACGGTGGCATTGGGGCCGGCGTTACGCCATGAGCCGGAGCGGGTGCCGAAGTTGTTGGCGCGGTCGTTATCGACTGGGGGACGCCAGAAGTTGAGGTGGAGGGGGGAGGTTAAGAGTTCGCGGTCATCGAAAATATAGGAGGTGAGTTGGCCTGTTTGTTTGTCGAGGACGAGGGTGTGATCGTCGCTGTCGATGATGATGAGGTGGTCGTCTGCGGAGTCTTTGAGGTTTTTGGCGGGAGAGAGAGTTCGGACAATGGGTATGCCTGAGATGAGGACTTGTTCACGTGCCGTGACGTGGCCTTTTTTTGCCCAAGTGGTGTCAGCTTTTAAGCGGAGTTCGAGTGTGAGGTGGATTTCAGCAGGGTAACCGAATTGGTAAGGGACTTTGATTTTAATTTGTTCCTCGGATCCGGGAGCGAGGTCGATGGGAGGAAGTTGGATTTCATCGGATTTTTCCCCATTGAGGATGATTGTCGCAAATGCGTCGTACTTTGAGAGATTTGTGAAGGAGGATGTGTTGTGGAGTTTGAGGGTGGTTTCGTTCTGGTTGGTGCTGACGAGTTCGATGAGGCGGAGGTTTTGGTAGGCTGCGAAGACTTCGGGGGCTTGCGGGGTGGGTTTGCGGTCGGAGGTGACGATGCCGTTGGCGCAGAAGTTGTCGTCGTTTGGGAAGTCGCCGTAGTCGCCGCCGTAGGCGAAGAATTCGAGTTGGCCGGCGGGGGCGGTGAAGTCGGTAAAATTGAGGGTGAGGATGGGGCTTGGGTTGCCTCCGGCTCCGCCTTGGGGGTTGATGGGCTTGTTGAAGATGGTGAGGGCTTTGATTTGTCCGTCGAAGGAGCGGTTGCCGTATTGGGTATTGTGGGCGATCCCGATGTCGAGGGGGGAGGGCTTGATCGAGCCTTTGTGTTCCTTGCGCGCGAGGATGTTGCCATCGACGGCGAGGGTGAGTTCCTTTCCGTTGTAGTTTCCAATGACTTGATGCCAGTTGTTTTGCCAATCGGCAGGAACCTTTGCGGTGACGGAGCGCCAGGTGCCATCGAAGATGAAGAATTCCAGATCGCGGCTGTTGTTGATTTTGAGAGCCCATGATTCATCGCCTTTGGTGACGATGGGATTATTTCCCCAGTTCGAGCGACCGGGACGGACATCGACGATGATGGTGAGGTCTTTTTTTACGGTGAGTTTGTCGCTGTGGGCGACGGTGGCGTATCCGGAGGTGAGGCCGTTTTCTTTGTCGAGTTGGCCGGAGATTTTGACTTCGTGGTTGCCGGGTTTTTTGAGGGTTCCTTGGGGGGATTTCGTTTTGCGGAGGCCTTGGTCGGCCCAGTCCCAGATGCAGCCGCCTTGGAGGAGTCGTTCTTTTTCGAAGAGTTGCCAGTAATCGTAGAGGTTGCCGGAGGAGTTGCCCATGGCGTGGGAGTATTCGCATTGGATGAGGGGGCGTTGTTGGGCGAGGGGTTTCTTTTCTTCGGCGCGGGCGTATTTTTCACAGCCTTGGATAGAGGCATACATGGGGGTGTAGAGATCGACGTGGGCGGCTTGCCCGGCGCGTTCGGACATGACGGGGTATTGGACGGGGGCGCGGGATTTGAGCCATTTGGAGGCGGCTTGGAAGTTGACGCCATCGCCTGCTTCGTTGCCCATGGACCACATGATGATGGAGGGGTGGTTTTTGAAGGCGTGGACCATGTTGGAGATGCGGTCGAGGTGGGCCGCTTCCCAGGTTGGGTCTTTGGCGAGGGATTCTTTTCCGTAGCCCATGCCGTGGGATTCGATGTTGGCTTCGGCGATGACGTAGAGGCCGTATTCGTCGCAGAGTTCGTAGAAGCGGGGATCGTTAGGATAGTGGGCGGTGCGGACGGTGTTGATGTTGAGCTGTTTCATGAGCGCGAGGTCTTTGCGCATGAGGGCTTCGGAGATGTAGTGGCCGGTGTCGGGGTCGTGGTCGTGGCGGTTGACGCCTTTGACGAGGATGGCTTGGCCGTTGATGAGGAGTTGGCCGTTTTTGATCTCGGAGGTTTTGAAGCCGACCTTTTGGGAGTAGAAGTGGGTCGGTTCTTTTCCGAGTTCGCCGACTCCGATGAGGAGGGTGTAGAGGTAGGGATGCTCGGCAGTCCAGGGGGTGATTTTGAGGCGTTCTTTGATGAGTTGACCACCGGTCATGATGGTGGTGTTTTGGCCGGCGTTGGGAGCTTCTTTTGGAGAGAAGATGACTTGGCCCTTGGCATCGATGAGGTCGAGGGTGATGCCGACGGTCTTGGGCGTTTTTGAGGAGGTAGCGGAGAAGGAGAAGCGGCCGGTTTGGTCGTCGTTATCGAGTGTGGCGAGGACGGTGAAGTTGGCGAGGGTGGCTTTGGGATTGGAGGTGAGGTAGACGTCACGGAAGATGCCGGAGAGACGCCAGAAGTCCTGGCACTCGAGGTAGGAGCCATCGGAGTAGCGGTAGACCTCGACCGCGATTTGGTTTTGGCCTTCTTTGAGGAAAGTTGAGAGATCGAACTCGGCAGGAGTCCGAGAGTCTTGTGAGTAGCCGACTTTTTGGCCGTTGCACCAGAGGTAGAAGGCGGAGGAGACGCCGTTAAAAGTGATGGTGGTTTGGCGGTCTTTCCAATCGGTGGGGAGGGTGAAAGAGTGGCGGTAGGAGGAGACGGGGTTGCGTTCGAGGAAGGTGGTGAAGTGTTTTTCGGGCTCGCCCATGACGCGGGGTGGGTCTTTTTTGAAGGGATAGGGGTGGTTGCAATAGATAGGGGTGCCATAGCCGTGGAGTTCGACGTTGGAGGGGACGGGGATGGTTTTCCAGGTGGAGTCGTCGAAGTCGGCCTTGAAGAAGTTTTGGGGGCGTTTTGAGGGGTGATCGACCCAGGAGAATTTCCAGTCGCCGTTGAGGAGTTGGCAGTGGGGGGAGTCGAGGCGGAGCTTGGTCATGGCGTCTTCCTTGGTGGGGAAGGGCATTTTAACGGCGTGGGCGGGGAGCTTGTTGATACGGAAGATGGCTTGGTCTTCCCAATCGGGTGCGGCGGAGCTGGTGAGGGTGAGGATCAGAAGGAAGGCGGTGAGACGCGAGATCATGGGCGGAAGATGATGGGGCGGGATTGGAGAAGGAAGGTCAAAGTCTTGATCTTGTCAGACAAGGGGACTGCTTGAGTCCGACAGGAAGGTGTGAGACGGAAGTGGAGGAAAATTGGCGTGACTCTGGTGGGCGTCGTGGTGGTCGGGACTTTGATGGCGCTTTGGGTGATGGCCGGGAGCATGGCACGGCCGGATCGGCGGGAGATTCAGGCGTATCACAAGAGCTACCTGGATGGGGCGTGCGATCATGGCTTGGTGGTGGCGCGGTATGATTTTGTGGAGAACGCGGTTCCCTGTTTGGTGGTGCGGCCGGAGGCGAAGGCGGGGGCGGCGAAGCGGGGAAGTGTTTTGAGGAGGCAGTTGGAGGATCAGGGGATGGTGTTACCGGTGTATGGAGAGGAACGCGGCTTGCTGGTCCTTTTGCATGGGCGGAATGGCAGGAAGGAGGACCTGCTGCCGGTGGCGGAGCGGTTTTGTGCAGTAGGGTTTATTTGTGTGATCCCGGATTTGTCGGCTCATGGTGAGAGTCCGGTGGAGAGGGTGGGTTTTGGGGTAAGGGAGTTTGAGAAGAAGCTGCCATCGCGGGTGGCCGAGGAAGCTGAAAGGGAGTTGGGATTGGGGACGTTGCCGAGGTTTCTTTGGGGGATGTCGATGGGGGGATCGTTTGCAGTTTATGCGGCTGAGGACGATCCGAGGGGCTGGGAGAAGTCGATTGTGGTGGCTTCGTTCGACCGGCTTGGGGGAGTGGTGGAGGATTCCTTGGGGTTTTTTTCGAGGGTTCTGAAACCGGTGGCGGTGAAGATGATTGAGATGCGGGGCGGGCCGAAAGTGGAGGAGGTGGCGCCGGTTGAGTTGGCTGAGAGGTTAACTTTGCCTACCTTGGTTATTCATGGAGATGAGGATGATTTGATCTCATATGAGAGAGGGGAGAGTTTCTTCGCTGCTTTAGGAGGGCGGAAGAAATTTGTAACGGTCCCGGGTGGGTCGCACGACAATGTCCTGGTTACCGAGGCTCCGGTTTATGCGGAGATGGCGCGGTGGCTACTGGGGCCCTAGCAGGGGGCGGTCGCGTCGGCGTTGAGGCGGCGGCCTGCGGGGAGGTGATTTGGTGAATCGGAGCGGTGGGCTTGGCCCTGATTCTCGGTGGGTTAAACCCAAGGCGACGCTTTGCTCTGCTTCTGGGCTATGTGAGTTCTCACCTTTCGTGCTGGGGAACCGGGCTGTCGAGGGATGAGAGGTTGGGCGTGTCCCCAAGGTTACCTTAGATTTTTTTGACGAACTGGGATTTTAGTTTCATTGGGCCGATACCGTCGACTTTACAGTCGATGTCGTGGTCGGCGCCGGGGGAGAGTCGGATATTTTTTACCTTGGTTCCGATCTTGAGGGTGGTGGAGGTCCCTTTGACTTTTAGGTCTTTGGTGAGTTGGACGGAGTCGCCGGAGTTGAGTTGGTTGCCGTGGGCGTCGCGGAGGATGAGGGCTTCGGCAGCGGTGGCGGCTTCTTCGGCGGACCATTCGTGGTTGCAGTCAGGGCATGCGAAGAGGGGTCCGTTTTCGTAGGCGTATTCGGAGTTGCACTCGGGGCAGTTTGGGATTTCAGACATGATTTTTTAGGGGACTTTGTTGGTGGTGCCTTGAAGGTCGTTGAGGGCTTTGTTGGTGACGCGGATGATGTATTTGTTGGGCTGGTTTTTAAGCGCTTTTTTGAGGGCAGGGAGAGCGGGGCGGGCTTGTTCGTCGGCTTCGTCTAGGGCAATGGCGGCGTGGAGGCGGGACCATTCTTCAGGAC
Source organism: Akkermansiaceae bacterium (assembly GCA_047629805.1). Lineage (GTDB taxonomy): Bacteria > Verrucomicrobiota > Verrucomicrobiia > Verrucomicrobiales > Akkermansiaceae > SW10. Next base: position 7,275 of record JBLHUR010000144.1, on the reverse strand, counting down.
TTTCGAGGATTTTGGAGAGGGCACCGAGGGCTTCTTTTTCGGAAGTCTTCATGAGGAGGAGGGCGCGGGCGGCGGCGACGCGAACGACGGTGGAGCTGTCATTTCGAAGGTGCTTGATGATGGTTTTTTTCGATTTCTCAAGAGCAGGTTCTCCGATGTTTCCAATGCCGGTGGCGGCCCAGTAACGAACGGCGGCGTCTTGATCATCGAGTCCTTTGAGGAGTTGAGGGAGGGCTTGTTTGCCATCGGAAGCAAGACGGGCCATTTTGCCGAGACGTTCGGGCAGTGTTTTGTCGTTGGTGTTGGCGAGGATGGCGTAGCGAGAGCCGGCGGCCTTTTCGCGGAGCATAATTTCGGGTTCGGGGATGAGGCCTAGATCGCGGGTTTCGTTGCTCCAGGTGGCATGGACCTTACGGAATTCTTCGATTCGACTTTGGTGCGCAGGATTTTGGGCGAGATTGTCGATTTCGTGTGGGTCGCTTGCGAGGTCGTAGAATTCTTCGACGGGTTTGTGGTCGGCCATGAAGAGTTTTACGGTGGGACTCATTTTTCCTGATTTGGCGACGCGGCGGAGTTCCTTCATGGTGGCTCCTTTTTCGGGAGTGTTCATGTATTGGAAGTAGGGCTTGAGCGGTTCGTAGTTGCGGATGTAGCGGTAGCGTTTCGAGCGGACGCTGCGGATGATATCGTATCGCTCGTCCATGCGGTCGCGTGCTCCGTAGATGTAGTCGCGTTGGGACCCGAGGTTTTTTCCGAGGAAGGCGCGGCCGTGGGTGACGGGAGGGGCGGGGAGTCCGGCGAGGTTGAGGGCGGTGATGCCGAAGTCGAGGGAGCTAATGAGTTGATCGTCGGTGGTGCCGGGTTTGCCTTGGTCATCGACGCGCCATTTTTCGGGGATGCGGACGATGAGGGGGACGCGGGTGCCGGAGTCGTAGAGCCAGCGTTTGGCACGGGGGAGGCCGACGCCGTGGTCTGACCAGTAGACGATGATGGTGTCTTCGTAGAGGCCGGCATCTTTGAGCGCGGTGATGTGGTCGCCGACCCAGGCGTCCATGGCGGTGATGAGTTCGTAGTTTCGTTTCCAGTCTTCGCGGACGATGGGGGTGTCGGGGTAATATGGAGGGAGGTTGGTGAATTTGGAGGGGTCCTGTCGTTCGCCGGGGGAGAGGTTTTTGGTGACGGTTTTGTATTTGGAAGCGCTCGCGATACCGCTTTCGTGGCAGCCGGTGAAGTTGAAGACAGAGAAGAAGGCTTCCTTTTGATCTTTGCGGTTTTTCCAGGTGGCCTTGCCACTGCTGGCGTCCCAGGTCTCTTTGGGGTCTTTGAATTGGTAGTCTTTTTTTGAGTTGTTGGTGCAGTAGTAGCCGGCTTCTTGGAGGTAGATGGGGAAGGGTTTGACGACGTCGGGCATGGTGGCTCCGCTGCGCATGTGCATGGTGCCGATGGTGGTCTGATACATCCCGGTAATGATGGTGGAGCGGCAGGGAGCGCAAACACCGGCGGCGGTGTAGGCGTTGGTGTAGCGGACGCCTTCTTTGGCGAGTTGGTCAAGGTGTGGGGTGATGGCGTGGGGGTCGCCGTAGCAGCCGAAGTGGTCATTAATGTCCTCGGCGGAGAGCCAGAGGATGTTGGGCCGGTCTTGGGCGGCGATGGGGAGGAGGAGGATTAGGAAGAGGAGTGATTTCATGGGGATGTTTTATGGCTGGAGAGGTGAGGGGGGAAGGAGTTTTCTTTGGGAGTAACGTTGGAGGGTGTGGCGAAAGATTAGATCGGACTTTCAGCGCTTGGGGATGTCGGTGGTTGGGGTGCCGGGGCGGCACTCGTTCCTTGCTTGCCCTTCGCTTGTGTATTGCACGCCATGATAAATTTGCGGCGGAAAGCAGGAAAGGGAGATCGGCCCTTCGCGAGAACCAGTTAACAGCGAGTTCAGAACGTAGCATGATCACCTTCCCGCTCTCCCCGTTCATTTCGAATAGTTGCAAGAAGCAGTCTTACAAAGGCGAGCTCGCACACAAGCCTCATTTAGAGAGCTGGGATTTTCCACCCAACTATTACCAATTAGAAAACATGTCAAAAAATTACGAACTCGAAGTGGGGGTTGATGTCGCAAAGCGCGAACTCTGCACATGTATCGGGAACAAGATCAAAACATTCTCATAGAGACGATTTCTTGTCCCAGGAATCGTGCGTCTGAAACCCTGAAAATCTTGGAGGGCTGGTATCGTCCCCTCTCTGTTGGTTCTTCCCTGGGATATGAATGTCCCTCTGGATCGGTCAAAACCGCTCCAGCATCGATTCTGGAGGCTTGGGGAGGTCTTTCTTGATGGAATCCAGAACCCGGTATGGTCTCGCAAAGATACGTTGGCTCCTATGGAACTTTTTGTAACTTTGCGTTGTTGGACCCGGGGTGGGGGAGTCAGTGAGCGAGGAAGAAGCTCTTAAGGTTACTGAACCCATCGGATTATTCGGAAGGATGCTCCTTACCCACTATCGAACCCAGTTCAGAAATCAGGATCCGTAATCAGCTTCTTGTGGAGGGTTTTTTAAATTAAGTTGTCAGAGAAGACTGAGTTTCTTTAGATGGTAATTCCTGTGCCTGATATCCCTTCTTTCAAAATTGAACGATACCGTCAAAAATCTTCTGACTACTGCCTGGTTGCGATTGTTTGGAACGAGGGAAACCGGATCAGGAATCAAGTCGAAAGAATGGCCACCTGGTCTTCGGAAGTTGACCTGATCATTGTTGATGGGGGAAGTGATGATGGATCACTGGAAGAAAATCATCTTCGTCAGCATGAAATTACAACTCTTGTCACAGTCAGAGAACGTGGCCTGGGAACCGGGGTTAGAGCTGCCATGGCCCATGCCTTTGATGAAGGTTATCAAGGGCTTGTGACCGTTGATGGGAATGGTAAAGATGATTTGGGAGGACTGCCTTTGATTGTGAGTAAACTGAAAGACGGGTGCAGAGTCACGCATTATCGAGGCTTACCAAAAGGCGATGAAGGCCGGCCTTTACGACAAGGTATTAGCGCATACCGGCAAGAAAGCGCGTGCCTATGCGACCTCAACACACATGGAATACTTCGCCGAAGGAACCGAGGCCTATTTTGACCGCAACGATTTCTACCCTTTCGTGCGGGCAGAGCTTAAGGAACTTGATCCCCTCCTGCATGACCTGCTGCAAGAAATTTGGGGGATTATGAAGTAAACCCGCGATTCCATTCGTAAGGGAAATCCAGCGATGATCAGCAAGCAAATCAACACTGCATGGGCTCTGCTCATCGCGCTTGTGCTTCTGCCGATTATGGCGGCAGCTTCCGGCTTCGAAGAGGTTGTGCAGCCTTACCTGAAGGAGAACTGCATTCGTTGCCACGGGCCGGAGAAGGAGAAAGGCAAACTGACCCTCCATCAGATCACCGAGCATTTTGGCACCGACGCGGAAGTTGAGGGATGGGTCGATATTCTGGACATGCTTTCGTTTGGGGAAATGCCGCCACCGGACGAGGAAAAACAACCGGATCCGCTTGCGACAGCCCAGATCGTTAGCTGGATCAAGCAGAAGCTTCAAGAGGCGGGCAAAGCGGAAGCCTATCTGAAGAAACTCTTGGCACCCGAATACGGAAATTGGGTGAGCCACGAAAAACTGTTTTCGGGGGAAATTAAAACGCCTCCTTTTTCGCCGTCCCGCCTGTGGCGATTGAGTCCCGAAATCTTCAAGCATCAAGGATTTGGTCGCGCTCGAAGCCCCTTCACTTATGTCACTCCAGAATCGGGAATTCGCGACTACTCGGCGATGTCAGCGGTCGACCAAAGCACGGTGCAGATGATCCTCATTAACGCGGGTCAATATCTCGAGGGTCGTATGCAGAGAGGGGACTTCAAACGTTTTGCAGAAGATCAACCAAGGCCCTCGGATCAGGTCCTCTCCGACACCGTCCGGGCTGAATTTCGGAGAGTGATCGGACGAGAGGCGAACCCGCAGGAACTTTCCAAATATCTCGGGTTCCTCCTGAAAAACATCGAGATCGGTGGTAATCTGGATGGCCTCAACACGACAATCAAGACGATGTTCCTGAGCCCCGAGGCGATCTACCGGATGGAATTCGGTCTTGGAGAAAAGGACCAATACGGCCGCCGTCATCTCTCGCCCCAAGAGATCGCCCACACCATTTCTTACGCCTTAACCGACCGGGGGCCTGAGCACCTCCCAGCGATAAGGAAGGCCTTAGCGGAAGGGAAGCTGACCAAAAAGAAAGATGTCGCCCGGGTCCTCCGGGAAGTGCTTGATGAGGAACTCGCAACGGGACACTGGGCTCATCGTAATCTCCCCCGCATCATGCGCTTCTTCGACGAATTTTTTGGATTCGACCGGGCCGGCAGCGTGTTCAAGGACAACGAGCGGATCCGCAGCGAAGGAATCCCCCAGTGGAATACCGAAATGCTGATCCACGATGCGCGCATGCTCATCGAACATCACCTCAGAAGTGATCAGGACGTCATCGCCAATCTCTTGACGACCGATCACTACTTCGTTGCGCACCCCGGTAACAATCAGTTTGCGCGTGAATTCTATGAGGAAAGGGTCGCCGAGTACACCGCATCGGAATATGTCAGCGATCAAGTCGCCAAGAAAAAAGAACAGCTGGATAGGGAGCAGAAAGAATGGAACTACGCGTCAGAGGAACGAAAAAAACGCCTCGATGAGGCGAGTAAACGCGCAGAACTTAAAGTCACCCATGTGAAGACTGCGATGAAAAACGGCCTCAACCCACACCCGAACTTCCCCTTTTCGAAACGCTCTCGTGGGATCGCAGACTTGATCTACATCGAACCTTATAATCTGCCCAGCAGTGGCGGAGGCTCTCTTCAACGCTGGAAGTGGCCGATTGAACAACCTTTCGAGATGCCTAGAGGCCAGCGTGCCGGCTTGCTAACACATCCGGCCTGGCTCGCCACCCACTCGCTGAATGAAGGCAACGATCCAATTCGTCGGGGCATTTGGATCCGTGAGAAACTGCTCGCCGGAGTGATTCAAGATGTCCCCCCGGACGTCGATGCCAATGTGCCGCCGGATCCGCACAAAACCCTGCGTGAACGACTCGACCTGCTGCGGGAGGAACGGTGTTGGACCTGCCATCGTAAGATCAACCCGCTTGGCGAGGCCTTTGAAATCTTCGACGACTGGGGTCGCTATCGAACCCACCTCTATTTCGATGAAGAAAAAAAACTTCTGACTCGCCGGGATGCGGCCTTCGACAAAAAACTCGAAAAAGGCACGCTGACCGCTCGCCCGGTCAATGCATCCGGAGCCATCACCGGATCAGGAGATCCCAAGGTCGACGGTAAAGTGAAAGACGCGATCGAATTGATGCATCGCTTGGGCCGCTCCGACCGTGCGAGACAATCCTTCATTCGCTATTTGTTTCGATACTTTATGGGAAGAAACGAGAGGCTCAGCGATTCAAAAACCTTAATCGAAGCAGAGCAAGCTTACCAGGAAAACGGCGGAAGCTTCAAGGCGCTCGTCGTCTCATTGCTAAGCTCAGACTCCTTTCTCTACCGCCGCTAACGAACCCAAAATTCAGACCGATGACATTGACAAGACGAAGTGCACTTAAGAGCCTCTCAATGGGCGGAGCATCGATCGCGATGACTCCATTTTTACGGTCGCTGCAAGCGCACGCTGCAGGAAGAGAAGAGGGAATTCCGAAGCGATTTGTTTTCGTCGTAAAGTCGTCCGGCGTCGAAAAGTTCAACCTCGTCCCCGAAGGGATTGAAAACCACTTCCTTGGCGACGACGGAGAAAAACTCGGGAACATGAGTCGCAAACCGGGCGAAGCCATCAACGTATCCCTGAAAGATCACAAACTCCCCGAAAAGCTGGCCGCCCTGGAGCGGTTCAAGGATCGCATGACGATCATCCAGAGTTTATCGGGTGACACCTTTCGCGGCAATCATACTTCGGGTTTTGGAGCCCTCTCCTGCCACTTTTCCGAACGGGTGGCCATCGCCCCTTCGATCGATTGCCTCTTGGGCCAACACCTCTCCTTCGGCCCTTACCCGATGTATGGCATGGCCCTCAAGGGAGGGCTCTTGGAAGCAGGAGGGAAACCCGACGACAGCTATTGCTACCCAAACCTTTCGGCGTATAGGGGGGGAATGCCCGTGGCCTATCAGGCCTCGCCACGGAAGGCCTATCTCGAGTTGTTTGGTACCGCCGTGGACACGCCGAAGCAGCTCGAGCGAAAGCTGGCCCTTAACGGCAGCATGATGGATTTCTTAAAGGACGACACCCGAAGAATCGAGCGACAGCTGACCGCTGAAGATAAAGAACGGTTCGCGATTTACACAGATTCCTTCGACTCCTTGCAAAGGATCGAACGTGAGAAGGCCAAGCTGGCGGGCAAAATCAAAAAGCATGCGCCTCCCCTGACTGAGCGCTACGACAGCGAGCTTCCTTCGGATCGAATTTCCTCGCACTTTGAGATTGGAAGTGCGGCCTTGATTGCCGGCATGACAAACGTCCTCACCTTGCGCATGGACACTTTGGGCGTGACTTACAGGGACCTTGGCATCCAAAAACATGTCCACGCCCTGGGGCACAACGACCCCGGTATCTCATCGAACGGATGGGACGGATTGCGTTGTCGAATGGAAATTGAAAAACTGCATCTGAAGCACATCGCGGACATGGCTGATAAGCTCGATTCCATCTCCGAAGGCAATGGCACGATGCTCGACAACACGCTCATCGTCTACATGTCCTGCAACGGGGGAGACCACCATGGCGGGCAAGCCGATTGGCCCTTTGTGCTCGTTGGCGGCATGGCCAACAAACTGAAGATGGGGCGCTACCTCGAGTATCCCAAGTACCAGGAGAAAGGTCATCGCACGATTGCCAACCTCTACCTTTCCATGATGCAGGCCGCCGGGATGGAAAGAGCGGAAACCTTCGGACAACTGGATGGCAATCTCAAGGATCTCGATGTGACTGGACCTCTGGCAGAGTTGATGGTGGGTTAGAGAAAAAATTGATAAATAGCGATGTCTCACAGAGAATAACATGCCAAGAATAACATGCCAGGCTGGTTTTAAAATCGACAAGGTTGAGGTTTGAGGTATGGTGGACGGATGAAGTCGAAAGTGTTTGAAGGTAGGGGGGCTGGGGCGGTGCGCGAGTGGTCGCCTTTGGAGCTGGCGGAGGTGAAGACGCCGCGCAGGATTGGCTCGATTTGGCGGGCGAAGGGGGCGACCTCGCGGCGGCGCATTAAG
>JBLHUR010000143.1:0-15722 GCA_047629805.1 Akkermansiaceae bacterium | reverse complement strand
CTCGCTTCGCTCCCACGCCATTCCGTTCGCCTCGGTCGGAGGGATGGATCCCTATCAAGCCTGCGAACGGCCAAAAGCGAAGCTGTTCGGCTGCTGTTCTCCCGTCGTGGTCGATGCGGCGGGCGGTTTTACCCCAACGGCGATGGCTGAGCGCTAGGATTCCTGACTCTGCGGGTCGGGGTCGGCCTTTCCGGACTCCGCAACTTCGCCCAGTCCGGAGCTTTTTTGGATGCGTTGGCTCGGGCCGTCAAATTCAAGAATGATGGAGTGATGCACCAGCCGATCAATCGCCGCTTTCGATATCAGGTCGGTTACAGAGGATCGATGAGAGAATCCCGATGGCGAGCAGGGTAGAGATTAAAAGCGGTTTCATGCGAGGGGGCTTTTGGTGGAACAATAAAGCCGCTCACCTTAATACAAGGTGAACGGCTTTGAAAAAGTTGAACTTACAGGGAAATGCCTGATGGGAGGCAATTACTTGCCCATGTTCGCGGCCTTGGTGGCGCGCTTACGTTCGTTTGGATCGAGGATGCGCTTGCGGAGTCGGAGGAAGTTTGGGGTGACTTCGACGAGTTCGTCCGGGTCGATGTATTCGATCGCGCGTTCGAGGGAGAACTTAAGAGCGGGTGGAAGCTTGACGGTATTGTCCTTTCCGGCGGAGCGGATGTTGTCGAGCTTCTTGGCCTTCACGGGATTTACGGGAAGGTCATCGGCGCGGGAGTTTTCTCCGATGACCATACCGGTGTAAACTTCTTCGGTCGGGTTGACGAAGAGGGTGCCGCGGCCTTCAAGGGCGGTGAGACTGTAAGCGGTGGCAAGTCCGGTGTCCATGGAGACGAGGGTGCCTGCCTGGCGAGTCACGATGGTGCCAGCCCATGGCTTATACTCATCGAAGAGGTGAGACATGATGCCGTGACCCGAAGTGATGTTCACGAGTTCGAACTCGAGGCCAATGATGCCACGAGTCGGGATGCTGGCGGTGATGAGGGTGCGCATGGATGAGTCGTTCGTGGTCATGTCCTGAAGGGTGCCCTTACGATCATTGAGGAGCTTCAAGATGGGATTGGCATACTCGGAAGGCATCTCGAGGTAGAGAATTTCCCAAGGCTCAAGCCGTTTGCCTTTTTCGTCTTCCTTCAGAATAACGGTGGGGCGAGAAACGAGGATTTCGAAGCCTTCGCGACGCATCGTTTCTACGAGGACGGCGATCTGCATGGCACCACGAGCGGAGACGTTGAAGGTTCCGGCGAGGTCGGTTTCTTCGACGTGAATAGAAACGTTGGTCTTCATTTCGCGGAAGAGACGTTCGTGGATGACGCGGGACTGAACGTGCTTGCCGTCTTTTCCGGCGAATGGTCCATCGTTAATAGAGAACTGCATCTGCACGGAAGGAGGGTCAATGTTTACGGCCGGGAGAGCCTCGGCATTTTCATCCCCGGCAATGGTCTCCCCGATGTCAGCATCTTCGAATCCAGAGATCCCAACGATGTTTCCGGCAACCCCATTATCGGTGTCCTGAATTCCCAAGTTGTTGTATTCGAAAACTTTGCCAACTTTGGTGCGGACCTTTGTGCCGTCTTTCAGGCAGCGAAAGACCGTGTCGTTCTTTTTGATGGAACCGGCGACGATTTTTCCGATGGCAATACGACCGACGTAGTCATCCCAGCCGATGTTGGAAACGAGCATTTTGAAGGGGGCATCGACATCAACGACCGGAGCAGGAATGTTCGCGACAATAGCATCTAGAAGCGGGCCGCAGTCACCTTCGGTGGCATCGTGTTTCGTGGAGAAAAAGCCGTTTTTTGCTGATCCGTAAAGAGTGGGTGCATCGAACTGATCGTCAGTGGCTTCGAGTTCGAGGAAGAGTTCGAGAACCTTGTCGTGAACCGCGAGGGGGTCGGAGTTTGGACGGTCGATTTTGTTGACGACGATGATGGGCTTCAGGCCCTCTTCGAGAGCCTTGCGAAGAACGAAACGAGTCTGTGCCTGTGGTCCGCCGAAGGCATCGACGACCAGGATCACTCCATCGACCATCTTCATGACCCGCTCCACTTCACCGCCAAAGTCGGCGTGACCGGGAGTATCCACGATGTTGATGGTGTGGCCATCCCAAGGGACAGCGGTGTTTTTTGCTTTAATCGTGATGCCTTTCTCACGTTCAAGATCCATAGAATCCATGGCGCGTTCCGTGGTGACTTGGTTTTCGCGGTAGGCACCACCGGCCTTTAGGAGTTCGTCGACAAGAGTAGTTTTGCCATGGTCAACGTGAGCGATGATGGCGAGATTTCGGAACTTAGACATGGTGGTGGCAGATGGATGTTTAAAGGCCACCGAAGGAGGTGGCGTGCGCTCCTTGCCTTAGAAATGCGGGAATAGCAAGAAGTCGCTCGATTTGCGTGGAATTAACGGAGTTGAGAACTCTTGCCACGACAGACGCCTCGCCAAATAAAGCGGAGCCAAACTGGAGAAAATCCGACGAGGAGGCTGTTAGTTGCCCAGATATAGGGATGAATGTCCTGCCTGAATTCGGAGAGGTATCCAACCGGGAACAACAAGATTTGTATTAATAATGGGAAGTCAGCGATCGCCGATAATGAGGGGGGAGGATCGTTTACTGGGACAAGAAGATGCATGGTCTTGATGCCGTAGATCAGCGTGACTACAAGCGTCAGGAGAAAATGGAGAATACTGATGCCGATCCAAGGCCAGTATCTGTCTGGTATCTTTGGTAAGCTCATCGGAAGGGCATTTCAGATAAGGAGACTCTTAAAATTCCGGGCGGATGACCTGGAGATTGGGGATTTGGTCGAAATGGGCGTCGGAGGTGAGAATCCAGGCGCCTGCGCGGAGGGCGCAGGTGGCGATTGCGATGTCGGTGAGAGGGAGGACGCGACCTTTGCGGTCGAGTTGCCAAGCGAGTTGCCAGACATCGTCCCAGACCTTTGCGGGAAGATCGGCGAAACGCATCACATTGAAGAAGCCATTGAGGCTGTCTTGGGCTTTGAGCGATTTGATCCCGCGAAGGACCTCTGATTTCACTACTCCGCAAGTGACCAAGTCGGTGGACTCATAGAGACTTAAGAGTTCTTTGGCGGGGTCGAGACCACGCTTCATGTAATCCATGAAGACATTGGAATCCACTAAGATGGATTCGGGGTTCATTTCTTTTTCTTTTTGTCGGCGTTATAGGTCATCTTTGGCTCGGCGACGAGAGAGCTGTAGGGCGTGATATCTTCCTCAACGGCTTCCATCAGTTCCTCGGGAGTCAGGCCTAGGCCATCTTTTTTATAGGCACGCAATTTTGCGCGACGATCAGTCTCTTTCAAGGCGAAGTCGATTGCCTCAGTTTTCGTTTCGAAGCCATGTGCGGTCATGACGTCAGCCAAAACGTGCTCGTTAATGTGCAAAGTCATCTTCATGCCATACACGGTATGGATAGGGGGTGGGAAGTCAAGGGAGAAAGTGCTTCTCGTTCGAAACTGCTAAGCCTTGATATGGGCCTTTAAGGGATCGGCTTCGCGGGCGAGCAGCCGACGCGTTTGGCGGAGGAGCGGTTGAACTGGGAGAGGGATTGGAAACCGACTTTGAAGGGGATTTCGGAGACACGGGCGGCGGGGCCGGAGGAGTTCCTTCCGTGCGGAGGGCAATGCGGGCGCGCGTGGTGTAGGCACCACTTCTGGACCATATAAATGAAGCGGACGGAGAGGCGGAAGGCGTTCTCGTAAGCTTGGAATTCCTCAAACTCCTTGAACCGTGAAAAGACAACTTTTGCGAAGTTTGGAAGAGTTACCTTCGCCGTGAAATTCTGTCTTTTGAGAGGGCGGGAGATCGGGAGTGATCAAGGGTGGTTTGAGTCTCAATCCTCGTAACTTCGAACCTCGGAGATGATTTTTTTCAGTCCTTTTAATCGATAAGTCTTACACAGCACACGCACTTCATCGAGGTCTGCATCGGGATTGTGTTTCAACAACTCGGCAATGTCAGCGAGCGATTTGAGGCCTCCGGCGTAGAGCTTCAGAGCGATGAGATGAGGAAGGGGCGCGAGCCGCAAATTGCTTTTGGGGTGGACTGCGAAAGTAGATTCTTGCCAGGCGTCTTTGATCACGGCGGGAAAGGTTTGCCCAAAATTCGCGATTTGGACCATTCCGAATGAGCCACGAATATCGATCACGCCTGACAGCGGATCGCTGGCACCTGGTTCCCTCAGGGCAACCTGAAATTCTTTATGATCACTGAGAGCTTTGGAAACTTCGCGGAGTGTTTTGGGATCTGTGCTGATCCCGAGGTCCAAGTCCAGGAGAAGTTTGAACCCATTCCCAGAGCTGAGAGGATGCGGTTTTCCACCGATATCAAACGAATCCGTTCTATTTCAGCTTGCAGCGAAGCATTCGCGAAGAAGCTGGATCGACCGCTAAGTCGGCTGGGGGATTCAAGAAGGGGCTCATTTTGATCATCTCATGGATTGCTTGGACTGCAAGTCTGGGAAAGCTCACCGTGAGTGATGACCCTTGTCATGAATCACCACGGCCCCCCGAGAGGGAGCCGTAAGAGTATCTGCTTTGGGTAACTCTTGGGTCAGTCGTTCCTGATATCGTTTGTGATCGTCCTTGTTCTAATTTGACCTGAAGATGGTATTCCTCCCAAATTTGGCTACTTCTAACTGCTTTGTGCGGAAACAGTCGTCTGGTTTTTTCCATACTAGAGACGACATTATTGAGCATTCAGGTCACTCGAATTCATGAAGATCGCTTTGCACGGGTTGCGGATGTCTGCGCATGGATGGTCGCAGGCCACAGCTTTTGTTAGGCGAGTTCGGTGGCGATGGAGTCGACGAGGAGGGGGCCTTCGCCGATGAGGCGGAGGTGAGTTTTGGTTTTTTGGACGAGGTGAGAGATGGGGGTGAGGTTGGTCTCAGGGAGGAGGTATTTCAGGGGGAGGCCTTCGGTCGTGCGGAGTTCTAGGGCGATGCGTTCGAGGCGGAAGGCTGCGTCGTCGAGGACTTCGATATTTTCTTGGGCGTGGCCTACTGCGGTGATGCGTTTTAAATAGGCGTTGGTGTCGCTGACGTTTTGATGGCGGGTGCGGTTGAGAGTGGAGACGGCGGAGGGGCCGAGGCCTAGGTAGTCATTTCCGGTCCAGTATCCTTGGTTGTGGCGGGAGCGTTTTCCGGGGAGGCCGTAGTTTGAGGTTTCGTAGTGTTCATAACCGGATGCGGTGAGCATTTCTTCGGCTAAGGTGAACATTTTGGCGTTAAGATCCGGGTCATCAATGAAGTCGCCGGTTTGGAATTTTTTGAAGAAGGCGGTGTCTTCTTCGTAGGTGAGATTGTAGGCGGAGAGGTGGTCGGGTTGGAGGGCGAGGGCTTGAGTGAGGGAGTCTTCCCAATCGATGAGGGATTGGCCGGGGACGGAGAAGATGAGGTCAAGATTGACTTCGAGATCGGTAGCCTCGCGGAGGAGATGGACGGAGGTGATGGCCTGCATGGGGGTGTGCTCGCGGCCTAGGACTTCGAGCTGCGGTCCGAGGAAGGACTGCACGCCGAGGGAGACGCGGGTGACGCCGAGTTCTTGATAGAGTTGGGCGGTGCGGGCGGTGAAGGTGGCGGGGTTGGCTTCGAGGGTGATTTCCTGGATGGTGGAGAAATCGAAGACCTCGCGGAGGCCGGTGAAGAGGCGGCGGAGGTGGGTGGGCGAGAGCATGGAGGGGGTGCCGCCGCCGAAGTAGATCGTTTGAAGTGGGGGGAGGTTTTTTTGAGCGGTGAAGCTTGCTTCGGTGAGGAGGGCGTCGACGAAGGCTCCGAGGTCGGTTTTGCCGGGGGTGTGTTTGTAGAAGGAGCAGTAGGGACAGATGCGGTGGCAGAAAGGGATATGGAGGTAGAGGTGCATTGCTAAGGTTTAAGGATGAAGGTTGAGTGATTGACCACAAAATGAGGAGAATGAAGAAGAAGTTTGGTTCGGGAGTTTTTTTCAACCACGAAAGACACGGACCTTGGTTGAGGGGTTGGGCTTGAGGTTTGAGATGATTTGGGGGAAGAGTGGGGCGTGGTTTTGCAATCTGATTTGAGGACGAAGGTTTTGAAGGATGTTTCGCGTTCTTTTTATCTGAGTTTGCGATTTTTGCCGAAGGGGTTTCGGGGTCCGACGAGTGTGGGGTATTTGTTGGCGAGAGCAAGTGACACGATTGCGGATGCGGGGGAGTTGGGGGTGGGAGAACGACGCGATTTGTTGGGGCAGTTTGTGAATTTTGTGGAATTGGGAGAGGGATTTGAGATGCCTGAAGTGGGAGGTTTGCCGGAGGGGGAGCGGGTTTTGATGGGGCGGCTGGATGAGTGTGTGGGGGCTTTGCGGGAGTTGCCGGAGTGGCAGCAGCGATCGGTGCGGAAGGTGGTGAGGATTATTACGGAGGGGCAGAAGTGGGATCTGGATCGATTTGAGGGAGATGAAGTGGTGGGGTTAGAATCGGATGAGGAGTTACGGAGCTATACTTATCAGGTGGCGGGGTGTGTGGGGGAGTTTTGGACGGAGATTGGGTTTGGGGTCGAGGGGGACTTTGCACAGGCTCCGGAGGAGGAGATGATGCGTTGGGGACAGGCTTATGGGAGGAGCTTGCAGTTGATCAATATTTTGCGCGATGTCCCGGAGGATTTGGCGAACGGGCGTTGTTATTTGCCGGGGGCGGAGTCGCGGGAGGAGCTTTTACGCGAGAGGGGAAGTTGGATCGCGGAAGCGCGGGAGGGCTTGGATTTAGCGGATCGGTATGCGGAAGCCTTGAACGGGAAGCGGATGCGGTTTGGGTCGGTGCTGCCAGCGATGATCGGGCGCGAGACCCTGAATCGACTTGAGGGGGCAAGTTGGGACGAGTGGGAGGCAGGGGTAAAGGTGAGCCGTAAGGAGGTTTATGGGATGATGGCGCGGGCGGTGAGGTTTGCGGTGTGATGGGAATAGAACCCTGGTTCGCAGAGGAGAAGTTTGGCGCGAGGCTGTTTCTTTGATTTGGACATGGCCCTTGGGGGTGAGGTAGCGTCGCGCGCAGGGGAGTCCATGGTGTAGGAGCTATCAGAGTAGTGGTAGTTTATGCCGGTGCTGAAGGGGCTGTGTTTGTTGGTGTCGGCCTTGTGGTTTGGGATCGAATTGCTCGAAGACTTCGTTCCAACCGGTTCCATTCCTTGGTGGGGTTCTCAAGGAGGGGCTGCAGAGTCTAGTAAGGATGGATAGATGTCCATGAGAGAGGTCCTGCGGTTGCAGGATTGGCCCGCGCTCTTGCCCCTTGATTGTCTTGATCATGAGAGGACAGCGGGCGACCTTGTCCCAGAGCGCGAACTTGCGCCAATGCTTCTTTTCTCCAAGGTGTCTAATAAAGAGCTCAGCATGGTGTCGGCAACGAAGATGGAGGCAAGGTATCCTTGCTCGCAATTCTTTCATTGGTCGGGTGGGGATTGAAGATAATTCGGACTGAGATGACAAAGTTTTACTCCGAGGGGTAAGGCGTTCCGCCTCTACCACCGGGCTGCCTTAGTTGCCTCCCTTGCGTTTGGGCGATGGTTCGGTAGGCATTCCACGAGTGGAGAGATCGTCGTCGCTTACTTTCCCATCGGGTCCAAGAGATGTGATGTTCGGGTTTCCATCTACCAATTTGTATTGATAAGGATTTCCCCAAGGATCTTTCAGAGCATCAAGGCTCCTTAAGGTTTGCACCCATCGACGGGGGCGGGGAGCCGTTGTTGGTTTCTTAACCAAGGATGCCAGGCCTTGGTCTTCGGAGGGATAATGCCGTCCAATATTCCGATACATCTCAATGGCTGAGCCTAAGGCGTTAATATCTGCCAATGCGGTATTTTCCTGAGCGCTCGATTTCATTTCTTCAAAAGTTTTGAGGAGGTCTAAAACCCAACGATCTCCGACCTTGATCATTGGGAGCCTCTTTTTCCCTTGAAGCATGAGAAAGCCGGAAATGTTCTGATCGTTATCGGCTTTGAAAGAGAGGCTTGCCTTTTCTTTGAGTATAATTTCTCGAAGCTTCTGCCGAAAGTCATCTCCCGAAGCTGAAATTTTTGTCAACGCCAAAAGGTCCATTGGTCTGAAGATCTGTTGTTTGGGGCCTATCTTCCCTGCCTTGTGGGCGTCGGCCCAAGTAATTATCGTCACGGCTGCGGGATGAGGTGCGGTTTTATCAGCTTCTTTTTCCTTCTCTTGGCTTAAGAGAGGGAGAGTAACGAATGTTGCTGCCGCGAGGAGTTTGATTGTGAAGTTCATGCAAGTGGGAATTGACTGGGGGTAGAGAGGTTTCGTTCCGCCATCCTTACTTTTAGCAAGTCGATGATGGTAATCCAAGTCCTTCTTTCCAGTGAGGCCGTGAGCTGGTCCGAGGTGGATAAGGTCACCAATTCTATCGGGAAGCAGCGGGAGCATCATCGGGTGAAGACATTTAAGGAAGAATTTCTGTAATTCCTGGTGAAGCACAAAGTTGAATACGATCTGGAGACGACTTGGTTGTGGGGGGATTGCCTGCGCACCTTCGGAGCTTCCTATTCTGGGTGTTTCTGGACCCTCGGCCAAGTCCGGGGGCTATGTTCCCTGTCATCCCTGCGGGACTGCTTGTCAGTCGCCTTCAGCGAATAGGAGGGGATGACTGGGAACCCCCTGCGTTGCGTGGGGCTTGTATTGGATTGGCCGCTGCCCAAGGGGGAAGTGGAAAATTGACTATGGGCGTGACTATGGTTATAGTTTGGGCGTGAAGACGATTTCGAAAGGGAAGCTGAAGCCGAAGATGCTGGAGTATTTTCGGGAGGTTGAGGCGACGGGTGAGTCTTTGATTGTGACAGATCATGGGCGGGAGGTTTTGGAGATTCGGCCGGTGAGGGATGATTCTAACAAGAAAACGAATGCTGAGATTCTTGCTGAGTATCGAGCTTCGGGGCCTCCTCCGAAGGGAATGAGTGAGGAAGATTTGCTGGCTCCAGCGATGCCTTGGCAGGATTGGAACGTTATGAAAGAGGTTCACGGGGATGATCATTGATTCTCATGCTCTCTATTGGTGGCTTGAAGATGAGAGTCGTCTTTCTCCGAAAGTGGTGGAGGTTATGGAGGAGGCGCAATCTGATCGGCGGGTGATTTATGTGAATCCAGTGACGTTTTGTGAACTCCGATATAAGCAAGTTCAGGGGAAGTTAGAGACGCGGATTCCCGTGAGTGAATGGCCGGATTTATTGGGGAGGTTTTCGTTTTTTGTTTGTGTCGATTTGGGGCCTCGGGATTTTTTGAGGGCAGCGGAGTTGGAGTGGGACCATCGCGATCCTGCTGATCGTTTGATCGCGGTGACGGCGGAGAAGTTGGGGATGCCGGTTTTGACAGTTGATCGGGAGTTCCATGGGGCGGGTTGTCCGGTGGAGGCGATTTGGTAGCGGGCGGAAGTTGAAGGGGGGCGATGGTCATAGCGCGGGGTTTATGACGTTCGCCATCAGCGAACCTGGTGCTGAGCATGAAAAACCCCACGCGTTGCGTGGGGCTTGTCTTAATTTGGGCGTTACCCAACAAGAGAGCTTAGGACTCTTTTTCTTCGATCTGGATGCGCGGGAAGACGGGCTTTGGTTTTCCGGTGAGGTGGCCTGGTTCGAGGAGGCCCCATTTTAGGTCGTCGATTTTTAGGTCAACGAAGGATTCTTTTTTGAGTTGGCCGAAGATTTTTTTGGCGGCCAGTGGGAGGATGGGGCGGAGAAGGAGGGCGAGGTGGGCGCAGGATTCGGCGGTGTGGGAGAGGATTTCTCCGACGCGCGGCATTTTTGTTTCGTCCTTTTTGAGTTCCCAGGGTGCGGTGCGTTGGAGGTAGCCGTTGCAGTGGGTGACGTGGTCGTTGATGGCTTGGAGGGCTTCGGAGACTTCGCAATTGTCCATGGCGGCGCGGTAGGCGGTGGTGGAATTTTGGAGGGACTCGCGGAGGGCGACGTCTTCGGGGTCATCGGTGTCGGTGGCACTGATGGTGGAGTTGCAGAAGCCCTTGGTCATGTTGATGGACCGGTTGAGGAGGTTGCCGAGGTCGTTTGCGAGCTCGGTGTTGAAGATCATGACGAGGCGTTCGATGTCGAAGTCGCTGTCCTTGCCGGAGCGGATGTCGCGGCAGAGGTAGTAGCGGAGGGTTTCGGCTCCGAACTTGTCGGCGAGTTCGTTGGGGTCGACGATGTTGCCGAGGGATTTAGACATTTTATCGCCGCGGATGTTCCAGAATCCGTGGACGAGGATGGTGGGCATGTCGCTCGCTTCGAAGCCCATGGCGTGAAGCATGCAGGGCCAGTAGATGGCGTGGGCGGGGACGAGGATGTCTTTGCCGATGATTTGGAGGTCGGCGGGCCACAAGCTGTCGAACTCGGGGAGTTCGGAGCCTTCGGGTTTCCGGTATCCGGCGAAGGAGATGTAGTTGATGAGGGCATCGAACCAGACGTAGGTGACGAAGTCGGGGTCGAAGGGAAGGGGGATGCCCCAGGAGAGGCGGTCCTTTGGCCGTGAGATGCAGAGGTCGGTGTCGCCGGCACGTTCGATGGCGTTGGTGACTTCGGCTTTGCGGAACTCGGGGATAATTTTGAGGTCGTCGTTTTCGAGGGTGGATTTGAGCCACTCGGCGTGGTCGGAGAGTTTGAAATACCAATTCTCTTCTTCGCGTTCTTCGACTTCGCCCCATTCGGGACCGAATTCGCCTTGCTCGTTGCGGTCGCGATCGGTGAGGTATTGTTCTTGGCGGACGGAGTAGTGGCCGCCGTAGGATTTCTTGTAGAGGGCGCCTTTTTCCTTGAGGTCAGTGAGAATAGCTTGGACGCAGGCCTTGTGCTGGTCGTCGATGGTTTCGGCCCAGCCGTCGTAGTGGACGCCGAGTTTGTCCCAGAGTTTGATGAAGCCTTTGGTATTGCGTTTGGCGAGGGTGGCGACGTTGACGCCTTCGGTTTCCGCTGTTTTGACCATCTTTTGGCCGTGCTGATCGACTCCGGTGAGGAAGTAGGACTCGACGCCTTTGAATCTCTGGTAGCGGGTGAGGACGTCGGCGAGGACTTTTTCGTAGGCGTGCCCGATGTGGGGTTTGCCGTTCGGGTAGTCGATGGCGGTGGTGACGAAAAACATAATAGGGAGAAAACTCTAAATTCTAGAATTTGAAACTCTAAACAAATTCGAAACTCTAAATTTGGAAATTTGAAACGAGGAACTTGCTAGAGCCTAAGATTTGCCCAAGTTGGTCACTTTTCCTCCCATGGAGAGGATGCGGGCGTTTCCCTTGGCGTGTTCAGCTTCGGCGATTTGGCCGTCGCGGACGTACATTTGGGAGAGGCCGGTCCAAGCGAGGAGGTCGTCTGGTTCGAGGAGGGTGGCTTTGATGCCGCAGCCGATGGCTTCTTTGACCTTCTCGAGTTTGAGAAGGGTCATACCGAGGGCTTGCCATCCGTCGAAGAAGTCATCGTCGTGTGAGACTGATTTGCGGTAGGCGACTTCGGCTTCGGGGAGTTCGCCGAGGGCGAGGTGGGTATTCCCTTGGTCGAATGCGGTGTCACGAGCTGTGGAATCTTCCATGATCAGATTAGACTAGGGTTGGAGCTCATCGGTGATGGGCGGGACGACTTCGCTTTCGTTGTAACGGTCGTTGAGCCAATTCTCGAAGGCGATGAGGCGGGACTGCTGGGAGAGGTTGTCGAAGGCGCTCTCAAGCTGGGTGTCGTATTGCTCGTCTTTCGTGATTTCACGTTTGGCGACGTAGATGATGAGGGAGCGGAAGGCCTCTTCTTCGGAGGGGTCGTAGGTGAGTGGAGCGATTTCGCCGGGGTTGGTGAATTTGGCAGGCTCGAAAGCGGGGTTGCCGAAGAAGCGTCCCTGGAATGATTGTCCAGCGACAAGGTTGGGCATTTTTTCAATCGTTTGTCCGGCTTCTTTGGCGGCTTCTTCGAAGGTCTTGCCAGCCTTGATGGCTGCGACGAGTTTCGCGTGGAGGGCGGTGGCTTCTTCGATCATTTTTTCACGAGCGAGCTTCTTTTTGAGGTCAACAGAGACTTTGGTGCGGGCCTCCTCGAAGGAGAGGGGGACGGATTCTTGAACGTCGTCGAGGCGGATGATATACCAGCCTTCGCTTGTTTGGTAGGGGTCGCTGAGTTTCTCATCAGGGTCTCCGGTGGGAGGGAGGAGGAAGACGGCATTGGCAAGACTGCCGATTGAGTTGTTCTGAATGCCTTTGGCGAGTTCCACGGGTGGGGAATTTTTGGCGAAGAGCTCGGTGGGGATGACCTTATAGGTCGCTTTTTCAGTGAGGTCTTCGAAGTCCTTGCCGAGGTTGTCGGCGAGATCTTGGAAAAGCTTTGTGACGAGGGGGTTGAGGGCATCGACCGCGGTCTTTTTCTCGGCTGCGTTGAGTTGGTCCTTAGCTGATTTGGGCGGGGCTGGCTTGACGACAGGAGCCGGTTTCACGACAGGTGCGTTCGGCAGGCCGGGAGTGGGTGTAGAGGGCTGAACGATGTTTGGTTTTACGAGGACTGGCTCGGTTGCGGGAACAGCTTGGGCGGCAGGAACTACAGCAGGCTCGGCTGGTTTTTCTGGTGCGGCGGCTGGCTCTCCTGGCTCACCGGGGTCTCCTTGCGAGCCGGTGTCGGCTGGATCGGCTTTCTCGGGAGTTCCTTCATCGGGCTTGGGAGCTTCGATTGGAGCAGGCTCTTCGGTAGGAGCAGGCTCTTCGGTAGGAGCAGGCTCTTCGGTAGGAGCAGGCTCTTCGGTAGGAGCAGGCTCTTCGGTAGGAGCAGGCCCTTCGGTAGGAGCGGGCTCTTCGGTAGGAGCAGGCCCTTCGGTAGGAGCGGGCTTAATGGCGTCGTTGGCCTCTTTTGCTTCTTGTTTGGCCTTTGCTTTAGCGTCTGCGGCAGTTTTGGCGGCTTTGGCTTTTACCTTGGTCACATCGGCTAAGATATTGTCCCAGTTTGGTGCGATGAGGGTGTAGGAGACACTGCGGAGTTCGTCGGAGTTGTAGTTGGCCTTGTTCTCTTCGTAGAACTCTTTGAGTTGTTCTTCGGTGGGAGTGATTTTGCCTTCGTAGACTGCGGCTTCGAGGGTGACCTGCTCGGCGGTGATGATTTGCTTCTCGGTATTATAGAGGGCGCGGATGGTTTCCATCTCAGGGGCGATGCCTCCGCCGAGGAGCTTGGCGAGGTTCTGGCTGGTGAGAAGGTCGCGGATGTATTCGTTGAAGCCTTTGGTTCCTCCGAGATTGGTGACGCTGTTTTTGATAAAATCGGTGTATGCTTGCTGGTCGTAGCCTCCCTCGGGTTTGGCGAAGAGGACGTTTTCGACAAAACTTTCGACTTCATCATTGCTGGGAGTGACGCCATATTCGAGGCCAGCCTTCTGAACATTGAGGCGGTTGGCGACGAAACGGCCGGGTGCAGAATCGCCTTGGAGGAATCTGGACATGAATCCGACGATGGAGCCGGGATTTGAGAAGCGGGAGTCCTCGATGATGGCGTCTCCAAGGTAGTGACTGGCGAGGACCCTCGTCTCGCGAGAGAGGGGGGAAAAGGAGAGGGCTGAAGGAAGTTTGAGAACGGCCATATTGCGTTGGTATTCCTTTTGAGAAATGGACTGGCCGGCCACTTTCATGGCGGGTTTGCTGCCCAAGGAGTTTTTCACGCCGTCGCCGAGGAAGACAAGCCCTACGAAAAGGAGGACGAGAACGACGATCATGAGACCGGTATATTTGCGGATGTTTTCAATCATGGCTGAGGAATCAATGTGACAAAATAAGAGTATTTGTCGAAGAGGCGGAAAGTTAAGGCGGAATGGGGGCCGGGGGCAAGTCTGATGGCGGGAATTTCACGCGTTGTGGAAATTATTTCGGCAGATGGAGGAATCAGGAGTGTCTTGCCGATACGTGGAGACACCACAGGGGATCCGAAGATCCCCTGTGGCTGAGTCAATCAACTCCAAAAAAAACAATAATTGAAGCTGACAACTGCTGTTCACCCTTACATGAAAACTGCGACTTGGTTGCGGTTTTCATTGGGAATAGACTCCCCAATCCGCAATCCGTTCAAAGAAAAGAGGTTTTTTTTCGAATCGTCGATTTTATTGTAGGTATGAAGGTTCTGTCGGTGTTTCGGAGGTTCGATTAGAGAAAAGACGAATTAAATTTTTGTTTTTGGGTAGCGAGGGTAGCGTCTAAAATATGATTTTAAAGTTAATTTGCCCATTGCTGGGTCTTGCGTTGTTGATTGGGACGGCTTGGGGTGAGAAGGACGAGAAAAAGGCGAACCGTCTGGCGAAGGAGAAGTCTCCGTATCTTTTGCAGCACGCCTACAATCCGGTGGATTGGTATCCTTGGGGTGAAGAGGCTTTTAAGAAGGCGAGGGATGAGAAGAAGTTGATTTTGCTAAGTGTGGGGTATTCGACGTGTCATTGGTGTCACGTGATGGAGCGGGAGTCTTTTGAGAATGAGAAGATTGCGGGGTATCTGAATAAGAATTTTGTGGCGATTAAGTTGGATCGCGAGGAACGGCCTGATGTGGATCAGGTGTATATGACTGCTTTTCAGGCGATGACGCAGCAGAGCGGGGGCTGGCCACTAAACATGTTTTTGACGCCTGATCTGAAGCCGCTGACGGGTGGGACTTATTTTCCGCCGGAAGATAAGGATGGGCGTCCGGGGTTCTTTTCGGTGCTGAAGCAGATTCAAGGGGTATGGGGTAAAAACCGGGAAGAGTTGCTGGCGCAATCGAAGGAGATGCATGCGAGGATGGGGGAGTATTTTGCGGAACTACATGAGGGGGAGACCGAGGCGGGGGATTTGAAGGCGAGCGTGGTAGCTCAGTCGTTGCAGCGATCTTTGGTCGGGTTGGATCCGGAGTGGGGTGGGTTGGGAACTGAGATGAAGTTTCCGCAGGCGAGTATTTTTCGGTTCCTTCTGCAATCGGGAGATGAGAAGGCGCGGGAGGCGATTTTAAAGACCTGTCGTCACATGATGAATGGGGGAATTCATGATCAGGTGATGGGCGGGTTTCATCGGTATTCGGTCGATCGGGAGTGGTTGGTGCCGCATTTTGAGAAAATGCTTTACGATCAAGCGCAGTTGTTGGAGTTGTATTTGGATGCGTGGCAAATTTCAGGCGATGAGTCGTTTCGGGAAGTGGCGGCGGGAATTGCGGAGTATGTCTTGCGTGATCTGACTCATCCAGAGGGTGGTTTTTACTGTGCGCAGGATGCGCAGAGCGAGGGGAAGGAAGGGAAGTGTTTTTGTTGGACCGTGGAGGAATTAGAGAAGGTTTTGGATGCTGCGGAAATGAAGGTGGCACGGGAAATTTTGGGAGTGACGGATGGCGGGAACTTTATTGATCACAGTGATCCGGAGCCCTTGAAGAATCTTAATATCCTGCACTTTAAAAAGCCGAGGGAGAGTTGCTCGGCGGAGGAGGAAAAGGCGGTGGCGGGGATTTTGGCGAAGCTGGCGAAAGTTCGTGAGACGCGGGTGCCGCCGGCCACTGATGACAAGGTTTTGGCTTCCTGGAATGGAATGATGATTGGGGCCTTGGCGCGAGCCGGTCGGGTGATGAATGAACCGCGATATCTTGCCGCTGCGCGGAAGGCTCATGATTTTGTGAAGGGGAAGTTGTGGGACAAAGAAGAAGGTCGCCTTTATCATCGTTGGCGTGAAGGGGAGCGTGATGAGTCCGTGCAGGCTGAGAGTTATCTCATGTTGTTGGCGGGAACGCGGAAGCT
>JBLHUR010000142.1:0-15946 GCA_047629805.1 Akkermansiaceae bacterium | reverse complement strand
TTTTTCCACCCACATCCGTGACGCGGCGCTCTTGCTCACCGTGTCTCGATGGATGCGGCCCGCACCTCGGATCGGGAGACCTTGTCCCACCGCAGCAACGACTTGCTCAAAAACATTACGCTAATTCGAAGCGACCTGATAGGTCACCAAGCTCACTTCTCCCTCGTCTTCATGACGGACTCTCGGACGGAGGATGGCCTCCTTTTCGCCATTGAGATAGGCCTTACCTTTTTCGCTACCGGCACGATGACAGGAACTCTCCGGGTCGGGATGATGTCGCGGGCCACCGAGTGACTCAACTTCCTGCGGCATGGCGCCCAGCAATCCCTTGCGGCCTGTGACACGCAGAAGCTCGTTGAACAGTGCACTGGCTTCTTTTTCCCCGCCTTGCAAAAAGGCCTCTTCTCGTTTTTGATAATCCACGGTGGTTGGTTTTGTCTTGGTTTAGCGACCGCATGCCGAGGCATGCAGCCGAACCAACCACCACTACTTTTAACGATCTCTGGGCCGCCGCCGCGATCTTTCACTTCCTTCTCTGAGAGTCCAAAAAGATCGATAACCCTCACATTTCGGGAACGTGCCCTTAAATCTCGGCCATTGCGGTATCCGCGAATATGATTCTTCACTCTGTCACTTTCGTGGACTCCTAATCGAGTAGCTTCTTCGGGAGTGACGATGAAACCGCTCCCGTTAAGTTTTATTCCGGGACAGCTAATCTCAGAGTTAGCCTTCGGAGAAGCAGTGGCAGAAGTATCCACACCGACTTTCAAATTCGCTACGATCTTCCCCGACTGCGAGCGGAGATTGACCGACAATTCACCATCATCAGTTTGGACCTCATTGACCACTTGTGCAAAAAACCCTAAAACCGAAGTCCCTGCAGCGCTAGTCATCGCGATCCTAACAGCCGCACCATCCCCAAAATCCATCCACGGATGATCAGGAATCGCGAAGGTCAATGAGACTGGCTTCTTCTCATTATTCAGGAAGAACTCGAGACAACGGCGGTTGCAAGTTTGGTGAATCGAGTTGGTGGTGATGAATCCGAATTACTCGACCTTTTTGTCAGGAGTCAGTTCGGCGGCTTGGTGCCACCAAAACATGACAAAGTCCCAGGAGTCGGGCTTGAATTTCTTGAAGGCGCTGCGGAGGGCTTCGACGTAACCATCGCCGAGTCCCTTGCGCATGCGGGAGGCTCCGAGAAAGGGCGGATTCCCCACGATGAAATCACACTCCGGCCCCTCCGTCCTCCGTGGGTTCACGTATTCATAAAGCAACTTCCGCGCGGATTCATCCGGGACTTCCTTATCGGTGACGGGTGGGTTTTGCTGCTGTGGCCGTCCCTGATCGTGGTGGGTTTTCCATCGTTATCGAGGAGCGGGATTTTTTTATCGAAGGCGAGGACGGCGTCGCAGCACTGGGTGGAGTTTGCGGATTTGAGGAGCGGGCGCTGCTTGGTGTCGGCCTTGCCCGTTGTTTTGAGTCAGTATTTCTTGAAACGGTCGTTCGGCTTGTCCGGGATCGTGCGCCCGGATGAGGGCCGGATGATCATCGCAGATGCCGAGAAAGAGACGAACGCCGAAAGAGTTGGCGCAGGCGGACATTTCCTTGGCGAGATCGGAGTTGGCATTCTCCTTGAATTCCAAAAAACATCCTTCGCCTTCTTGAAGGTTAAGATGAAATTCGGCCTCGCCGTTCCTAAGCATGTCGAACGCGAGGATCCAGGCGAAAAGCGAGGAGGATCGAGAAGTAATCCCACCAGCGAATCATGCACAAGAGCGCCCCTTTGGTCTGACAGTTTTTTTCTTCATCGATATCACTTTTTTCTTGCGTGTGCCACATCCCCTCATATTTCTCGTTATGCATTGAGCGCAGAATCTCTTCTGATTCCTCCTCATTTTTCCACTTCGCTTTTTCACTGACTGTCCCTGTCCCGGAGAAATCCCAGCGCAGTCGCCCCTTCCATCAGAACTTTGGAAGCCGCGACTCACCTCCCTGGTCTCCACCGGACTCATGACCTCACTTTAAGCTCTGCCTCAATGCACTTCTCCACCCTGTGGAGTCGTCTCATTTTTCAGGAAAAACACACTGTCATTCAATGACCCACGCCATCGTGCTCGGCTCACTCACAGCCGCTACCATCGTCGGGGGACTCATCGAGTCTCGCAACCATCGCCAACGGCTCGCCAAGATCCCGATGCGAATCCACGTCAACGGCACTCGCGGTAAGTCGAGCGTCGCCCGCCTCATCGCGGCCGGCCTTCGCTCAACCATGACCGCTTGTTGTAAAACCACCGGCACCCTCCCGCGTATGATCCTGCCGGACGGTCGCGAATACCCCGTCTTCCGCCCCGCCAAGGCCAACGTTATTGAGCAAGTTCGCATCGTCAAGACCGCCGTCGAAGCTAAGACCGAAGCCCTCGTCATCGAGTGCATGGCTCTCCGCCCGCGCCTCCAATGGCTCTGCGAAGACAAGCTCGTGCAAGCGACCCACGGCGTCATCACCAACTGCCGCGCCGACCACCTCGACGTCATGGGCCCCGAAGAAGAAGACGTGACTTGGGCACTCGCCGGCATGATTCCGGTCGGCCAAAAACTCTTCACCGCCGAGCGACGCCACCTTGCCATTCTCCAAGAAGCCTGCGACGACCGGAACTGCCAACTCATCCCCGTCACGATCGAAGAAGTTGAAGCCATCACCAAGGCCGACCTCGACCCGTTCCCCTACCTTGAGCACGCCGAAAACGTCGCCCTCTCTCTCAAGATCTGCGCCGACCTCGGCGTTGATCGCGAGACCGCCCTCACCGGAATGTGGGCCGCCATCCCCGATCCCGGAGCCATGACCGCGCACCACATGGACTTCTTTGGTCGTCAGATCAACTTCGTCAATGGCTTCGCCGCCAACGACCCCGAATCCACCGAACGTATTTGGAACATGGCCCTAGAACGCTACCCGTATGTTCACAAAAAGATCGCCATTTTCAACTGCCGTGCCGACCGCGCCGACCGCTCACGCCAACTCGCAGAGGCGATCCACGCCTGGGAACCGGCCGATTTCTATCTCCTCACCGGAACCGGAACCTGGCTCTTCGCGCGCTACGCCGTCAAGTCAGGCATCGACCCCATGAAACTCATCTATGCCGAAGGGCAAGGCGCCGATCAGATCTTCGAGACCTGCATCGCCAACGCCGGTGACTCCGCACTCATCATGGGCATGGCCAACATCGGTGGCCCCGGACTCGATATCGTCCGCTACTTCTCCAATCGCTCGAAATTCGAAGCATTCAAATAACCAACCTTTTCAAATCTAAAAACAAAACACGATGGACCCAGAAATTCTCACCACCGCCATCGGCATCGGCCTGCTCATCAGCCTGCTGTTCTCAGAACTCTTCGGCCTCGCTGCCGGAGGTCTCGTTGTCCCCGGATACATCGCCCTCTTTTGGCGTGAACCCATGGCCATCGTCCTAACGCTCGCGATTGCTTTCGCGACCCACTTCATCGTGCAGTTGATCGGCTCCGGCATCATCCTCTTCGGAAAACGCCGCACCGTTTTGGTCATTCTTGTGGCCTATCTCCTGCGCCTCGCCCTCGATTTCGCGGTCGGCGACTACCTCGCCGACCACCCTGTCTTCAGTGACTCCGGCGTCGTCGTCATCGGTTACATCATCCCAGGCCTCATCGCCATCTGGTTTGATCGCCAGGGCATCCTTGAGACCCTCACCACTTTGATTGCCGCCTCCGTTGTCGTGCGCGTCATCATCATCCTCATCTTCGGCAACGAAATCATCGCCCTCTAAACTTACTCCAATGACCAAAGTCTATTGGCGCCCACGCGCCGTTTCAAAAACCGCTCTTATGCTCATCTCCGTCCTCTCCCTTGGAGGCCTCATTCTCGTGGAGCACATCCGTGTTGAGAAAAAGCAGGACTTCCACGAGGAAAAACTCGCTGCTGCCGAAAAGGCCACGAAAGCCTTCTCCGTGATCCGAGAAGCTCGCGCCGCCACCAACCACCCCATCGACCTCGCCAACGATCCCGCTAACACCGGAATCATCGGAATCCCGATGTCCCCCATCACCAGCGTGGCGGGAGCACTTGAGGCCAAGAACACCTCCATCAACCCCAACTTCGCCGCAGTGATTATCGACATGCTCACCGAAGGAGGCGTGAAGGAGGGGGACACCGTCGCCGTTGGCATGTCGGGCTCATTTCCCGCCCTCAATATCGCCGTCTGCTGTGCCCTCGAAACGATGAAAGCCAAGCCTCTCGTCATCTCCAGCGTCGCCGCTTCACAATGGGGAGCCAACGTCCCCGAGCTTACTTGGCTCGATATGGAACGACTCCTCCACGAAGCTGGGATCATTTCCTTCCGGAGCTTCGCCGCCACCATCGGCGGGCACGAGGACAGCGGCCAAGGTCTCCCCAAAGAAGGCCTCGCCCTCATCGCGCAAGCCATCCAACGTAACGGCGTCCCCCTCCTCGAAAAGAAGGAAAGCTTTGAGAAAATCATCGACCAGCGAATGGATGAGTTCAATCGCAAGGCCGAGGGACGCAGCATCAAAGCCTACCTCAACGTCGGCGGCGGCACCGTCTCGGTGGGTCGCAGCATCGGTAAAAAACTCTTCAAGCCCGGCCTCAATATGAAGGCCCCCGTGGGAGTCAAAAAAGCTGACGGCGTCATGGCCCGCTTCATCCAGAAAAAGGTCCCCGTCATCCATCTCGTACAAGTTCTCGAGCTCGCCCAGAAGTATGAGATGACGGCAAGTCCCTCCAGCCTCCCCGAAGTCGGAAAAGCCAACGTCTTCTCCAACACGGAATACAGCAAGATCGCCTGCGTCGCCGTCCTCGTGACCATCCTCGCCGGCCTCTTCGCCTTCATCCGCTCAGACTTCGCCTCACGCCTCCTCCACAAGGCCGCCAGCCCGAAGGATGCCACCCCCGAGCCCATGGTCTAACCAGTCCCCGAATCAATGGAAGCCACCTTGGAAAACTCCCCTTCACACTCGATCTCGTTGTCGCGATCTCCTGTCTCCGGACTCCCATCTCCGGACTCCTGCTCCGCAAAAACCTAAGAAACGATAGGACAGCTCCAAATCTCCCGTTAGAGTCCTCGCACATGATTCGCTGGTTCGCCAAAAACGACATCGCCTCCAACTTTCTCTTGGTTGCGATCCTTCTGGGCGGAGCCTACATGGCCTTCAATAAGATCCCGCTCGAAGTCCAACCGACCGCCGACTGGGGCGAAGTTGATATCAAAATGTCCTACCGCGGCGGCAGTCCACAGGACGTCGAGGAAAACGTCATCATCCCTATCGACCGAGCCCTTCGAGACCTCTCCGGAATTGAAAAAATTGTCGCTTACGCTAGCCGGGGATCGGCCAACTTCGATATCATCCCGAAAGAAGGAGTCGACCTTCACGAACTCCGCGACGAGGTAGAGGCCCGCGTTGACACCATCAACACCTTCCCACCCGAAACCGAACGCCCCCGCATCTCCGTTCCAAACACCTCAAGCTGGCGGGAAGTCATCACCGTTGCCGTCACCGGCGATCTCTCTGAACTCGAACTCTACGAAGTCGCGAAACGCGTCCAAAACGACCTCCTCGATCTCCCCGAAGTCTCAAGAACCGACCTCCGAGGCAGCCACCCTCTAGAGATCTCGATTGAAGCCGATGACGAAAAACTCCGCGACTATGGCCTCTCCATTGCCGACGTCGCCAATGCCATCCGCAATTCTTCCCTCGCCCTCTCAGCGGGAACCGCCAACACCGCAGCCGGCCCCATTCAAATCCGAACCGATGGCCAAGCTTACACTCCTGAGGACTATGGCAACATCGTCGTCACCGCCGCCGATGGAGCCCTTTTGAAAATCTCCGACATCGCCCATATTTCCGATGGCTTTGAGGAAAAAAACAACGTCCTCCGCTTTAATGGCGAGCGTGCCCTCATGATCGATGTTCTCCAGGGAGAGAACGAAAGCGCCATCAAAATTTCCGACGCCATCAAGCGCTACATCGCCACAGCTTCCGACCGCTTCCCGGAAGGAATTAACCTCTACACTTGGGACGACGAATCGATCCGCATTCGCGGCCGCCTCTCCACGCTCGGAACTTCCCTCCTTTCGGGCGGTCTCCTCGTCCTCCTCGTCCTCAGCGTTTTCCTTCGCCCCATGCTTGCCTTTTTTGTCGTCCTCGGCATCCCGGTGAGCTTCGCTGGTGGCCTTCTCCTCATGCCCTACTTTGGCATGACTGCCAATACGATGAGCCTCTTTGGCTTCATCATTGTCCTCGGAATCGTCGTCGATGATGCCATCGTGACGGGAGAAAACATCTACTCGCGCCTCCGCGACGACCTCAGCCCACTCGATGCCGCCGTCCTCGGAACCAAGCAAGTCGCCACCCCCGTCACCTTTGGAGTTCTCACCACCATCGTCGCCTTTATCCCCCTGATGTTTTTCAAGGGTTACTGGCAAGTCTGGACGAGCCAAATTCCACCTATCGTCGGCGCCGTCCTCATCTTCTCTCTCATCGAATCAAAGTTCATTCTCCCCTCTCATCTCAAACACCTCCGGACCCATCGCGATTCCTCCAAACTTGGTCTCTTTTCGCGATTGCAAAAGTGGGTCGCCGATGGCCTGGAACGACTTGTCGAAGTCGTCTACGCCCCGGTTCTTAAGCTCGCCGTCAATCACCGCTACACCACCATCGCAGGTTTTTTCGCACTCGGATTCCTCACCGTCGGCCTCAAAGTAGGCGGGCACATGGGATTCGAAGCCATGCCCACCATCGAGCGATACGTCATCGACGCCCGCCTCGAAATGCTCCAGAACACTCCCTTTGAAGAAACAGACGCTGCGGTACGGCACCTCGAAGAAGTGGCTCGCGAACTGCAAGCGGAATTGCTCGATCCTGGGAATGGTGAGCCCCTCATCCGTAATATCAAAGCAGACGCCGGCAGCGGTCGCTATGGCCGGGGAGTCGATCCCGAACGCGGATCCGTCTCACTCGAAATCCTCCCGCCCAGCCTCCGCTCCGAACCCGGCCCCACCAACGATGAGATCGAAGAAATGTGGGAAGCCAAAGTCGGAAAGATTGAAAATCTTAACA
The DNA here is from genome assembly GCA_047629805.1 of Akkermansiaceae bacterium. Taxonomy (GTDB): domain Bacteria; phylum Verrucomicrobiota; class Verrucomicrobiia; order Verrucomicrobiales; family Akkermansiaceae; genus SW10. The sequence continues at coordinate 8,839 of JBLHUR010000142.1, read as the reverse complement.
ACCTTCGCATTCGCGGCTCCTACGGAGGAAGGCGCTCGGGCGGCGAAGAAACCGAAGCCCTTCAGATTCAACTTCGCGGCCCTGAAAGCGAAGAAAAAATCGGGATCGCCAACGAAATCGAAGCCCTCTTCAAAAAACACCCAAACATCAATTGGGCCCACGCCGACAAGCCCTCCTCCCGTGAGGAAATGGCCATTACGCTCAAGCCACGAGCCCAGGAACTCAAAATCACCCAACGTGAACTAGCCCGCCAAATTCGCCAAGCCTTCTTCGGTGAGGAGGCCCAGCGCATCCAACGCGATGGCGATGAAATCCGCGTCATGGTCCGCCTTCCCGAAATGAAGCGCGAGTCCATGCACACCTTTGACACGCTCAATATCCAAGCACCCGATGGCACAAACGTTCCTTTCTTTACCATCGCCGAGGCCTCTCTCCAGCCCGCGCCCGGAAAGATCGAACTCGTTAATGGAGCCCAGGTGAGCGACGTCAGAGCGACCCCGGAAGATGCCACGGTTGACATCCTCGCCCTCGCCGCAGAACTCGAGCCACAGATCAATGAGATCGTCAAACAGGACCCCAAAACCACCTGGATCTGGGAAGGATTCATCAAAGAAGATCGCGAAACCGGTAGCCGCAGCACTTGGCTTTTCGGAGCCCTCATCCTTGCTCTCTACGCTCTCCTCGCCATCCCCTTCCGCTCACTCCTCCAGCCCCTCGTCGTTCTCCTCGCCGTTCCTTTCGGAGTGATTGGAGCCTATGCCGGCCATATGATTCTTGGGATCACCCCGTCATGGCTTTCCGTTTTCGGAATTATGGCCCTCGCCGGAGTAGTCGTGAATGACTCCATCGTCCTGGTCGATTTCATCAATAAAAAACGTCAAGAAGGAATGGACCTCACGGAGGCCGTCCTCATCTCAGGGGTGCGCCGCTTCCGGCCCATCTTCCTCACGTCGATCACCACCTTCGCCGGCCTCATGCCTCTCATGTTCGACCGCGCGATTCATGCCCAATTCCTCAAACCAATGGCCGTATCCCTCGGCTTCGGAATCCTTTTCGCCACCTTTATCACCCTCTTCCTCATTCCCGCCGCCTACCTCCTTTTGGAAGACGTCAAAGCCCTCGTTCGGCCTCTTTTCAGATGGTATGCCAAGCCCTTCCGCGATGACGACGCCCCAAGATAGTCAAACTTGAGCGAAATCTAAGTTCGCCTAATTAAATCTCGTCCCCCCGCCTTTTGCGTGCTATCTCTTACGTGCTATTAGCAAACCTCTTGAGCACCATGGCAACGACCGTCGCACGCAAACAACACATCAAAGTCCGCGAAACCCAATTGGAGATTCCCTCCGACCGGCCCGCATTCACCGAAGATTTCGAAGAAAAACTCTCTGTCGCCCAGGCGCAACTGGAGACATTGCAAAGCCAACGACGCGAGCTTGAGCGTCAGAAAATGGCACTCGAAGATCTCAATCACCGCAAGCAGGAATTTCTCAACGGGCAGCTAGACCTCTCCGAAAAATTCTCCACCGCCGTCACTACCATCGAACGGGAGCTTTTCGAAATGAAGCAAGAGATCGATGACCTCGACCAAACTCGTGCCGCATTCGTCAATCACCTCAACCGGATCGAGGGCCTCAATCCGGAAGCCTGGCCTAAGGACTCCCTGGGCACCGAACTTCAAAAATCCCTCTCTGTCCTCGACAAGGCGGAAGACGAATACGAGCAAGCCGTTTCCTACTTCACCGGCACTCGCAAGAGCAGCATCTTTGGTGGTGCCTCGCAGTCCATCGGTAGCCACGCCCAAGGCGCCGAATTCCATACCATGCTCCGCAATGGCCTCGCCTTTAATTTGCCCGTCATCGTCTTAGGTTCATTTGCCCTTCTCATCTACCTCTTCAAATAATCCCCTCCCCCCACGATTATGTTCTTTCGCAAAATGAAACGCGAACTGGCTCCTCCCACTCCGGATGAGCTATCCGACATCGACCTCGAGATTCAAAAATACGAATCAATGATTGAAAACGCCCCGCTGAAACTCCTCGAACAACAAGAGCGCGAACGCAACACCATGCCCGCGCCCGATGACTTCGCCGACCGACGCCGCGAGCGCCGCTTCTACGCTGAACTGAGCAAAGGCCAGATCATCAACGAGAAGCGCTACCACACCCGGAATACCGTCCTCTTTGTCCTCCTCGCCACCGCCACCGTCTCAGTCTGCTGGTGGATCTACACCTCACTCGTCCGCTACGGAGTGATCTCCTAAGCAAAAAAGGGGGGCAAAAACGTAGGAGAGAGCCTTAGTCTTTCCTCGCTCCCTTCCCGCCAAAAAGCCAGGCTCAAATCATCACTGATTGGCCCGCTCGTAAAGCGCGTGAAGCCCCTCCGCTCCCTCCCGGATCTCAGCATCCTTTATCAGCTCGATCGCCTCCATTGTTTTCCTGAGATTCTCAAACTGACCAGACTGACCAAGCATCGTTTCTGAATACTTTGCCAGCGCCCGATCCCGCCACATTCCATCAGGAAATCCCTGAATCCACTCCCAAGTCTGATCGCCATTCCGACGAAGATAAGGAGCAATGCCCATCTCGAAAACCTCTGCCGTCTCCGCCCTTTCAGGGAGATTCACCGCCCAGGCTGCTCGTTCCTCTGGGTCGACCTGGACCGAGACCAAAAACTGCGCCCTTTCCAAATGTGCCCAATTTTCGCCCTCAACCATGAGATCAAGAAGATCAAAGGTCCGCTGCTTCACTCCCATCGCTGTTTCACGCGAAAAGCTCCCCGCCAAAAGCCCATAGAGGAACTGACCCTGCATCTCAAGCGGAAGAGTATGATTCACCTCTTCGATCTCCGCCAACTTTTCTGCACCATCGTTACGACCCCATTCGAATTCGTCATCAAAAAATCGAAGCTGCGCATATTGGAACAAAGCCATTTCCCCTTCCCTCGTCGAAAAATCATCAATCGCATGAAATCTCGCCGCCGCCTCCTCCAATGAAAGCTTGGGCAAAAATTTCATAAGATCCCGCGTTGGAATCATCGATTCAGGAACCGCTCCCAGAGTCGCCATCATCTCCGCACTCACTGTCGGATCATAAAATGAACCTGCCAGCCCCAATTCACTTCCATCAAATCCCGCCCGGCATCGGAAGTCGCCTCGGGAAGCGAGTCATAGTAAGCTCGCGCCAGCATCGGATCAGCTTCATGAAACGCGGTCCCCAGCGCTCTCAGTTGCACTTCCGCTCTTCTAATTTCCCCCAGTGGTTCCAGCAACTGCTTCGCTCGGACCGGATCCTGGCTCACCAGTTCATAATACAAGCGACTCCTCAGGATGCCTTCTGCCTCTGCATGAATTGCAGAAAGCTTGCCCTTCAATTGCTCAAACACCTCGTTTGCCTCGACCCGCCCATGCCGGAATTCATATTTCCAATCCCTTCCTCCATTTAGTAAAAGGTCGAGACTGTCCTCCATAAAGATTCCTGGAGACATTTTCCATCCACTAATCTGCTCGATCAATTCCATTCGTTCGGCAACCGGTGCCTCGGGATTTGATTCAAGCCATTCTTTAAAGACCGGATGACTTTCTTTTTTAAATTCTTCCGAAATTGCACGGCCTCCCCATAGCTCCCGAATCCACGAAATCACCTCGGAATCCCGATGATTGGGATTCGAAAGAAAGCCCTTCAGGCTTCCCTGCTTATTCCACCAACTCCCCTTACCCTCCAAAATCGTTTCCAACACCAAGTCACGATCCTCGAAATCGAACACAGCATAAACCCGCGCCAGCTCATCACCACCCTTGTTAAAATCCCCACCGTATTTCGCCAAAAATCCCGCCGCTCCCAACTCCTGGAGTCGTGCCCGATAAACTTTCTCTTTCCCACCCGCCACTTTGATCAGCCATTCCTCCTCACCTTCCTCCAAAGCATAATCAGCAAAGGCCGTCGCAAAGACGGGATGATTCGGAGATAGAAAGCCCCCACCCTCTTTCGATTGCAAAAACTTCAAACACGCCTCCCGGTCAACCGACAACCACTGCCTCACCCGCACCTCAAATTCCGCAATCAAGCGACCCGCTGGAGCAGGCAACCTATACCACTCTTCCGCATCCTTCTCGGATCTCCTGACCCGTAGGTAATCTGCGGGAAGCTTCTCCATCAAATGACTGACAACCTCCCCTGCCATCAAGCAAGCTTCTGCTCCCTTCTTTTCTGTGGTCAATCTCTCACCATAACCAAGCCTCTGCCCCCTGTGGTCAAGATACCCCCATACTCGAATCCTTCCACTTCAGTCCCCCTCTTTGTCATTCCCACCCGCTTTCACTTCGGATATCCTAAGCAATATCCCCCTCGGCCCCGCCAGAGCCGACTGGAAGTGACTTACCGCAATAGTGAGGGTCCTTTCAAAGCAACTGGCTTTCCCAATCAGGAATTCCCCATCCCATCTCCCGCAGACGCTAAAATCAGTGCAGAGACCGCACCGGAGATTGAGATTCGCAAAAGAGAAGTCATTCATGTCCCGGCCCTTCCCACCAGAGAACTTTTTAACCTCGGTTCCATCGGCAATCAACCACTCATCTATCTCAGCGGAGTGGCATCCGGCTCCCCGCTCCGACTGTGGTGTCCCGAATGCCCGAGCAATTCCGGCAACACGGTAGGATTTTGGAAGACCGTAAACGTCAACCAAAACCTCAATGGATTTCACCACTCCCTGGCGAGCGGACCTTCGTCGGCACTCCTTCTCTCTTCGCACTCCACGACCCTCTCCCTCACCACCATCCAGGAAAACTTCGCGCTGGTGCGTCAATCGCTCGGCCTCGACTACAACGGTTCCTTAAATGGAATCGCCTCGGGCCCTGACGCTTTCATCGCCGTCGGCACCGCGACCGCTCCCGGTTCACCAATCACCGGTGGACTGATCGCACGAAAGGCTTTCGGCGAACCTTGGGAAGACATCTTCATTCCCGAAGTCAGAGAATTCCTACACATCTACCATCTCAACCTCGGCTGGGTCGCCCCCGCAAAAGGCGGAAGCATTTGGACCAGCACTGACGGAAGCGAATGGGCGCAAACCGGGACCGCACCCTTCGACCTTGCCAAACTCGTGGAGAGCGAGGGACGCTGGCTCGGTGCCACCACAAACGGGGAGATCTATAGCTCTACCGACCTCATGTCTTGGACCCGGCAGCTGGAGCACACTGCTCTCACCCAAGGACTCGTCGCAACAGAGTCACACTTCTTTGCTATGGTCGGCAATGTCCTCCGGCTTTCTCCGCTTGCCGCCGACGGAAGCCCCGATATCACTTCGCAGCCTCCCTCGCCCGCCATTCTTTCAGGAGAATCCGCTACGCTCTCAATCGTCGCCACGGGCGAAAATCTCACCTATCAATGGTATCAGGGAATCTCAGGAGACCTTTCCTCCCCGATTGAATCCGCATCCAACAGCAACTTTCAAAGCGCCACCGACAAAGTCGGAGAGTTCTCGTACTGGCTCCAGATCATCAACCTGGCCGGCTCGATCAATTACAGGACCATCTCCGTGAAAGTCTTCGCCCGGGACTATCAGGAATGGGCCTCCCAATACGGCCTAGCCCCCGAAGCCCGCGACCGCCAGGCCAGCGCAGCGGTTGCTGAGTTCACGAATCTCTTCCGCTATCTCGCCCGGCTCTCTCCCTTCGCCCCGGCAGCCACCGTTTTTCAGAATCAACCCCTCTATCGCACGCCCGAGACTGGGAACTATCATCTCGCGCTATGGGTCCGCACCCGCCCTCTCCCGTCCGACTACTTCCTCATCGTTGAGGAATCCCAAACCCTCAAGTTCGATGGCAACGAAGCAGTCCCGACAGGCGATGAAATCAGCGATGGAGACGGAAGCACCAGCCGACGCTATCGGACCTCTTTTCCATTGACCTCGTGATCAAACCAGTTCCTCCGAGTCCGGCTGACTCCCTCACCCGAGTAATCTCGAATAGCCGAATAGCCGAATAGCCGAATAGCCGAATAGCCGAAATGCCGAAATGCCGAAATGCCGAAATGCCGAAATGCCGAAATGCCGGAATGCCGGAATGCCGGAATGCCGGAATGCCGGAAATTTTCGCCTTTCTTCCCTCTTTGCCATTCCCACCCGCGCTTCTCCGGTACATCCTCCGCGCATGGCCGATTCCACCATCGATGTCCGCTACGTCGCCAACCTCGCTCGCATCAATCTGAGCGACGAAGAAGTCACCCGTTTCGGCTCCCAACTCCAGGGAGTCATGAAGCACATCGCGAAACTTTCCGAAGTCGATGTCGAAGGAATCGAGCCCACTTCACATGCCAGCAGCCTCTCAAATAAAGTGCGCCAAGACCTCCCCGTCGAAAGCCTCCCTGCCGAGGGCTTCCTCCAAAACACCCCCGACCAAGCCAACGGCATGCTCCGGGTCCCCAAAGTCGTCGACGCCTAAATAACTCAATCCCCGAGTCACCCAATCACTGATTTCATGTCTCTCGCCGCCTCCTCTCTCAGCTCGCTTCGCCGCCAACTCACCTCCGGCGAAATCACGGCACGTGACATCGTCGAAGATGTCATTTCCCAAGTCTCATCCCGCGATGGCGATATCGGTGCCTTCCTTTCGCACGATCCCGAGTCCGCTCTCGCCGCGGCCGATCATGCCGACCTTTCCCTCCCCCTCGGCGGACTGCCCATCGGAATTAAGGACAACATCAACGTCCTCGGCCAGCCCTGCACCTGTGCTTCAAAGTTTCTCAAAGACGCCTACACCTCACCCTACGACGCCACCGTCATCACGAAGCTCAGAGCCGCCGGCGTCATCCCCTTCGGACGCGCCAATCTCGATGAATTCGCAATGGGTTCCTCGACTGAAAACTCCGGCCTCCAAGTCACCAACAACCCCGCCGCTCCCGGACACATTCCCGGAGGCTCCTCCGGAGGCTCTGCTGCCGCCGTCGCAGGCGACCTCATCCCCGCCGCCCTCGGCTCCGATACTGGTGGCTCAATCCGCCAACCAGCTAGCCACTGTGGCGTCGTCGGACTCAAGCCATCCTACGGTCGCGTTTCCCGCTACGGACTCGTCGCCTTCGGCTCCTCTCTCGACCAAATAGGCCCCCTCACCCGCACTGTCGAAGACTCAGCCCTCCTCCTCAATGCCCTCGCCGGGGTGGACCCGCGCGACTCCACCTCGCTCGATGACCCCGTTCCCGATTACACCGAAGGACTCGATGCCGGAGTCAAAGGAATGAAGCTCGGCCTCCCGAAAGAATACTTTACCGAGGGCATCTGCCCCAAGGTCCGCGAGCGAGTCGAATCCGCCGCCAGAAAACTCGAATCCCATGGGGCCGAGATTGTCGAAATTTCCCTCCCACACACCGAGTATGCCGTCGCGACCTACTACATCATCGCCCCAGCCGAGGCCTCTTCAAACCTCTCCCGCTTCGATGGCGTCCGCTACGGAAACCGCGCCGAAAACCCAGAGGACATGCTAGCTCTCTATAAGGACAGCCGCGAAGCCGGCTTCGGATCCGAGGTCAAACGTCGAATTATCCTTGGCACTTACGTCCTCTCATCCGGCTACTACGACGCCTATTATCTACGCGCCCAAAAAGTCCGCACTCTCATCCGTCGCGACTTCGAAGAAGCCTTCGAAAAAGTCGACGCCATCCTGACCCCCGTCGCACCTGAGACAGCCCCTAAAATGGGAGCCGCCTCAGGCGATCCACTCAAGCACTACCTCGCCGACATCTTCACCATCTCCGCCAACCTCGCCGGTAACTGCGGCATCTCCGTCCCACTGGAACCCATCGACGGCCTCCCCGTGGGACTCCAAATCCTCGGCCCACATCTCGGCGAAAAAGCCATCCTCCGCTGCGCCCGCGCCGTCGAGGCAGGTTAAGGGGGATAACACCCACCACCAATCAGGAAAGATCTGCGTAATCGCCTCTCAATCCTTTTAAATCTGCGTTAAGATTCTCCGCTCATCTGCGGGAGCCCATAATCACATCACAAAAAAGCCGCCTTCGTAAAGCGGCCTTTCTTCAAAATAATATTCACCAAGTCTTTACCAATCCACGTTGTGACCACGAGTGTCAATATGGACAAAACTGGGGTAGCGGCCGATGCCTCCTTTAAAGAGCCCTTTTGAACGGACGTGGCGGGCAGCCGAGGCCACCGAACTTGAAGACGCTTTGAACTGAAGATCGAGCGCGTAATTTTGCATATGCCACGAACGGTCTTTCGCTCCGGGGCAGCGGCGATTATAGGCCGGGCTTCGGTAAGCGGAAGTGACATTATCAATAGGCTGGCCAAGAGTGGCTGCCACGCGATCTGCTGCTTTCAAAGTACCTGCCATCGAGCGCCACATTGACTTGGGAGGAAGTGAATTCCAAAGTGATCCCTTCGTCCGGGCGTGCGCCTTGATGACCTGAAGGGGAGTGACATACTTAAGACGAAGACTTGTGAGAAACTTGCCGTAACTCTGAACTTTTCGCTCACCTTCAAGCTTCACCCAGCTGTTTGGGAGAGTCGCCAAGCTCATGGGAGGAGACTGACGAAAGAGGAAACCATGAGAAGCTTGGGTCGTGGCAGCAAGACCTGCCGCCGCCGCCGCAGTAGCAGCCATAAAAGTACGGCGTGTGGGGATGATGATACGAGGTTTCGCGTCGGGGCTGAGCATTGCGTTGGCAGCTTGCACACAGGAGAAAAAAACACCAACCAATTCTTTGTAGCGCCGCGATCAGCACAGGGCGTTTGTTTCGCAAGGGCTTGAAAGCCCATGGCTAGGGCGTTTTTCCATTTCCGCTAGACATTTACCCTAAAATGCCCAAGTTAGGCGGGTCATGAACTCTCCTCA
>JBLHUR010000141.1:0-16093 GCA_047629805.1 Akkermansiaceae bacterium | reverse complement strand
AGAGGATTCCCAGTCTGCAAAAGAAGCTGTGCTGGAGAGTGATTGAACTGATCCGTGTTCATCGAACGAATGACGCAGACATCATCGATCACCGAGCTCAAGCCCGGCAGCAAATCGCTGATCCACTGTCCGCTCTCGCCCCGTTTTTTGTAGTCAAAGACCGGTCCCATCATCTTGGGCGTGCCCTTGATGAAGGCGAAACGCTTCCCCTTGAGATATTCTTCCGGACAATCCTTTCCGTGAAATTTCGCGAGGGCCGGCTTGTTTTCAAAGAGATCGATCTGCGACGGCGACCCCGCCATGTGCAAGTAGATGACGGACTTGGCTTTCGCCGGGATTTGAAACTTGGGCTTCTGCTCAGCCGCCAGAAGTTGGCTCAGGGCGATGGACCCAAATCCGAGACCGGCCTGCCCAAAGAAATGACGACGGGTTTGTGCGTGAACTTTTTCGTAGTGCAGATTCATGGCTTCATGAGGGTTTCGTCGAGGTTAAGGAGAACATTTGCAACCGCCACCATGGCGGCATCCCCTTCTTTTAATCCAGCCGCGGTCAGGAGTTCCTTCGCGGCGGAGGGATCATTTTCATAATGCTCCTTCATTGTGGCGAGGAGCTTTTGGAGTCTGCCCAATTCCTGCTCCGAAGGAGGGCGGATCAGAACAAGCCGGAACCCGTGAGCGAGGTCAGTCATGCGCGAGGAAAGAGCACCGGCGGCCTCCACGAAAGCGGTGTCATTCAAGGTGATGAGAGCCTGCAGCGGCGTGTTGGTTCGCACGCGGCGAATCTGACAAACCTCACCTGATCCGGCATCGAAAGTGGTCATCGACGGATAGGGACTGGTGCGTTTGAGATAGGTATAAACTCCGCGACGATAGCGGTCGGGGCCGGTGGCATTCTTCCATTTATCGCCACTGTAGGTAGATTTCCAGATCCCCGAGGGCTGCGGCGGCATCACTGATGGCCCACCGATTTTTCGGGTCAGAAGCCCGGAAGCAGCGAGGGATTGATCACGCACCATCTCAGCACTGAGACGGAAGCGGGAACCTCGGGAGAGGAGGCGATTGCGAGGATCAGCCGCAAGGAGGTCGGGAGTGATTTTGGAACTCTGCTGGTAGGTTTTGGAAAGCACGATCGTCTTGAGGAGTTGCTTCAAGGACCAACCTTTCTCGCGATAGTCGACCGCCAACCAATCAAGTAATTCCGGATGCGTGGGAACGGAGCCTTGCGTGCCGAAGTCTTCCTCGGTCTCGACAATCCCAACCCCAAACAAGCGCGCCCAAATGCGGTTCACCATGACCCTCGAAGTGAGTGGGTTTTCAGGATGAGTGAGCCAGCGAGCCACTCCGAGACGATTAGCGGGAGCACCTTCGGGAAGCTTCCCAAAAATATCCGGCAAGCGCGCGCTCACCTCGCCCTCTTGGTCGAGGAAACTCCCACGCTGGTGAATCTTTGTCACCCGCTGACGCCCCGGAGCAAGCTCGCGCATGATCGGGGTTGTCGGAATCACTCGTCGAATTTGCTCTAGTCTCTTTCTTACTTCCGTAACCCGGGCATTCACCTTTTTGGTCGGTTCGAAGATCTTATTCTGAAAGACCGACTCCAACCCGAGATCGAGATCCGCACTCAACCAGTCCGTCGGATGAGTGCTCACCGAAAGACGGAATGATTCAAAAGTGAGACCAATCCCATACTCTTGCTCCAGAGTCAGGCGGAGTTTCCCACCAGTGATGGGCTTCGCAAAATCAAAGACGGCGGCGTGAGGTTCGGCCGCCTTCGGAGAAAAGGCCCAACCTGCCTCGGTGCTTCCATCAATCGCTTTCGCGACTTCCCAACCCTTCTGCGAAAAGTCTGCGCGAGGATTTTTAAACTGAATTTTCTGAGCCTCCTTGCCCTCCTCTAGCCACTCGCCGGTCAGTTCGCGTAAGGCAACATTTTGATCCTTCCATTTTCCTCCCGCCTTTTTGATCAAGGCATCGATCCGTAATGCTGTGACCGGCTCATCGCTAGGAAGTTCGAGAATGAGTGTCCAAGTGTCCTTTTCAGGAAGCTCACCTATGACTCGCAGCGTTCCGTCCGTAATCTGTTCGATCTTTACCACTTTCGTCTTTTGATCCGCCAGTCGAAGTGGTTCCCAAAGCGGGGCATCCTTAAATTTGCCCTTCCAAGTAGCAAAAGCCTCTCTAAAACCCTCGGGCTTGACCGCGAGAGATTTTAATTCGGCTTCAAGGCTCACGATTTCGGAATCTTGTGCCCTCGTGGGAGTCGCCATAACCGGCGCACCGCGATCAGCATCCTCCGTTTGATTGAAATACGCATAGAACGAGTAGTAATCTTCAATGCTAATCGGGTCATACTTGTGCGTGTGGCATTTCGCGCAGCCCATCGTAAGGCCCATCCAAACTTGCATCGTGGTGTCCACGCGATCCTTCACGGCGGCGACGCGGAATTCTTCGTCATCCGTTCCGCCCTCGTCATTCTCCATCGTGTTCCGGTGAAAGGCCGTCGCCAAAATTTGCTCGTTGGTGGCATTGGGTAAAAGATCCCCCGCCAGTTGCTCCACCGTAAATTGATGGTAGGGCATGTCCTCATTAAGAGCATCGATGACCCAATCGCGATATCGCCAGATCGTGCGAGGTCGGTCTTTTTCGTATCCCTTGGTGTCGGCGTAGCGAGCAAGATCCAGCCACATCCTGGCCCAATGTTCGCCAAAGTCCTCCGAAGCCAAAAGCCGGTCCACCACCTTGTCAAAGTCACCCGATTTCTGGAATTCATCCGCTTCCGCAAGAGTCGGCGGCACTCCGGTCAGGTCCAGCGAGACTCTCCGAACTAGAGCATAACGATCCGCCTGAGCCGATAGCGACCGCCCCTTCTCCGCGAGTCGTTTCGAGATGAAATAATCGATGGCATCTCCTTTCCCAGAAATCTTGGCCTTCTTGGGAATCTGAAATGCCCAATGTTCCTCATAAGGTGCTCCCGCCGCGACCCACTCTTTCAGAGCCTTCTTTTCTGCCTTGGTAAGCTGATGCCCCGAATCCGGCGGCGGCATGAGATCGTCCTCATCATCAGTCTCGATTCGGTAAAGGAATTCGCTGTCTCCCTTTGGCTCAAAGGCCTTCTTCGCACCTTGTGCATTGTCCAGCCGCAGCTTCGCTTCCCGCGATTCCTCATCCGGCCCGTGACAGGCAAAACAATTTGCAGATAAAATGGGCCGAATATCTCGATTAAAATCGACTTCAGCTTGCGCGGCAATTGCGGTCAGGCAATGAATGAGGACGAAGGCAGCTTTTCTCATGGTACTTCTAAAGTCAGCCCCCAACTCCTAACGTTTCAAAATCACTTTGACCCGCATAAAGAGCCGCTGACCCGCAACAAAATCAATGTCGTCCGAACTTCCGGGGCTTTGACAAAAAACCCCTTTTTCGCGTTCGCCCTAGATGTCTGCTTGCGCAACCGAGTCAGGAAGGTTTTCTTATCTCTCAATGAAGCGAGGCATACTTTCAGCACTGGTCTTTTCCGCAGTTTTGGCACACGCCGCCCCCATCCAGGTCAATGACCTGCGGGTGGACTTCCAATCCAACCCCACCGGAGTCGGCTCACTCCCGTCCCTCAGCTGGAAGCTGCAATCCGACGAGCGCGGAAAGAGGCAGTCGGGCTACCACGTTCTCGCCGCCTCCTCGATTGACAAACTCACGCCGGAGACCGCTGACCTCTGGAATTCAAAGTTTCAAAAAGGAGCATTCAAGCATCTTGTCTCCTGGCGCGGCAAAGCACTCAAGAATGGTCAAAAGGTCCATTGGAAAGTCAAAGTGCAGGACGAAGATCAAAGAGATGGCGACTGGAGCCAAACCGCAAGCTTTACCGTAGGTGGTAAAAAAACCCTCCAAAAGCCGATCCGGATCTCTGAGTTCGAAAGCAGCTCTGACAATCTGAATTCCCTCTTCGCCCAGAGCCTTACGCACATGGAAACCCACCTCGCCAATTTCTCCGAAGGTGGCTCGGGAAACCTCGGGACCGGGGCCCAAGTGCAACGATCCGCGCGGGCCTTCCTCTACCACTTTGACGCGATCCCGCACCTCAATCACTGGATTCACCAGATGGACAAGGGCATGACCAAGGAAGGATTTTTCCCCACCCAACCTGGTTCCAAATCTGCCGGCTCCATCTCATCGGAAGCGGCAATCACAGTCAACCATCCCCTCTGGTGGATGGGCGGCAATGCCGGCTTGGTTAAAGAACGTTGGGGCATGTTTGAAAAGCACATGAGAGCCCGGGAAAATGCAGACAAGACATTCAAAGGCTCACCCTGGGGCGGACTGACCGAGAGCGAAGGGGTGCCTGCGGAATTTCTCGACCTCTGCTACCTTGGATTCACGACCCGGCTCACCCGGGAACTCGCCATTCCGGCACAGGAGCCCTTGAATGTCATTCGCTTTGACGACTACGCGGCTCGCATTCGCCTCAGCTTCGAAAAACAATTTATCACCGAGGACGGCTCGCTCAAAGTGAAGTCACAAACCGCCCACCTTCTCGCCTTGCGCTGCGCGGTTCTGAAATCAGAACAGCAAAAAGTCATCATCGCTGCCCTCATGGCTTCGCTCAAAAAAGAAGGCCTGCAAGTCGGCCCCATCGGAGCCTACTTCCTGCCAGGCGTCCTCACTCTCACTAAGCATCACGATGAGGCCGTAAAAATGCTCACCGAACTCAGCGATGATCAGAAAAAGATCTTTGCTGGCAACGGCGTGAGCGAATGGCTCATGAGCTTCCTCGCGGGAATCAAAGCATCATCCCAAGGATTCGGGGAGGTTCTCATCGCGCCCCGCATCCCAACCGATCACTCACTCACATCGGTCAAAGCCTCCTATGATTCCGTCGCGGGAAAAATCTCCGTCCATTGGCAAAAACAAGAAGGTGGCAGCTTGAAAGTCGACGTTACCATTCCGGCGGGAACGATGGCCCGCATCATTCTCCCTCGTCAAAAAGGCCAAACCGTTACCGAAGGCGGCCGGTCCATTCAGGATGCCCTTGGCGTTGGCCTTGCCGCGCAAACCGACTCCGCGATCAGCCTGATCAGCCAATCCGGGACCTATTCCTTCCTCATTAAATAAGGAGGCCGGGTTCCCATCTCACGGCTCCTTTGTCAGCCATCCCACCACTCCTTCCAGAGCACGGGCGCGGTGGCTCATCCCGTTTTTCACCTCCTCGCCGAGTTCCGCAAAAGACTGCTCATAGCCCTCAGGCGCGAAGAGAGGATCATAGCCGAAGCCTCCCTCCCCGGTGCCACCTTCCAGAATACGGCCTTCCACCGCTCCAGAAAAATTCGCCAGCGGCTTGCCCTCTTTTGCCAACACCATGACGCAGCGGAAGCGGGCCGTGCGGTCCTCTTTCCCCCGCAATTCGCGCAGGATTTTGGCATTATTCAAAGCATCATTGCCCTCCTCCCCGGCATAGCGCGATGAATAGACTCCGGGCTCACCGCCGAGGGCATCGACCTCCAGTCCAGAATCATCCGAGAGCACCAGCGCCTCAGTCACGCCACTGATGGCCACCGCCTTCAAAGTCGCGTTCTCAAGGAAGGTCGTCCCCGTTTCCTCAACCTCGGGCGGATCCTCGACCGCAGAAAGATCCAGCACTTCACAATCGGCCAGGATCGCCCTGATTTCTTCCACCTTATGAGCGTTGCGCGTAGCGACAATGACACGTTGTTTCATGGCCACCGGATAGCAGATCCCAAAAAAACTTCGATAAATATGGAATAAAAGATCGGTTTGAGACGCCTAATACCACGATGAAAACGATGAAAGCCTCCATCTTCGCCCTTCTCGCCGCCTTTACGGTCAGTGCCGCCCATGCCGGTGACTACCTCACCGATTTTGAAGCTGCCAAAAAGAAAGCCGCCGCTGATAAAAAACCTCTTTTGGTCAAGTTCACCGGCTCCGACTGGTGCCCGCCCTGTATCAAACTCCAGAAAGAAGTCTTCTCAAAAAGCTCCTTTAAGAAAGCGGTCGAAAAGGACTTCGTGGTCGTCGTCCTAGACTACCCACGCAAGAAAAAGCTCCCAAAAGACCAAACTGCCGCCAACAAGAAAGTGGCCAAAAAATACGGTTTGAAAAGCTACCCCACCGTCATGCTAATGGATTCCAAGGGCAAGGTCTTCAAGTCCATGTCCGGCTATAACGGGGCCGGGGCCAAGGCCTACCTCAAGAGCGTTCAGGACTCGCTCAAGGCGAAAAAATTCCAGTAATTCCCCCTTTCCAAAAATTCTCCCCCGCCCACTCGTTGGGTGAAGAGATACCTGCCTCGCTGTGGTTTTTCGGTGCTACCACAGCGGGGCACTTTTTATTTTAATTAAGCGGCCGCAGGCCAATCACGGTCTCCAGAGTATGTGAACCACCGGGACTCAAAGTCGGCTTATCCGTTCCCGCATTGGCACACTCGACACAGACAAATTCCTTGTAGCCCTTGTCCGGGAGATCTTTGAGAGCCTTGGACTTCTCCTTCCAGGGATTCCAAATCACGGTCGAACGGGAGCCGGCCTTATCGACAAAGACCGAGCGAAAACGGTCGAGATCACGAATCAAGACAGAAGACATCGATTGATAAACACGCTCGACCTCACCTTTGATCTGAAGGTTTTTTTCCTGGTAGATGGGCGTCGGGTCCTCAAGCAGGCGATCGACGTAGTGAGAGCCCTTCACTCCTTCGAGCTGGATCCGCTCAATATCTCCGAGAGAAAGGTAAGTGTGCAGCGCGCTACTCACTTTGTAGGGCTCCTCATCTGTATTCGTCATCTTAAACTTCACTCGCAGCTTATCCGCAATACGGATGGTCGCGGTGAGTTCGAAGTTGAAGGGAAAGAGTGCTTTCGTCTCCTCATCAGGAAGCAACTTAAAGACAATGGTCGCGACCTTGCCGACCAAGTCACCGGAAACGAGCTCCCAGAAACGGGTGCGAGCGAATCCGTGGAAGGGCTTGGATGGATCCTCAGGGTGCTCGCCAAACCATGGCCAGCAAATCGGCACTCCCCCTCGTAAAGGGGTGCCAGGGGTCATCCGGGCCTTTGGGCTCACGTAGAGCACGGGCGGGTGATCAGTAGGAGCCCACGTAAGAACCTGCGCACCATGCAGTGCGATGGTTGCCGCGGACACCGGAGATTGCACATCAATGACTGGAAATCCAGGCTCTGGTTCCGTGACCGTAAGTTCGGGAGTTCCACTAAGTATGGCGTTGAGATCTGCTATCGATTGGGACATAGGTTGAGGGAATGCTTCCATCCTTGCCACAGCTTCCTAAAAATGGGAACAAAAGAATGAAAGAATTTTATAAGGCCCTTTTCCGACCCTTATTTCTTCGACTTTTCCCAAACCTGCTCTACAATTTTCCTCTTCAATTTCATCGGCTCCACCACTCCGGAATGGCGATAGAGAATCTCCCCATTCTTCCCAATCAGCAGCGTGTATGGCAAAGCACCATCCCACTCAGGATCGATCGCTTTCGCCAAGTCCTCGGTGTCACCATCAAAGATATAATTGTTCGTCGTCCGCTTTTCCGCATCAAGAAGAGGCTTCGTCCGGTGGGAAAGACCACACTCATGATTTTTCAGAAAGCGGGTCACTTTTTGAATCTCCCCTGCCGGATCCAAACTGATGGGAATAAACTCAAATTCCTGCCACGAATACTGTCGGTAGATTTTCACAAGTTCAGGGAATTCGATAACACACGGACCACAACTGGTCGACCATAGGTTAATCAAGCGCATCCCGTTCCGGCCCTTGTTTGCCGCCAGCTTTCCCAGAGTCGCGGCATCAGCGACCTCCACCGTAACCTTCTGCTCCTTCCATTTGCGGTCCTCCCCCGCCACCATCCCGGCCTTTTCCTTCCACTTGGTCGTGCACCCCACCGGGCGCGTCTTCACTACTTCGATTTTTTGCCCCGCTAGAATCGCGGTAATGGCATCGCGGGCCTCATTCTTCTCAACTGGCCCCACTCTCCGCTTTCCGTTGTCCATCCGCCCATTGTAACGGAGCTTGAGATCAGCATCGAAAATGAAGACGTGTGGCGTGGCGACCGCGCCATAGGCCTTCGCCGTTCCCTGAGTCGCTCCGTCGTAGAGGTAAGGGAGATTGAATTTGCTGTCCTTCGCAATGAGCTTCATGTGCTCAAAGCCATCATCATAAACCGTCCAGCCCAACTCAGGTGGGTGCAGGCCCTCGGGCGAATTACTGTTGATCGCGACGAACTTCACGGACTGATCCTTAAAGCGATCAACCAAGGCCAACATCCGGCCATGTGAAGCGATCGCATCGGGACAATGATTCGTTGTGAAAATCACCGCGAGCGCCTTCCCACCCGAAAAATCGGCAAGGGTGTATTCCTTCTCATCGACACCCGGCAACTTAAAATCGGGAGCCTTGGCCCCTTCGACAAGAGGAGTTGGCTTGTAAGCAAAGACGGAAGTCGTCGCGAGCAGTGAAAAAAGCAAGATGCGCATCTTCCTCATACGGACTCACCGCGCTCTTCTAGCAAGAAGATGCGCCGCCGGAAGCCCGAGAAGAATTCCGCAAAGCATCCCCGTCATGTGCGCAAGAGTATCCGTGCCGGGCTGCCCGATCCCATTCATCGTAAAGATCATCAAACCTGCCAACAAGGGCGCAAATGCCCGTAACCCTCTCCGATAAGATCTCACCCGCCACGCCGCCTCCAAGCCAGAACCGACCAGCAAACCCAAGGCCCCAAAGACCGCAGTCGAAGCCCCAAGCGATCGAAAAGGATCGGCAAAATGAAGCCACGCGTTGATCAGGTTCCCCAGAAAGCCACTCAGTAAAATCAAGCCCCACCCACGAAACGGTCCAAAGGAATTCGCCACGAAAATGCCGAAAATTAGCCCGAAAACGGCATTTCCCATCAAGTGCGACAGATCGGCATGGAGAAACAAAGCCGTGAATGGCCGGTAAATTTCTCCGTGAGCCATCACCCCCTCAGCCGAGTTCAAAAAGCGCTCCACAAGCGAAAAATCCTCCAACTGGCGGGCAAAAACGTATAACAAAAGCCCAATCCACACCAAAGCCAGCTCCACCCCCGATCCAAAAATCGGAATCGCAGCCGGCTCGGGTTTCATCTTCTGCTCCTCGGCATAAAGACGGAATTCTTCGTGGATCGCCGTCGCGAAGGCCTCCTCGCCATGAATAAGATACCCCTCTTCATCCACCGTAATGAGGCAGTCCAGATTCATCGCCAAGACAACCAAAGCATGCTCCCGGGCATCGAAAAGGCCCGTGAAACGAGCCAGTGGAACCAATCCGTAAGTCGGAGCTTGCGGAATTTCGGTTGCTGGCATCGTCGATAATTCGCACCTCTCCTCTTCTAGCGCAATAGGCATTTTAGAATCTCCCGCTAAAGAAATTTGGATCTTACTTCTAACAAGATCTCTTCCGCCAACTCGCGCGACGGCCGATCCGGCAGATTCGACTTCTCAAAAGCGGCCTCCATCTCGGCATGCTTCTCATCCGCGATCTTCAAAAGATCCTCGTAGTCATAACTCCCCGATTTTACTTCCTTAAGCCAAGTGGCATTCGGCCGGGGCAAGGTAATCAGCCCCTCTTGCGCAATCTCAAGCCCCTGATCCAAGAGGCGCAAAGTGTGCATGAGATTTTTCGAATCATACCCCCGTCCGTGGGAGGTATTCGTAAGATAGCGATCCTCGTTTCGCGCCTCAACCCACTTCCAATAGTCCCGATGAGCACGACAATGAGCCTTGAAGGCATCAAAATTGCACGTCATCCAGCCAATCGGCTCAGCCTCCTTCGACACCGACGAACACAAGAGCGCACTGTCATCCTTCTTCGTGAAAATCCCCCGCCCCTTCTCCTCAGTAAAAATGGCATACGTTCCCGGCGAATGCCGAACCGACACCAGCGCACACTCCTCTTCGCTGAGATTTCGCGCGCTCAACCAAGCCGCCAACCCCACCGATCCCTGCCCTTGCGGCACATGACAAAACTCCCGCAAATGCCGCCGCACCTCCGGCTCGGGATTCACGATCTTCTTATTCAGGCCACGCGCCTTGCGAATCTGCCCCATCGCATAATTTCCAAAACTCTGCTGACACAGTTTCGACACAAACATCTCCGGCTTGATCAGATCAAAAGCAGGATGCCGATACCTCACACAAAATTCAGGCGTGTAAAGTAGCTCGACAATGTTCGGGTTATTCGCAGTCAGCAAACTGATGAAGCGACCAATCTCATAATAAACCTCATCGCTCTTCTCATCACTCACCTGCTCGATTGTTTCCAATCCAACCAGGAACGAAAGCGGCGCCACAAAAACACCCCGCAAATCCGTATCCGACCCGGCATGCTCCGTCCCGAACGAGCGACTTCCGCTCACCCCCTCAAAAAGAAGCAGATCATTTTGCCTCACTCGCTCCAAAGTAAAGCCCACCTTCTGCACCAGACTCCGAACCGGAAAAACCGGCCAGCGAGTCCATCGATGCAAGGCCTCGTTAAAGGGCTCAGCCGAATGCCTCTCGGCAGGCAACCCGGCAATCTCATCGCCCAACTCCTCAATTCCCTCCCGCAGAAAATCATCGAGCACCGCAATTCGCCCCGGTGATTCCGCCTCCGTCGCCGACTCCTTCCACCCCAGCAGTTCCTCAATCGCCGCCCCCACTCCTCCCGATACCAGCGGGAGCAATTCACGAAAAATCACCGGCGGCACCGTCCCCACCTGCGTGACATGCCGCGCACACAAAAACGAACGCAGCGCGTAAAGGTAGGACTTCCCACTCGGCCCCTCCTTCGAAAGCGCCCCTTTCCAAACTTGCCGCGCCATCCCGCCGTAGTGATTCGCCAGCGCCCGACGCGAAAAATTCTCCGCAGCCAAACACCGCATCTCTCCCAAAAATTCCTCATTGGCCCGATAAATCACCGGCGAATGCAACCACTCTATAAGAGCTCCATTGGACTTCGCCAGTAACCTCAGCGACTTTCGCAAATCCCAGCCCGCAGGATCCAAGTCATCCTTGATCGGAATCTCAATCGAATCACTCCCCGAAGTCACGAGGTAGCTCTCCGTCAAAGGCTCCCGATACAAAAATCGAATATCATAATCCGAATCCGGCGAGGCAAATCCCCATGCCCGACTCCCCGATTCACAGGCAAAAAGAATCTCGATCCCACGTTCGGTTTCGAGATTCTCAAGGAGTTCCTGGATCGGTTTTTCCACCCCGATAGAAACTCTTATTTTGCCACGACCTGCAATCCTAAACAGATTGCCGTCGCTTAAATCTTAGGAGCCCAACCCTCGCGGTAATCCCGCTTCACAAAACTCGTCGCGAGTTCGCTGTTGGTCGATTTCATGTTCGGACCATCCCAATCAATCGGGTGACCTTCGCCCACTTGCTGCGCGATACAGCCGAGCAAAATCACTTCGTTCAGATAAGCCGCGATTTCAAAATTCGAATACGCAGGTGCCCCACCCTTCATCATGTCAAACCACTCCTGCTCATGTCCCGGAGAACGCGGAATCGTTTCCGGCACTCCCACACAGGCTTCATGTTTACTGGCGTGAGTGTAATCCTTTTCATCATTGAGCTTCACGTAAAATTCACGCCCGTAATCGTCCTGCGAAAAGAGCTTCCCCTTTTCCCCCACAATGACCGCACCACTTGCCGGCAACTTGCCACCGCGCAGCGTGATCACTTCCGAAACCACCTCCGCCTTCGGGCGGAGGGGATCAATGCTTCCTCCCGGATTACCATCATACCACCAGAACTTCAGCGGCGGTAAGCCATCGCGCTCGGGAAACTCAAAGCGGACCCGCGAAGTCAGCGGATAAGTTTCACGGTAAACCCGCGAAGCCATCTCGCACTCAATCTTCGTCGGATACCCCAGCTTCAAGGCCCGGAACGGCATATTCACGGTATGACAGGCCATATCGCCAAGCGCTCCCGTCCCAAAGTCACTCCACCCACGCCACGCGAAGGTGTGGTATTTCTTTTTCAAATAAGGCCGCATCTGCGCCGGTCCAATCCACGATTCCCAATCCAAGCCCTCCGGCACCGGATCAGATCCCGCCGGCCGATCCAGCCCCTGCGGCCACACCGGACGATTCGTCCAGACATGCAACTCAAGCGGTTTCCCAATCACCCCGGACTGGATAATCTCAACCGAGCGCCGCAGTCCATCCGAGGCACTCCCCTGGTTCCCCATCTGCGTCGCGAGCTTCTTATCGCGGGCCAAATTCCTCATCATGCGCGACTCCCACACCGTCTGCGTGAGCGGTTTTTGACAATAGATGTGCTTGCCCATCTGCATCGCATTGATCGCCGCCACGCCATGCACGTGGTCCGGAGTGGAAATCGTCACGGCATCAATCTTATCCCCCATCTTCGCGAACATCTCGCGGAAGTCAGAGAACTGCGCCGCTTTCGGAAAGTTCTTCGCCATCGCATCAATCATCCCGCGATCGACATCACAAAGTCCCACGATCTCGCCCCCACACTTCGCCGCATTCAGAGTGTCGCTTTTTCCTTTTCCGCCCACCCCGATACATCCGATCTGGATCTTGGAGTTCAAATTCTGCCCGCGCACAAAGGCAGGCATTCCGAAAGCACCTCCAGCAAGGATGCTGGACTTCTTGAGAAACTGACGTCGATTAGTCGATGGTTGAGTCATCTCTATAAAACGCGGTTCGTATCAGGTGACTTTCATTTCTCTTCAAAATCAATCCTTCAACTCACGCACCCAGATGTTGCGGAAGCGGACGGGATTTCCGTGGTCCTGCATCGTAATGGGCATCTTGTCGGCATGCGCTTTGTATTCCGTCGCAGCATGCGGACCGTTCCAACCCGTTCCACCACTCAGCACAGTGTGGTCCTGAATCAAAACACCATTATGCAACACCGTGAAGGTCGCGCGACGTGTCACCTTGCCTTCTTTGTCAAAAAGCGGGCGTTGAAAAATAATGTCGTAGCTCTGCCACTCACCGGGCTTGCGCGCCGCATTCACGAGCGGCTTCGAACGACCATAAAGAGCCCCGGCTTGTCCGTCGGCATAAGTCTGGTTTTCGTAGCTATCGAGAACCTGCACTTCATAAGTTCCCATCAGAAAGACCCCGCTATTCCCGCGGCCCTGCCCATCTCCCTTAACCTCAGCGGGTGAGGCCCACTCGATGTGCAACTGACAGGAGCCAAACTTCTCCTTCGACTGCGCATAGCCCGCGCGACGCACCGACTCCATCGCGCCATCCACGACCTTCCACTTGCTATCCCCGCCATTCGTATCAGTCCACTGCGCCTTGAATGACTCAACCGTTCCGTCAAAAAGAACGACCGCATCAGCGGGCGGAGCCCCAGGCTTATCGCCGGGCGTGACCACGGGCGGGAGAGGCTGCTTCGTGGTGTCGGTCTCGTGGACCTTCACCCCATCGATATACATGAAAACGCCCTCTTTCCCGTTCGCGTCCTTCTTCTTTTCGACCTTAATCTCCGGCTTGCTCAGATCTTCCTCGGCATAGGAGACAGGAGCAACCAGCGAAATTGCAAGGGCAGCAGCAGGAGAAGTGATCCGAAAAATATCTGAGAGAGATGATGGCTTTTGAGGCATAATCGAAACCCTACGATTTCCCCCTCTGCCCGGTCAACGCCCGATCTCACTCCGGGGACGTCTCCATAAATCCGTGTCTCTTCAAATCCCCCAACAAATCCACAGACCTCTTCGGAAAGAACTCTTGGAACAACCAACTTTCCTCACCTGTCAACTTCTCCCACTTCTCGGTTTTTGGCCCATAACTCTCCCTCTCGGGATCAGCCACTCCGCCCCACCTCTCTCTCACTCTCCTCCACCAAAAGTGGCTCCACCTCATCCAACAGAACCCGATACCTCACCGCCGCATTCTTCGGGGTCAATGCCCCGTCCCCGGTCAATAGCTCCCGCGCCCGCGCTGTAAACCTCGTCCGAAATTCCGGCATCTTCATCAGCTCCCGAAACAAGAAACCCGGCCCCTGACGATCTCCTGAAAATTCCGAATCCCCGAACTGATCGTAATCCGGGGCATTCCCGCCACCGGGATTCCGAACATTCTCCCACTTCTCAAAAAAGGCCGTCTCGCTGTCCCAAGTCAAAAACCGAAACTGCGGTGCCCCTCCCTTCCTCCCGACAACCCGATAATTCTTCTACGCCCAATCCGCATTCACGGCGTAGCTCTGCACCAAAAAGTAATCAATGAAACGGCCCACCTCCAGATACCTCTCCAAAAGCCCCATCGTCTCACGACACCACTTCTCATTCACATAGCGCGCATTCTCCCGCCGAGTCCTCTGCTCAATCGTCCACGAATCATGCGCCGGATTCCGCAACAACAGCTCATCAAATCTCCCCTGTTCCTCCCCAAAAACCGCCATCCTCAACTTCCCCGGCCCATACCGCTTCCGGAACTTCAGCCGAAAACTATGCTTCGCCGACTGCATCCGACTCGTCGCCCCATGCACCCTTACCCCACAAGTCACCGTCACCGGCTCATCCAAACCAAAGCCCTCAAACCGCACAATCGCCGGCCTCTCCCAATTTTCGCCCGTTTCCCTTGGTCGCACCTCAATCCCCTTCTCACCCCAAAGACCACCTGGGATCATGGTGACCGAAATGACTGGCACCTCTCCCTCCTTCAACTCTTCGGGTTAAGAAACCGAGCAGCGCCTTTGTTCCTGCAACCAACGAACAAAAACGAAAATAGCAAGGTGGTTAGATTTCGAGCGATACGCATTATTTTGCAGAATGTCAAGGTGAACCTACAGCGAACAAAATTTAATATATGAAAAACAATAAAAATAAACTGCCTACAGAAAATCTGTTAGGTTCCACGTTCGCCTTTGATTGCGTTGATGATGCGAAACAGTCGCCTGGTCTCGTCGGTGTTCTCGGTGAATAGGAGAATCGCGAGATTAAAAACTTCCACTTCAGTTTTCTTTCCGGTTGAGGTCTCAATACGAAGAAACTCAAAAATGGATGGATCCCCAGCCTCCGCATCTCCGTAAGAGGCCTTCAATGAAAAGACGTCGTCATCGATAAGTCTCGATAGCAATGAATCTGATATGTCTGATTTACAGATTCTTATGTCTTCGAGCGATGATTTCGCATCGGGATTCGTTTCTAGAGGGAGTTGTCCGTGGCGGAGGAACACCTCTTCGATGACTGGATGTGCAATGGCTACCATTTTTTAGGCGAACGTTTGAGAACTGGCGACCCTCACCGCGAGAGTTATACCAGTTCCAGTTGGCTGAACTTATCTCATCGAACCTCAAAATCCAAAACAAACTTTAGTGGCGGTGAGGTGTCGTCCAGCTTCGACTTGTTCTCCATCGGTTTGACTACATAGAGCGAGTCCCAAATCCGACCGTCCCTGCAACCACGGGGAAAAGCTGCCCTTAAAAAAATGACAAGGAGGGCGTTTTTGCCCTCCCTCTCGCAAAAAAGGGTTCTATAATTGGTTTACCACAACAAATTATGACCGTTTTGCCTGACCCACTTTCCTAAACTGTGCCGTTTCATCCAGTTCCCTTTGTCATTAATCCGGCAAAAAATGACCGCAAGCATCGCATCGAGCTAGAATTCATCGACGAACTCATCACCCCCAAAAGCCCTGCCCGACTCCGAAAAAAACTAAAAGACCCCGCCTTCGCCACCAGCCAAAAACGCCGAGCCCAGATCGAAGCACGCCTCGGCATCATCATCACCAACAACTCCCAACCCGGTCGCAGCCTTTCCAAAGGGCTCGACTCGCGCCGCCAAGAACTGCGCTGGATCATGCTCGCCCACAACCTGCACGGTCTCGCTCGCAAAAGACTGCGCGAACAAGCCGCCCGCGAAGCCAGCCAGAAGCAAAACCGGAGGGTCAGAAAAGCCCCCCCGAAAAAAGCCGCCTAAAACGGCGAAACCCAAAAAAAGGGCCCAGCAACCACCGGGTCGGCCCACCCGTGCTCGCGAAGCAGCAAAACCACCCCTGCGACGTCCCCAAACCGAGTCGAAGAAAGAAAACCATCCGAATCAGGCCCGGAATCCGAAAAAACATCCTCACCCAAAAATTAAAAACGGCCATTCCC
>JBLHUR010000140.1:0-16101 GCA_047629805.1 Akkermansiaceae bacterium | reverse complement strand
TGTCTTTCGCTTGGGTCTGGAAGACCTCATGAGTCTGTGCGATCAAAGCAATCCAGACCCATCTCAGGAGGCGCGTCGGAGCGAATTTTGGCTATGGCTCCCATCAGAAACCTTCCACTCAATTTTCCTCGTGTCGTGTGGTTGAGAATACATAAAGGGGAAGGGCCAACCACGAAGCTTACGAAATGGACGATGCTTGGTGGAGGGAATTTGACCACAGAGGAAGCAGAGGCTTGGTTGTTGTGGAGCTGGCGACTTGGAGAGATGATGGTTTATGGGAAGGTTTTTGAGGGGTGCTGGGTGTTCTTGGTCCTAGCGGTCGCGATTCGGAGATCGCGGTTCCTTTCTTAGTCTTTGATCCTTTCGACTAGCCAGAATCCGCTTTTGCTTTGGGTTTCGATTGGGATGCTCATTTTTTCGGGCTGGTTCAGTTTTGTGCGAAGGCGGGCGACTTCTCGGGCTTGCCTGGGGTTTTGTAGATCGGTGCTGAAGCGGACGAGGTAGAGATGGTTTGGTTTTACTTCGACGTGGATGATGGGGCGGTCGGGTTTGTCGAAGTCGAAGAGGACGTTGACTCCGGTTCCGGTGAGGATGGGAGCGTCGGCGGCGATTGCTTTTCTCCAGCGGGCGTAGTTGTCAAGGTCGACTGAATCGGCGGGGCCGGCGTTGTCTTCGACTTGTTCCATGACGTTCTCGAAGGTGCTTAGATTTGGCCAGATTGCTCCGACGCCGAGGTGGGGTTTCATTCCGATACGGGCTTTGGTGGGGAGGGTGTTGACTCGCTCGTAGTTGGTGACGTTTTGGATGGTGGGTTCGGTGGTTTGGTAGAAGGAGAGGATGGAGACTCCGTCGACAATCTGGTGGAGCTGTTGGAACCAGTTGTCGCGGTCGGTCGCGTCGGCCCAGCCGATGAGGCCGCCATCGATGGGGAGGAGATCCCAGCGGGGATCGATGTCGGCGAAGAGGGGGATGTGGAAGTAGCCGGTGGTGTCTAGCTTGCTGCGGGCTTGGCTGAGGATGTCGAGGATATCGTTGAGTTGGCTCCGGCGAAAGGTGGGACCCCAGGTGGGCCAGTCGTAGTTTTTCTGAGGAGCGAGGTGGAGGCGGAGTGCGTCGAATTGGGAAGGGAGATCTGCTCCGATGAGGTCCATGTAGTCGATAAAGGAACTTTGGATGTCATCGAGCATTTCGGCCTTGGCGAGCGCGGTGTGGACGGTGTGGGTGCGGAAGAGGCTTTCGGATTCGATACAAATTTGGTGGAGCTTGGTATTCCAGGCGGCGATGACGGCGGGTTCGGTGACAGGACGGTTGGTATATTCGCCGAAGAGGCGGCGGACGTGGCGGTTTTTGATGAAGTTGATTGCTTCGGTTTCGCGGACTAGGTGGCCGACCACGCTGAGGCCATCGTAGATGCTGACGGTTTCATCTTCGAAGGAGTTGTGCTCCCAGAACCAGAGGCCGCGATTTCGGAGGATATAGCCGAGGCCGGTGGAGTCGATGGCGTGACGCCAGAGGCCGAAGTTTTCGATGTCGGTGGTTTCGTCGTGTTCGACGAGGGCTTCGAGATCGTGGAGGACGCCATTGAAGGTTGGGTAGTCTGGCCAGTAGATGCCTGTTTCGTCGGTGTCGCCGACTTTGGGTTGGATACCGATGCGAGAGAATCCATCGAGGGCTCCGGCGCGTTCGTAGGCGGTGGCGAGATCGAGAGCGGGAGCATTTGTTTTGGAGAAGGTCATGATGGAGAGCCCGGTGAGGACATCTTTGAGATCGAGGAACCAGTTATCGCGGTCAGTGGCGTCGGCCCAAGCGATGGAGCCGGGAAATTTATCCCAAGTGTAGGGGATGTCGGCGTAGATGGGGAAGTCGGCGTAGCCGTCGGCATCAAGGTGGGCGCGGATCGCGGTGAAGGTGTTTAGGAGGTCGCCGAGGAAGGCGCGCTTGTCAGTGCTCGTGCCGGATTGCCAGGCGGCTTGTTGTTGGGGCTCGATGTCTAGGTGGAGGGCGTCGAACTGCTTGCGCGGTTCGCTGACATGAAGGTTGTTAAAGTTGATGAGGCGGTTGGTGATCTTGGCGAGGTAGACGTTGATGTGGGCGGGGGTGGTCACGGTGGATCCTGAGATGAGGATCTGGGAATCGATGCGGAGGCAGTCGAGCTTTTCGTTCCAACTGGCGATGATGGGGATTTGTCCAGCGGTTTGCGGACGAGTTCCGTAGCTGCCGTAGATTCTTTTGACGTGATGTAGCTTAAAGAAGGCGAGGCAGTCTCTTTCCAAGACGGGGTTTCCGACGACCAAGGATGCTCCGTAGGGGCTGGAGGTGGTGCCGCCGATGCCATCTGGAATGGTGGTGTTTCCCCAGAACCAGAGGCCGCGATTTGGGGTGGCGTTGGCGGCGAAGGGGAGGAGGGCTACGAGGAGGAGTGTTTTGAGTTTCATGATGCTTTCATTTGAATGATCGCGGGCCGGTTGAGGGAATGTCATTTTTTGACCCAAAAAAACCCGGACCTTGGAAGGGCCGGGTTTTTGAAAAAGTGAGTCTTTAGAAAACCTACGCGGTGATGGGCTTCATTGCACCCATCGCTTCGCGGAGTTCGGTGCCGATGTATTCGACGTCGTGGTCGCGGATGATGGCGTTGACTTGGACGAGGGTTTGGTTGTCGACGCTGCTGTCAGCTTCTCCGAGGCCTTTTCCGATGACGCGGGTATCGACGGTGCCCATGAAGTCCTGAAGGAGAGGGACAGCGGCGTGGCTGAAGAGGTAGCAACCGTATTCGGCGGTGTCGGAAATGACGCGGTTCATTTCAAAGAGCTTCTTACGAGCGATGGTGTTCGCGATGAGGGGAGTTTCGTGGAGGGACTCGTAGTAAGCGGACTCAGGCTCGATGCCGGCCTCGACCATCGCTTCGAATGCTAGTTCGACACCAGCGCGGACCATGGCGATCATGAGGATGCCTTTGTCGAAGAATTCCTGCTCGGTGATGTCACCTTCGCCTTCGGTTTTTTCGAATTCGGTCTCGCCGGTGTCCTTGCGCCAGCCGAGGAGGTTGACGTCGTCGTTGGCCCAGTCAGCCATCATAGTGCTGGAGAACTCACCGGAGATGATGTCGTCCATGTGCTTGTAGAAAAGGTCGCGCATGATGTCCTTCAGCTCTTCGGAGAGTTGGAAGGCTTCGAGTTTCGCAGGGTTGGAAAGGCGATCCATCATGTTGGTGATGCCGCCGTGCTTGAGAGCTTCGGTGATCACTTCCCAGCCGTTTTGGATGAACTTGACGGCCCATTTGGTATCGATGCCATCGGCTTTCATCTTTTCAAAGCAGAGAATGGAACCTGCTTGGAGGAGGCCGCAAAGGATGGTCTGCTCGCCCATGAGGTCGGACTTGACCTCAGCCACGAAGGAGGACTCCAGGATGCCCGCTTTGTCGCCGCCTTGGGCAACGGCGAGGGCTTTGGCGAGTTCCATGCCTTCGCCCGTTGGATCGTTTTCGACGTGGCAGGCGATGAGAGTGGGAACACCGAAGCCGCGCTTGTATTCCTCGCGGACTTCAGAGCCGGGGGATTTGGGGGCGACCATGATGACGGTGAGGTCCTTGCGGATCTGGGTGCCTTCTTCGACGATGTTGAAACCGTGAGCGTATGAGAAAGTCGCGCCTTCCTTCATGTGAGGAATGACGGTTACGACAACCTTGGTGTGCTGCTTGTCAGGAGCAAGGTTCATGACGATGTCGGCGGTGGGGAGCATCTCTTCATAAGTGCCGACTTTAAAACCGTTTTCGGTGGCATTTAAAAACGACTGCCGTTTTTCTTGAATCGCTTCGGCGCGGAGGGTGTAGGAAACGTCGAGACCGGAGTCGCGCATGTTGAGCCCCTGGTTGAGGCCTTGGGCTCCACAACCGACGATGACGATCTTGAGGCCTTTAGCGGCGTTGACTCCGTTGGCGAACTCGGAAGCGTCCATGAAGCGGCAGGTGCCGAGCTCATCGAGTTGGCGACGGAGAGGGAGAGTATTGAAGTAGTTCGTGCTCATTTGATGGAAGAAAGTCGATTTGACGGGGTCTGAATGTCAGGAAACGGGATTTTGTAAACCCAGAACCGCATTGAATGCCCGCAATTCAGTAAAAAGTCTCGCTCCAGACTCGACAATAGGGCGGTGTAGTGATTAAGACGCGCGCTTAACGAGAACGTTACCATGACAGACCTCAGCAAATACCGTAATATCGGCATCTTCGCCCACGTGGACGCCGGAAAGACCACGACCACCGAGCGAATCCTCAAGCTCACTGGAAAGATTCACAAAACGGGTGAGGTCCACGATGGTGAATCCACCACAGACTTCATGGAGCAGGAAGCGGAGCGTGGAATTACGATTCAGTCTGCTGCCACGACCTGTTTCTGGAACGACTATCGCATGAATATCATCGATACTCCGGGACACGTTGACTTCACAATTGAGGTTTATCGTTCTTTGAAGGTTCTTGATGGCGGGGTCGGGGTGTTCTGCGGATCCGGTGGGGTAGAGCCACAGTCCGAGACGAACTGGCGCTACGCGAACGACTCCGAGGTTGCTCGTATTATTTTCGTGAACAAGATGGATCGGATTGGTGCTGACTTCTTCAAGGTCGTTGATCAGACCAAGAAAATTCTTGGTGCAAAGCCACTTGTGATGACCATCCCGATTGGTTTTGAGGATTCCTTCGTAGGAGTCGTCGATTGCCTCGAAATGAAGTCTTACATCTGGGATGACACGGGTCTTCCTGAGAACTTCGAAGTGGGTGAAATCCCTGATGATCTCAAGGAGTTGGCGCAGAAGTATCACGACGAGATGATCGATACTGCGGTGGAGCAGGACGACGAAGTGATGGAAGCTTACCTTGAGGGGAACAAGCCTGACATCGCGACGATCAAGAAGTGCATCCGCAAGGGCACGATCGCCCTTGATTTCTTCCCAGCCTTTTGTGGTTCGGCATTCAAGAACAAAGGAATTCAAAACGTCCTCAACGCCGTTGTTGATTACCTTCCTTCACCTCTTGAAGTGGATCCTGAGCCTGAGTTCGATGACGAAGGTGAAAAGACTGGCAAGTTCGCGATTGCAGATCCTGCTGGTCCTCTTCGCGCTCTTGCC
Source organism: Akkermansiaceae bacterium (assembly GCA_047629805.1). Lineage (GTDB taxonomy): Bacteria > Verrucomicrobiota > Verrucomicrobiia > Verrucomicrobiales > Akkermansiaceae > SW10. The sequence goes on along the minus strand of JBLHUR010000140.1, from coordinate 10,983 downwards.
TTCAAGATCATGGATGACCAGTTTGGCGCTCTGACCTTCACCCGCATCTATTCGGGTAGTATTAAGAAAGGCGATACGATTCTCAATACCTTCACCGGTAAGACTGAGCGTATCGGACGTCTTGTCGAGATGCACGCGGATACCCGGACTGAACTTGATGGTGCCCAGGCGGGTGACATTATTGCTTTGGTTGGACTCAAGAATGTCCAAACCGGACACACACTTTGCTCCAAAGAAAATCCAGCGACTCTTGAGCCAATGATTTTTCCGGATCCCGTCATCTCGCTTGCAGTTTCAGCGATCGATAAGGCGAACGCCGAGAAGTTGAGCATCGCGCTTGGTAAGATGATCCAGGAGGATCCTTCCTTCCGCGTTGAGACTGATCTCGATTCTGGTGAGACCATTCTTAAGGGAATGGGTGAGCTTCACCTCGATATTAAAGTCGATATTCTGAAGCGGACTCACAAGGTTGAAGTGACCGTGGGAGCGCCTCAGGTTGCTTACCGCGAGACCATCACCAAGGAGCTCGAGGATAGCTACACTCACAAGAAGCAGTCTGGTGGTTCCGGTCAGTTCGCTAAGATCGACTACACCCTCACTCCGCTTGAGCCGGGTGAAGGCTTCCAGTTCGAGTCCAAGGTTGTCGGTGGTAACGTTCCCAAGGAATTTTGGTCCGCCGTTGAAAAAGGATTTAAGACCTCACTCGCGAAGGGTGTCCTCGCTGGCTTCCCTTGTTTGGACTTCAAAGTCACCCTCAGTGATGGTGCTTTCCACGCAGTTGACTCCTCGGCTGTGGCCTTCGAGATCGCAGCGAGAGCAGCTTATCGCCAGTCTGTTCCCAAGGCCGGTGCTGAGATTCTTGAGCCCATCATGAAGCTCGACGTTTTCACTCCTGAAAATCACGTCGGTGATGTCATTGGTGACCTGAACCGCCGTCGTGGCATGATTCAGTCGCAGGACACTGCTTCCGGTGGGATCCGGATTAAGGCGCAAGCGCCTCTTTCTGAGATGTTCGGTTACATTGGTGACCTGCGGACCATGACTTCTGGTCGTGGCCAGTTCTCAATGGAGTTCGAGCACTACGCTTCTTGCCCTAGAAACGTCTCCGAGAAGGTGATTGCTGACGCCAAGGAGCGCGAAGAGGAGAGAAGGAAGAAGTAATTCTTCTTACTCCTGTTAAAATTTCAAAAGGCGCACCGGAAAGGGTGCGCCTTTTTTCGTTTGGCTGGAGCGCGGTTCGGTTGGCGAGGATTATGAGGTTCGCCTTTCCGCGAACGGATTGGGGGGCTGGACGACCTAGCCTGTTGGGCTGGGTCGATATAAATTTGCCCCTTGGCCAAGGGGAGTTTACCGGGATCTTGATTCGAGAACGGGGTGGACTTCAATTTCTGCGAGAATCCTGATCGCCCCATTTTCTGTTTCGGCGAAGAAAGCTACGTCTTCGACGTAACCTGAGTGGTAGAGGTCGCGGATATCTTGTTCAAGTCGGCTCTGAGAATAGCTGCTCCCTTTCCTTGAGCGAATGAGGGGATAGATCCGATCTCGTTGGGCTTGGGTCAGCGGTTCTTTTTCGACGACGGATAGACTCAAGATGGGTTTTCCTTCGAGATCCGACACTACGGGGTTGGAATCCGGAGTGGAGCAGGAAGTGAGAACAGATCCAGCGAAGATGGAGGCGATGATTTTCACGCTATTCGCGATAAATTGAGTTCCCATTCACGGAAGCTTCCAGGCGGTGCGCTTGGCCTTGTATTCGTTGACTGGAAGGGAGATGTAAACGGGCTTTTGAGTGGGGTCGATCCAGGCGACGAGCTTTTTGAGGTTGGACTCGGCCATCGTAGTGCAACCGGCGGTGGGCTTGCTGCCTCCGCCGCGCCAGATGTGGAAGAAGACGGCTGACCCGGCGTAAGGCTTCGCTTTTGGGGGAGGATTGTGGGCGATGAAGAGCTTTAAGGAATGAGCGTGGTCATTCTGCTTCATCTGTTGCTGCTTCTCCCAAATGGTTTTCGGGGTGTGGGGGAGAATGCGGTGCTGGTTGTAATAGGGGGACTTGGAGTCTTCGACCCAAAGATCCTGTGGAGTGACTTTGCGGTAAGGAAGTTGAGGGTGCTTTTGAATGGCGGCAGCATCTCCCCACGCTCCTCCGATATAGAAGATTCCGGCGGGGGATTTGACGTCGCCTTCCTTTTTTAAGGTCACTCCTGAAGGAGATTTGTGAACGCCGAGTCCCCAGGCTGAGCCTTTGCGCCCGAGCCGGACTTTCATGGGGCCGGCGGCTTTGGTCCATTGTGCGCCTCTTCGTTCGTAGAGGTAGAGATCTGCGTGAGAGCTATTCCACGAGCTGGCGTAGGAAACAACGGCTTGTTTACACGTTGCGGGAACGGCCTGGCCGAGAAGGGGCTGGGTGAGGAGGATGAGAAGGAGAGCTTTCATGAAGAAAACTTACCGACAATTGATCCAAAATCAATTGTCGAGGAAGTCACCCAAATCGATGCCTTCATTCTCGACGGATTCACCATCGTCGCGGGCAGGATCGGTAGATGCTGGGAGGGTGTCGATGGGTTCGGTGATGAGATCGATTTCACCATCTGCGAGGGCTCCGTCGAGATCCTCGCGAAGCTGTCCGATGATCTCTCCCCACCATTCATTGTCGGCAAGGAGGGCTTCTTGATAGGCTTCTTGCTGGGCGAGATCGAGGAGCGGGTAAAGGTCGGACGCGAGATTGGTTTCACCCGGGCTCCGAGCGGTGGAGCCATTTACGATGAGGCCATTCTGGAAGTCGGGATGGTGGCTTACGAGGAGAGGGAAAACTTCCCGCCTTTGGTTGGCGGAGAGTTGGTAGCGTTCGGTCATTTCCTTGAGACGCTGGCGGGATTCGCGTTCGATCTTTCCAGCAACGACCTGAAGGGCAAGATCGGAGACCGAAACTTCATAGCTTGTTGGGTCCATTTTCTCGATTTTGCGCTTCGAGAGTGAGAGAGGGGTGGATCGTTCGCTCCGTTTCGAAGGGGTGACCGGGTGGGCGGCTGAAGAATTGGCAGCCGTCGCTTGGGGTCCCACTCTTTTACTTTCTTGTTCTCGAAATGAGATGAAGAAGGCAAGAGTCCCGGAAACGCAGAGGAGAGCGATGCCGAGGATGAATTGAGAACGGGTCATGAATGTCGAGAGCTTAGGTGATGGAGGGGGCCTATGGGAAGCCTAAATCAAGGGTCTCCTGGATCCGGTCCCGCTGTTCTTCCACGGTTTCCTTTTGGTCTTCGTCCAGATGTGGGACCAGCCGGGTGTGGAGCTCCACGATATGGGTTGAGTATTGCCGGAGAGCGGTCAGTCGACTTTTACGAATGTCGTCGTAGGTTTTTGCGATCTCGATTGCAGCCAATTTCAGCTGCTCGGGAGTGAGTTGGAGTTCGCGGTCAAATTTCACGAGGGTTCGTTCAACCCACAGGACTTTTTGTTCGTTACTTGTAGAAGCGGGCAGGTTGATGACGGTGGCATTTTGGCGTCCTTTCTTTTCGCCAAGAAGAAAGCCGACGCCATAGCCGCAGAACAGGATGGCGAGTAAGGCCATTCCGATGGTGAGGTAGTCTCTCAGTCTAGGCTTCATGGTGTTTCCGGGAATTCAGGGACAGGATTTGGGACCGGCGGGTCTGAGTCCTGTTCCTTAATAATGAGATAGAATATCAGAAAGGCAATCCCCGCGATGATGGCGGCCATGAGGGAGATTCGCCGCCAAGTGAGGGTGAGGAGAGTGGCGCGAACACAATCGCGGAGGGTGTTCACTTCGGTGGAAGGAGGTTTTTCGTCGACAGGTGAAGGCGCGTTTTTGGCGGCCTCCACGAGGCGTTTGAGAGGGTCATTTGATGAATCCATGGTGAAATCAGGGGTGGTTTCCGGGCTCGAGTTTTTGGAGAGCAAGAACGAGTTTACGTCGTGCTCTCATGGCTGTGACTTTTATTTTTGAGCCGCCCCATTCGGTAAGCAGGGAAACTTCCTCCACGCTTTTTTCTTCAAGATCGAGGAGGCGGATGACGATTTGCTCGCGTGGATTGAGGGTTGAGATGAGCTGGTTGAGAAGCTCCCGCATGGCGGAGAGGCTTTCTTTTTGATCAAGGTGCTCGCCGGAAAGGGTTCGTTCCAAGGCCTCGGCTTGGGTTTCGCTTAAGTCAGCGTAGTTCACGAGCGGCCTCGCTTTGTGTCGGCGTAGCCAGTCGTAGCAGGTATTGATAGTGAGGCGGGAAACCCAATGACGGAAGGGGCTGCTACCGTTGAATTGGTCGAGTCGGAGGAAGATTTTGGTAAAGGCCTCTTGCGCGAGATCGTCGTGGTCATTTGAGGCGCGGACCTGATTGCGGATGATTCCGTAGACCTGTGGAGAAAGGAGGTCGAGAAGTTGCCGCCAAGAAGACTCGTTACCTTGACGCACTCCTTGAAGAAGAACGGGGGTGATTTCGTCTGCATCGCCGCTCATAGACCTTGATGGCTTACTTGAATTTGGAACTCATCATCCATTCATACCAAACGGTTTCAAAGGCTGCGTCATCGTTATATCCATAGATGGAGAGGAGAAGTTCTTTGGTGGGCTCTTTGCCATCGCGGATGGAAGTGATGAAGGATTGGTACTTTTTAATCCGTTCTTCGGTGCTGACGAGGAAGTAGTTGAGCGCAAACATGTAACCGGATTCATTGGGCGAAAGGGTGATGATCTTGGCATTAATCGTTTTTTCGAGGCTGACTCGTTTCTCTTTTTTGCAGAGTTTGCGGAGGATCTTTGCCCATGATTCCTCGGGGCCAAGTGAGCCACCTTTGCGGGCATCGACTTTGGCGTCGGGGTTCGCGTTGTAGTAGGCCTCGAAGTCGAGGTAGTAGATGGAGCAGCGATTAAAAACCATGTGTTCGGCGTAATACCCCATGCCAGCCGTCATCCAGAAAGGAAGTTGTAATTGGCGCGATCGACCTTTCATGAGAGCGGTGCCGAGGCTGTGGACGAGGATTTCTTTTCTATCCTGATCACGACCCCCACCGGAATCCATGGGGTCGCTCTTACAAATCACGAGGTAGCGGTTGTGAGAATCGAGGTAGTTGCCTACTTTCTTGGTGATTTGGATATTTCCGGCCGGCCAATTTTCGCGCGCGGCATCGACCGTGACGCATTGGTGGAAGTCATCGCCCGAGTTGACGAGGTAGGTGGTGAAGCGGAAGCTTTCGCCTTTGGAGGCAGCGGCTCCGCCCGGAGTTTGGAATTCCTTCTTTTCGAAGTCAGCTTGCAAACCGGGGAGGATCTCAAACATGATTTCGAAGGTCTTTTCGCTAAACTTACGGGCTGGGTCGGTGTTGGTTCCACTCGTCCGGATCATGAAGTGGTCGAGCTCCTTTTCCTTCCATTTCATCGTTGGGAAGTGATCGGTTTGTGCACCTGAAACTCCAATTGAAAGGAGGAAGATGCCAAAATAGAGGATGCTCATTCGCCGACCTTATGGCTGGGGTGTTTGGATGGCAATGAGCGAAAGTTAGCCCTGCAAAATCCTGCAATTTTGGGAACGGCCGATATGGCGAACATTCATTAATCTCATGTTCAAGTAATTTAAAGGATTCGCCTTCAAAAAAGGTGAAGAAGTCGTTACGGAGGCGGGGCCAGAAGTTGCCAGTCACTACGGTGCATTCGTAACAGAGTTCATTTTTAATCAAGACGGCTCTTTTGAAAGAAGGAGCCTTTTTATGCTTGGAGGGTGAGGAGACACAAAAAAAGAGTCCAGCCAAATGATGACCGGACTCTTTGTTGGATTTATCGGGGGTGATAAAATTACTCGGCTGCTGGCCTTTTACCGCCTCTTTTGGCTTGGCCTTTTTTACGTCCGTTTTCGCCGGGCTTTCCTCTGCCGCGACGATCACCGCGGGCAGGCATGGCCTTGCGCATGGCAGCTTTTTCGTCGTCGCTGAGATTGCCGTCACCGTCTTTGTCGAATTTCTTCATCATTTCGGCTTTGCGGGCTTCGCCAGCAGCTTTGCGCTCTTCTTCGTTGAGTTTGCCGTCGCCGTCCTTATCGAACTTCTTCATCATCTCGGCTTTGCGAGCTTCCATGGCCGTTTTACGCTCTTCGGCGTTCAACTTACCGTCTTTATCGGCGTCGAATTTTGCAAGAACTTCGGCAGGAACGGCGCGTCCGCCACCGCGAGGTCCCTTTGGTCCTTTTCCTTCACCCTTGGGAGGCTCGGCATTTGCGAAGGCACAAGTGGCGATGGCCACGACGACTGATGCTAGTTTCATTTTCATAATTTTGATTTTGAGTTGTCGGGATGGGAAGTCTCCCGGATTCGCACGATCAAACCGGGGAAGTTCGGATGAGTTGCAAATTATTTTCGCGAATTGTCATTGCCCGTTGCTAGCCCTGTCCCAAAGATCTTTGAAATGCCAGACGAGGTGAAAAAACAAACCAAAGCCGAGGTCTTCCGAGCCCGGCTTACGAGCACGCTTATTTTGTGGGCGATTGTGACTTCCGTGTTCGTCTCTCAAAATGCCTGGGCCTTTTTTGGGCTGATTGGCTTTTTGACGGTGATGGGAGCGATTGAGTTTCGCGGGCTCTTTTCCAAGTTCCCCGGTGGTCACTGTCGAATGACGGGCCTCGTGGTAGGCTTGGTGGTGGTAATTTACACTGGGGTTTCCTTAATACAGGGAACCAAAGAGCCGGATGATTTTTTTGCTGAGATCTTCGGCTTGGTGGTGGTTGTTTTGTATAGTTTCTACCTACGCTTCATGCATGGAATTGAGGAGAGGCAGAGCGTTGATGCCGTGGGCGACGCCCTCTTGGCCTACGTTTATGTTCCTATCCTCTTTGGGTCGTTCGTCTTCCGCCTGATGTTCTTGCCGGATACTGGCGGTCAGGTGCCTGGGGCGTGGTTGATTCTACTCATGATTGCTGCTGCCAAGTTCACCGACATGGGTGCCTACATCACGGGATCTTTGATCGGGAAAAACAAAATGGCACCTCACTTGAGTCCGGCTAAGACATGGGAAGGTTTTTTTGGAGCGTTGCTTTTTGCGCAACTGGCGGCGTGGAGTGTCTGGGCGCTGTCCGGCGAAACCCTTACTTGGATTCCTCCCGTGCATGTCGCGGTTCTCGCTCTCTTGATCGGCCTAGTCGCAGTGGCGGGTGATTTGGCCGAGTCTGTTCTAAAGCGCAGCCTTGAGGTGAAGGACTCTGGCAAGTTGATGCCAGGAATTGGAGGGATCTTGGATCTCATCGATAGCCTCTGTTTCGCGGCCCCGGTGACCTACTTTTATCTTATTTTCACCGGACTCGTTTGATGAAAAAGCGTGTTTTGATTTTAGGGTCAACTGGTTCCATCGGCACCAGTGCTCTCATTGTGGCCCGTCAGATCCCTGATCGGATGGAGATTGTTGGACTGGCTGCGGGCACACGGGTGGAGGACCTGGATGCGCAGGCACGGGAGTTCAAAGTGAATCATTTGTGCCTCGCTGACGAGTCGCGGTGTGGTGAGTTAAAGTCAGGGGACCGCGCGATTTATGGAGGAGCTGGGGGCTTGGTGGAGATCGTCGAAGCGACGAAGCCGGACTTGGTTTTGGTGGCGATCGTGGGGGTGGAGGGTTTACGACCGACCTTGAAGGCAATCGAGCTGGGCTGCGATGTTGCGGTCGCGAGTAAGGAAATTTTGGTGATGGCGGGCGAGGTTGTCATGAAGGCGGCCCGCGAGAAAGGGGTAAACATTCTTCCGGTAGATAGTGAGCATAATGCCATCTTCCAATGTCTGGAAGGACATCGCGGGGGATCGGATGAGGTAAGGAGATTGATCGTGACGGCTTCGGGCGGACCTTTTCGGACTTGGCCTGTCGAACGACTTTCTGAAGTGAAATTGGAAGATGCGCTGAAGCATCCTACTTGGCAGATGGGTCAAAAAATTACGATTGATTCGGCGAGTCTTTTCAACAAGGGACTGGAAATGATCGAGGCGCGTTGGCTCTTTGATATCCCGATGTCTAAGGTTGAGGTGGTGGTGCACCCGCAGAGTATCGTCCACTCGATGGTGGAGTTTATTGATGGTAGCGTATTGGCGCAGCTGAGCACAACGGACATGTGTTTTCCGATTCAATATGCCGTGGTTTGGCCGGAGCGGTTGAAGAACGAGCTGAAGCCCCTTGACTTTCCGACGCTGGCGAAGTTGGAGTTTGAAGCACCGAGAGAGGCCGACTTTCCCGCGCTTGGCTTAGCGCGGGAGGCTGGCGAAAAAGGGGGGACCTTGCCGGCCGTTTTGAATGCGGCAAACGAGGTAGCGAATGAGGCCTTTCGGAATCGGGCGCTGAGCTTTCCGGGGATTTGGGATGTCGTTGAAAAGACGATGCATCGGGTGGAGCACATCGACTCTCAAGCACTGGACGTCGTGGTGAATGCCGACTTGGAAGCACGTCGAGTGGCCCGCGAGTTTTGCAAATTCAAGTGAAGCCCGGTCGTTTTTTCCGAAGACGGATTGGGCCTTTTGCGGTTGAGGGATCGACGGCTTTTCCTTGCTGGAGAATTTCGATTTTTCCTTTAGCGGCGAGGCGACGAGCTGCCTGGCGGGTTTGCTCCAGGTGGTTGCGCCATTGATCCTCGGCGTAGTGTGCGCGGGTGGCTTCGCTCGGGCAAATTGAGGCTCCACGTGCACGTTGGTTTAGGAGTTGGAGAATGACTTCCTCGAGTTTTTGATCTGTGATACTTGGTTTCTCAGTGCGGCACCGGGATGAGCAGTATTTGATTTCATCCCAGCAATTCTCCCATTTCTTTCGCCATTGAATACTGCGGCCACAAGTACTGCAAATTTTGTCAGGTGTCATTTTTTCAATCGAGAGGAAAGGGACTGAGGTCGAATTTTTTGGTGGCGCGAAAGATCTCGGCCGCGACGAGAGACCCGACGACAGCTCCGCGATGGCAGTTGTCGCCACCGACCTTGGCATTTGCGATGATCGCGGCAGGGAAATCGTCATGGTATTTCCAAGCGAGATAGAGGGAGGCTGGAAAAGCTTGGTCGATGTAACAGGCGGGGCTGAGGCGCTGCCCGATGATGATGCGGTCGGGTTGGCGGGACCAATCGTTCGCTTTGCGGGTTGAGAACCAATCGCCGGCGGCGGCCATGAGCGCTTCGCGGAGCGGGGTGCCGATGGAAATTTCCTGAAGGAGACGGGTGAGGCAGTCGGCAGCGCGTAGGACATTGGAGTGTCGGTGAGTTAGGACCAGGTGATCTTTAACCGTCTGGCGGTGGTCTCCCGCTGGAAGGGCCGCGAGGAGAGCTGGAATGGTTGCGAGTCCTCCGATGTGCTCATCTGAGACGCCACATTTGAGGATGTCTTTTCCTTGGGCGTAGCGGTTAAAAAAGGCGCGGTGATATTCTTCGAGGTAGGTGTCACGGTGCCAGCCAGGAGTGAGCATGAGTTCTATGTAGAGCTTGACCCAGCGAGTGGGGTCATATTCTCCAGCGGTGGAAACTTGCTGGTAAAGGGCGCGGGCGAGTTTGAAATTCACGGTGTTTTCGCCCGCGTTCAGATTTTGGTGATAGTGGACGTTTCGCTGTCCCCAAAAAGACGCTTGATCGTGCCGGATGTCGGCTTTTTCGTTGACGGGAGTGAATTCGGAACGCCAGAGAATGCTATCTGGATGATGCGCTAAGGGTGTGCGGTAGGTCGTTAAATCCGAGTAGTCTTGATCCAAAGCTTCGCGGTTGTAATACCAGTGAACTGGCATCGCGAAAGCGTCGGCGATGAGGGAACCTTGGAAAGCCGCTTCATGGGTAGTCATGCGCGACTATCGAGGCGGAATCGGATTTACCAAGCGCGGATGATTTCGTGGATGAGGGCGGGACCGCGGTAGACAAAGCCGGTGTAGATTTGTATGAGTGAAGCTCCGGCGGCCTTTTTGGCGAGGGCGTCTTTGGCTGAGAAAATTCCACCGGCCCCGATGATGGGGATTTCCTTTCCGAGGCCTGCGTGGAACTGGCCGATGACTTCGGTGGAATGAGTGGTGAGGGGCGCTCCGGAAAGTCCGCCCGCTTCGTTTGCATTCTTGTGACCCTTGACGGCATCGCGGGCTAAGGTGGTGTTGGTGGCAATCACGAAATCGAGTCCGCCATCAAGGAATACTTTGGAGAGTTCAGAGATTTGTTTTTCATCGAGATCGGGCGCGACCTTGAGGGCAAAGGGAACGTAGCGACCGGTTTCTCGATGGAGTTTGCTTTGGAGATCTTTGAGAACTTTGAGAAGGCGGGCGGCGGCGTCCTCTGATTGGAGTTCACGGAGGCCGGGGGTGTTGGGTGACGAAAAATTTGCGGTGATGTAGTCGGCCCAAGGATAGGCTTTTTCAAAGGCGATGGCGTAATCATCGTTGGCCTGCTCGTTGGGCGTGACTTTGTTTTTTCCGATGTTGATTCCGAGGACGCCTTTGAATGACTGGGAAGCGCGGGCATTGGCGAGGCCTTGGTCGATGCCGGGATTATTGAAGCCCATGCGGTTGATGAGGGCCTTGTGTTGGGGCAGACGGAAGAGGCGAGGCGAGTCGTTTCCGGCCTGTGGTTTCGGAGTCAGGGTCCCGACTTCAATGTGGCCGAAGCCAAGCGAGCCGAGAGCATCGATGGTGTTGGCTTGCTTATCCAATCCGGCGGCAAGTCCGATGGGGTTTGGGAAGGTGAGACCGCAGAGCGTGACCGGTTTGTCCTCGCTCTTGGTTGAGAGAGAACTCAGAAGGCCAATCTTTTCGGCGGCTCGTAGTCCCGCCATCGAGAGATGGTGAGCCCGTTCGGCGTCGATTCGAAAGAGGATGGAGCGGGCGGCGGGATAGATGAGATTCAGCATTTCCGAGTCCACTGTAGCGGGTCACCGGAGAGATTGAAGCGAGAATTTTTTTGTTGGCTGAATCCTGAATGCAGAAGATTTCTGTGGGAACCGGAAGGAAAGATCGACTGATGTGGAGCTTGTGCCTGCGGTGTTTAATGTGGAAAATT
>JBLHUR010000139.1:0-16148 GCA_047629805.1 Akkermansiaceae bacterium | reverse complement strand
ACAATGGCTTGGCTCCGGGATTTGAAGCTCCAACGGGATTCTGGGATGACCGTGATGGACGGCAGAAATTCATGCTCCATGCGGAGGTGAATCTTTGCAGCCTTTTTAAGCGGGGCGAAGCGAAAATCGTAGCTACGACGACAATGCCTTGCACGCCTTGTATGCAGACGTTGTGCGCCTACGGGATCGAGGAAATCTACTACCGTGATGGCTACGAAGAATCTGATGCCCCCGCAATTGCGGAGGTTTACGGAATCAAGTTGGAGCAGGTGGGGCTGACTTCAGTGTAAGCGATTCGCTCATTCACTTGCCACCAAGGGCTGCTTATTTCCCTTCAACTTCGAGGTCTCCACCGTAGAAGCTCTTGATGTAGCCGAATTCGATCAAAGTGTCCTGCCAAGGGGCGATGGCGGATGGGCTACGGAAAATACGACCGGCACGAGCAAGCCAGATTTCGGCCTTGGCTCCCCGATCAGCGAAGTATTCCAAAGCAGCATTTCCGTAGTAGAAGAGGGGGGAGTCATCGAGGAAGTCTGAGCCTTCCAGCACTTTTTTAGCACCAGCTTCGTTGTCCAATTTGAGCATGCAGAGAAGCATCTTGAATTTCAAAAGTGGCTCCATGCTCGCGAAGGAGGGCGTGTCCTCGGCTTCCTTTGCCAATTCAGTGAGCTTTTCGAGGGCTTTGCCATAGTTTTGGGTCACAAATTCAATTTCGGCGAGATTAAAGCGGACGTTGAAGTTGTCGGTATTTTCTTCCAGAGCCTTAGCGAATGCCATCCGGGCTTTATCAAAATTGCGGAATTCGACGTAGCAAGCGCCCTTAAGATTTAGGGACGCGGGGTTTTTGTCGTAGATTTCGTGGAGTTTGTGGATTTCGTCGAGGCACTCGAAGATGCGCTTCTGCTTGAAGAGTTTGTCGGCCTCTTGGTAGTAGGTGAAATATTTGAGGCTTTGTTCTTTGGTAAGGGCCTCAAGCTCGATGATGAATTGAGGTTTCGCCGGCTTTGCCTCGGCTGCGTTGGCGGGTGCAGAGCTTTCTTGAGCAGATGCCATGAGGGAGAGCGCAAAGAGGGATAAGAGAAATTTTTTCATGTGAGAATGGGTTTTGATGTCGCGAAGATAGGGAAAGGAGAGAGCCGAGGCAAGTCAGGGAGTGTCGGAATAAAGACCTTTTTCGCTGATATACTGGAAAACTGGCTTTGGAAGCCATTTGGGCGGGCGATTGGAGTGAAGGTCAGCCCGGATTTGACTGGCGGAGGCGGGGTGATGGCCCTCAATGAAATGAGCGTGGTAGCCATCGCGGGAGACAGGCTGTTTACGACGACCAACGACGATGAATTCGACATCTCGAGCGAGGGTTTCGATGTTCTTCCAGCGGGGAAGAGCTTCCCATTGATCAAAGCCAATCAAGAGGAAGAGGCGGGTTTTTGAGGGGAATTCGTCCTGAAAATGTTGCACGGTCTCGCAGGTGTAAGAGGGAGGGGACTTTTGGAACTCGTAGTCATTGACTCTGGCCCAGGGGAGGTGGGCGGTGGCAAGTTGCAGCATTTTTAAGCGGTCTTCGTCACTTGCGCCCGGTTTTTCGGCTTTGTGGGGTGATCTGCGGCATGGAATGATAATGACGAGATCAAGTTTGAGAACCTTTACCGCTTTTTTGGCAATCTCTAGATGACCTTCATGAATGGGGTCGAAAGTTCCTCCGAAGAAGGCGATATTGCGGGAGGTGTTCATTCTCTGGATGAGACTCTAGTCGGCCGAGGAGCGTTCAATTTCTATTATTCCAAGCAGGCCGGTTTGGCGGGCGCGGAATTGATTCATCTTCATCAGCTCGAGGAGGGCGAGGAAGGTGACGATCACTTCGATTTTGGACGAAGCTTGCTTGAAGAGCTCCTGCAGTGACATGGACTCTCCGGGTTTGAGTGCGGTCATGAGGAACTCGATCTTATCATTAACCGTGAAGCGGTCATCGACGATATCGCCGAAGTCTCGGGCTTCATCGAAGCGCTTTAGGACATTTTGGAATGCTCGGATCAGGTCGAAAATCGAGGCCTCGGCGAGAGGGACGGGTTCTTCGTCGATCGGTTTGTTCTCTTTGGGCGGGGTGTGGGCGAAAATTTGTTCCTGTTCGACTTCGCGGCGATGAAGGAAGCCTGCGGCGTCTTTAAATTTTTTGTATTCGATGAGCTGGCGAATGAGTTCCCAGCGGGGATCATCTTCCTCGGCGTCATCTTCGGGTGGCTGTTCTCGTTTTGGGAGAAGGGTGCGGCTCTTGATATACATCAGGTTAGCCGCCATGGAAATGAACTCGGAGGCGAGGTCAATATTGAGAAGTTTAAAGGTTTCGATGTAGTCGAGATACTGAGTCGTAACTCTTTCAAGCGAGATATCGTAGATATCGACCTCGTCTTTTTTGATGAGATAGAGAAGCAGATCAAGGGGGCCCTCGAAGATTTCCAAACTGACTTTGTAATCGGGGGATTCCACGGGGTGAGGCATATCGGGTAGGCTTGTCTTCTGCGAGGGAAATACCTCAGTCGAAGATGATTATTTGGAGTGGCATATGTGAGGAAGGAGGGCTAGTTTTCGCCCGTGGAAAAAACAGCCGAAGAGGAGAAGCTCCGAGATTATCAAAATCGAGTGAGCGATTGGATTGGGAATCAAGGGCTTGTTTTTCAGTTGAGGTATGCGCGGACGAGTAGCGCAAATTCGCTTTTAAAGCAGCTGGGTAGTCTTTTCGTGAGATTGGCGATCATTTTGGCCCTCGTAGCCGGAGTGGGGTATGTGCTGCTGGACAAGCACTTTGCTAGCGACAGTTATGGAGAGAAGATCAGCGGAAAGCTCGAATCCGCACTGGGGCTGGACGGGATAGAAACGAAAGGTTTCGCCCGATCGAGAGGCAATGGCGGGTTTCGAGGTCTCACCTTGGAGGGAGGAGCTGGGAGTTTCTTTTATAAGGCCACGTTGGAAGAATTTAATGCTCCATTTGCTTATCTCACCGGAATCACAACTGACTGGAATCCTGATTCTGTGAAGATGGACCGGGCTGACTTTAGCCTAAAAGCCGGAGGAACTGCGACAGAGATGGCCGAGGCGTTTTCCGGGATTCGGGAAAGCTACGAGGGGAAGGGGATCAATGACATTCTCATTGAAGATTTTAGTTGTGACTGGGGCTACTCAAAACTCACTTATGGGCGCATCGCGAATACCAGATTTAAGGCAAATCTTGAGAACGGGAAGTGGATGGTTTCACTCAGTGGCGGAACCTACCAACAGAACTGGCTCAAAGAATTCGATATCACCGAGGGGCGCCTAGTGATCGATGAAGATGGAATCGAAGTGGTGACGCTGAAATTGGTCCAAGGAGCTGGGGTAATGAACTTGGCTGGAGTAATTGGAGGGCCAATGGAGAAACCTGAGTTTTCGCTGAGTGGTAAGTTTGAAAAACTCTCGCTTGAGAAGCTAATTAGGCTGGATGGGGTGACAACCCGCGAATTTGTTGAGGGGCAAATTTCTGGCGACTTAGCGATGAGTGGTTCCACCAATCAGGCGATTCAAATAAAAGGAACGGCATCTCTTGCAGACGATGGTTCCGTCACAATCCGGGAGAGGTGGCCAATCTTGAAGGCAATTTCCATCATGGATACTCAGAGGACATTTCGCAGGATCCTTTTTAGCGAAGGAAGTTTTCAGTTTGCGACCAAGGGAGGTGGTCTGACCGTAAATGGCCTCAATTTAGTTTCGAGTGATACCGCAAAATTGGAAGGGCGCTTTACGACGAGTTTACCGACTCAGGAGCAAGCGGCGGCGACTTTGGAGATTACTCTTACCGATGGTTTTACCGATGGTTTTTCGGGTGATTTCACCGATACTTCGGCCGCTCAAAAACTTGAAGATGAGAGGATGAGCCTGAGCGAAGAGCTGACGAAAAGGCGCAAGGTGGATGATTTGAACCTAGACCGTTCGTTCAAAACGACTGACTCGAGGGATGGCGAAGCCCTGCTGAGCGCGAAGGAAATCGAAGGTGTGCAACTCCGCGAGGAGATGAAAGTTCACCGAATTAATGGAAAGCTAAGGCTCGCGATTCCAGCCTCATCTTTCGCTGAAAACGAAAACCTGGCGCGGCTCTATCCTGCCGATGAAACGGGCTGGAGATGGATCGACATTCCTTTGAATGGGAGCCGTTTCTCAAATATTAGTGAAGGGGCTAATGAGAAAATTCTTGAGCAGGCCCGGATGAGAAATACCGAAGGACGTCGAGAGGGTGAGTGAAACTGCCACTGGTTCTCTGGTAATCCCGTCGATCCGGGATGGGATTAAAAATTGAGAGCAGAAGCAAGCTCACGAGTCGCACTACTCTTATTGAGAGTGTAAAGGTGGAGTCCGGAAACTCCTCCATCGATCAGTCCCTGACATTGCTCGATTGCGTAGTCAATTCCCGCTTGGCGAATGGCAGCGGGGTCGTCTCCAGCTTCTCCGAGGGCTCTGAGAAGCTTGGCGGGGAACCGGCTCCCTGCAGCCAGATCAGCCATGCGCTTCATCCCCGAGAGGGTTGTGATGGGCATAATCCCGGCCACGATGGGAAGATCAATACCGTGAAGCGAGCAGCGATCACGATAGTCGAAAAAGTCGTGGTTATCGAAGAAGAGCTGAGTGCAGATGTAGTCTGCGCCTGCATCGATTTTGGTTTTAAAGTGATCCATTTCCACCAAGCGATTCTGAGTAGCGGGATGTCCTTCAGGAAATCCCGCCACGCCGATCTCGAATGAGTGGGGATGATTCGCGATAAATGAGACCAGATCAGAAGCATATTGGAAATCATCGCCGCTTCGATCATAGTTCGGCTGATGGTGAGGCGGGTCACCTCGAAGAGCGAGGATGGTTCCAACTTGGTCATCCGCATAGTGATCAAGAATTTGGTGCATTTCCTCTGATGAATGTCCAATGCATGTCAAGTGAGGTATGGTTGCGACGCAGGTTTCCTTGATGATTCGCTGGACAAGATCACGGGTCCTTTCGCGGGTTGTTCCTCCGGCTCCGTAAGTTACGCTTACGAAGGCTGGGTCAAGTTTGCCCAGTTCGTGGACCGTCTCCAACAATTCCACCGCACTTTTGTCGGTCTTGGGAGGAAAGAACTCGAAGGAAAGGGTGGGGCGCTCGGCGCAGAGTGATGAGAGAATGGCCATCGGCGGGAGACTAGGAGAAAGAAAAGAACCGTCTACCGAAAAGCTACGATTTTATGCAACTAGGGAACATTCCCGTGGTTCAATATGGCAACCAACCGTTTCCGTGAAGCAATCGCTCATCATTTCTCTCTCCGTCGTCCTGCTTTCCTGTGCCTTCGCCCAAGAGAAGGGCAGAGATCATCGGCGAGATCATCGGAAAGGACCACCTCGACCGGAGGAGTTTTTGAAAGCCTATGACTTGAATAAGGACGGGAAGGTTTCCAAAAAGGAGTTTGCTGCGGGTAAGCGGGCATCGCGTCTTGACCCTGAGATCCGAGTGAAGATTTTTGATCGGCTCGATAAGGATGGAGACGGGTTTATTTCGAGCAAGGAGCTGAAGGGGATGGCTCCAAAGAAGGGGCCTCATCCTCTCGAGAAGGCAGATCTCGATAAGGACGACCGGATTAGCAAAGAGGAATTTGCGTCCCACCCTCCCTTCGCTAAAATGTCCGATGAGAGACGGGATAAAATATTCGCACGTCTGGATCACAATTCGGATGGCTTTCTAGACCAGCAGGAAGGACGCCGCGGTGGCCGGAATGGGCCTCGCGGGGAAAAGCACCTTCCTCGCATTAGAATCAAGGGCCTGGATCTCGATCATAATGGGTCTCTTTCCTGGCGAGAGTTTCAAAAAGCTCCCGCTGTCTTGCCACTTCCCGAAAACGAGGGACGTAAGTGGTTTCAAAAACTCGACAAGGACAAGGATGGTGAAATCACCAGCGAGGAGATCCGTGACAAGGGTGAACCACGCTCTGGAAAGCCCGAGAAAAAGCCGCGGCAGTCTCCTAAAAAATAACTTCGAACCAAAAGCCTCCGTAAGCCACATCGTCGGATTCGTGGTCATCGAGTTGGAGGCTGGTTCCGAAGAATGGGGTGATTGCTACCCGGTCGGAGATCGTGAAGGTATAGCTGACGCGGGCGTAGAAATCATTAAGGCCGTTGCGTTCGAGGTAGTTGGCGACGAAGCTCATCCCGCCCTCGATGGTGACAAATGATCTGTCAGAAATGAGGTGGCTCCACTCTACTTCGCTCGCAAAATAGAGCCCGTTTTCGCCGAAGTCGAAGTTCAATTCATTGCGCCAGCGCCAGTCATGGTTGAGGGCGTAAGAGGTGAAAACGCCAAGGTCAAGGCCGCTGGAAAGGAGGCTGGCATTGCGATCCCGATAGGTGAGGGAAGTTCCCGCAAGAAGATCTTTACTCAAATTATGAGTGAGTTCGACGTAAGCTGAGGTTTCCGAAAAATCCCCGTTGCTTTCGGCGAGGTGTGAAAACCCCAAGTGGACGGAGGTCTCGTTTGAGAGAGTGACCTCGGCTTGCATCTGGAAATCAAGAGAGGTATCCGCCAGTTCGAAACCACGATGGACGTAGCTCGTGCGCAGGCCGGTGACCGCCTCGATGCCAAGGGGGATTTCGGTATCGACCTCGGCTTGGAGAGCCGAGGTGATGACAAAAAGAATCCCGCCAAGTCTTGCCAACGTTTTCATGGCGGGACTGTGCGGGATTGCTTGAATGGGGTCAAACTTTACTCAGCTTTCGGCTTTTCGACGTAGGTCGATTTGATTCGGAGGTCGCGTAAGGCGTTGGCAGTCGCGGTTCCAGGGCTGGAGGTCATGATTTCGGCTCCTTTGTTGTTTTTTGGGAAGGCGATGACTTCGCGGATCGAGTCCTCCTTGCAGGCGAGCATGACGACTCGGTCGAGCCCGAGAGCGATGCCGCCGTGAGGTGGAGCACCGAATTTGAAGGCATCGAGAATGTGGGCGAATTCGGTGTTCGCTTCTTCGTCGGAAATGCCGAGAGCTTTGAACATCGAGCTTTGAAGTTCGGCTTCGTGAATCCGGATCGAGCCGCCGCCGAGTTCGTAGCCGTTGAGGACGACGTCATAGGCTTGGGCGCGGAGGCCATCGAGTTCGCCCTTCCGGAGCTTGTCTTCGTCTTCTTTGAGTGGACGAGTGAAGGGATGGTGGACCGCGACGTAGCGATTTTCCTCATCATCGAAGGCGAGGAGGGGGAATTCCGTGACCCAGAGGAAGTCGAGGTCTTCGTTTCCTTCGAGGAGGTTTTGCAGATTGGCAACTTCGAGGCGGATACGTCCGAGAACATCGCAAGCGGGTTCCCATTGGTCGGCCGCGAAGAGGATGAGGTCTCCGGGTTCGATGTTGAGCTTGCTGCGGAGAGCCTCGACCTCTTCATCGGTCATGCGCTTTACGAAAGGTGAACGCCAAGTTGTGCGGTCGGTGTCGCGGGCCTGAATGTAGGCGAGGCCTTTTGCTCCAGCCTCTTGGGCGAGTTTTGTGAGCTTGTCGATCTGGCCGACGGAGATCCCGGCAAATCCTTTCGCATTGATCGCTTTGACGACACCCCCACTGGCGACAGTGCCGGAGAAGACGCGGAATTCGCAATCTTTTAGGTCCTCGGTGAGGTCAACCATCTCCATCCCGATGCGGCGCTCGGGCTTGTCGGAGCCGAAGCGGTTCATGGCGTCATGCCAAGTGAGACGTTCGAAGGGAGTCGGAACTTTGACTTTGCGGGCTTCTTCGAACATCGAGGAAAGCATTCCTTCAACGAGTCCGATGATGTCGTCTTGCGTCACGAAGGAGGCCTCGATATCAATCTGGGTGAACTCAGGCTGGCGGTCAGCGCGGAGATCTTCGTCCCGGAAACAGCGGGCAACCTGGAAGTATTTTTCAACTCCGGCCACCATGAGCATCTGCTTGTATTGCTGGGGAGCCTGCGGGAGAGCGTAAAACTTTCCAGGGTTCATGCGGCTGGGCACGAGGAAGTCGCGAGCTCCTTCGGGCGTTGCTTTTGAGAGGATGGGTGTTTCGACTTCGATGAATCCTTCCTCGGAAAGGTGATCGCGCGCCGCTTTGGTGATGACGTGACGCTGGCGGAGGTTGTTGGTGAGACGCGGACGACGGAGGTCGAGGTAGCGGTGCTTTAGGCGGAGGTCTTCGTTGGAAAGTTCCTTGTCTAGTTGGAAGGGCAGGACTTCGGATTTGTTCACAATCACGAGTTCCTGGGTCACGATTTCGACCTCACCGGTATCGAGGCTGTCGTTCTTGGTGTCGACATCTTCGGTTTTGAGACGCTCTTCCACCTTACCGGTGACTTGGACAACATCCTCGGAGCGGAGCTTGTGGGAGAGCTCGGCAGCATCGGGTGAGACTTCGGAGCGGAAGACACACTGGGTGATGCCTTCGCGATCGCGGAGATCGATAAAGATCACGCCACCTTGGTCGCGGACGCTATTCACCCACCCGATGAGGGTGACGGTGTTTCCGATGTGTTCGGCGCGGATTTCGTTGCAGTGGTGTGTTCTCATTTCTTCAGGTATTGGGAAAGGGTTTCGACGATGGAATCATCGACAGTCAATCTTTCTTCTTCGCGCGTGGCGAGGATTTTGAGGGAGACCTCGGGGAATTCGTCACCGATGACGAGGGCGGCCTTTGCCTTGGCTTGCTCGGCGGCTTTGAATTGCTTGGCAAACTTAGTCGGGGTGAGCGGGTAGGAAACCGCGATGCCAGCGGCGCGCAATTTGCTCGCGAGGGCTAAGGCATTCGCTTGTTGTTCCTGATCGGCGATGACCAAAAAGAGATCGCAGGCGCTCTCGGCTTTCAAAGCAGCCTGCATTTTTTCGAAAGCGTGTGGTGTCTTTTCGATGAGGTCTCGAATGACGACATCGCCGATCGCGAAGCCAACGGCGGGGAGATCGACCTTGCCGCCGGAGAGAGCTGAGACGAGCGAGTCGTAGCGGCCACCGCCTGCGACAGCGCGCATCGATTTCTTAGCGTCGAAGATCTCGAAGACCACGCCGGTGTAGTAGGCCAAACCTCGGACGATGGAGAGATCCACTTCGACATCGTCGCGCATGCCGCGTGCTTCGAGGTTGGCGAGAACGGTGTTGAGATTTTCGCTCAAGGCGGAAGGTGACTTGATGGCATCCCGAACCTCCTCAATGGTGAGGCCCAGTGGCTCCAGCTTTGCAGGGAGAAGGCCTTTGTCATCGCGCTCTAGTTTATCGACGACCTGCAAAAGAATGGCTGCTTGCTCTTCATTGAGCCCCTTTGAGTTGGCAAATTCCTGCCAATAGGTGCGATCGGAAAGTCGGATGATGAAGTCGCCTTGTTGGAAGCCAAGTTCGCGCATCAGCTCGATGGTGAGGGCGATCAGTTCGGCATCGGCCGCAGCATCGGTCTCACCGATGAGATCAACATTGAACTGGTAAAACTCCCGTGTTCGGCCGGCCTGGGGTTTTTCGTAGCGGAAACATTGGCCGATTTCGAACCAGCGGAGCGGCTTGGGGTAGTCGCGTTGGCAGGCGGTGAGGAGACGGCCGAGTGAGGCGGTGACTTCTGGGCGGAGGGTGACATCGCGACCGCCTTGGTCATTGAAGCGAAAGAGTTGCGTGCCGAGTTCTCCTCCTGATTTTTTAAGATAAAGCTCGGTGCCTTCCACGATGGGAGTTTCATATTCCACGAAGCCATAGCGTCGGGCGACTTCACGAAAATTTCGGAAGAGGTAGTTGCGCACGGCGCAGTCTTCAGGACGAAAATCGCGAAAACCGGGAAGTGATTGGAAGACTGGCTTGGCCATAACGAGGAAGGATTCTCCGCGATTTCACGCGGGCGCGCGAGGATAGGGAGCGCTAACCCGATGTCGAGGCGGATTGTTGGCGCGGCGGGGACTTTTGGTATTTCTTTGCTGCCAATTCGAGCCCTTGCGAGTGTAATCGAGGGGTGATCAAGATTCGGGGAGCACGGCAGCATAATTTGAAGGGGATCGATGTCGATCTTCCGCGGGGGAAGTTGATTGTGGTGACGGGGGTGAGTGGGAGTGGGAAGTCGAGTTTGGCTTTTCATACGCTCTATGCGGAGGGGCAGCGGCGGTATGTCGAGTCGCTTTCAGTTTATGCCCGGCAGTTTTTGGATCAGTTGGAGAAGCCGGAGGTGGATGCGATTGAGGGGCTGAGTCCGGCGATTGCGATCGAGCAGCGGAGTGGCTCGGGGAATCCTCGCTCGACGATTGCGACGGTGACGGAGATTCATGATTATCTCCGGATCTTGTATGCGGCGGCGGGGGTGCCACATGATCCAGTGACGGGGGAGCGGCTGGAGCGGATGACGACAAAGGATATTGTCGCAAGTTTGTGCGGAAGACCGGTGGGAACGAGGTTGATTTTGCTGGCTCCGCTGACGGCGGAAGGTGAGGCAGCGGGGATGATTTCGGATTTGCAGCGACAGGGATTTGTGCGGGTGCGGATTGGGGGGGAGATTTATGAATTAGAAGAGGCGAGTGAGCATTGGCCAGAGGGTGGGGAGATTGAGATCGTGGTGGACCGGCTGGTGGTGAAGGAAGGGCTGGAGTCGCGCTTGGCTGATAGTGTGGAAATCGCGTTGCGGATTTGCGGGATGGAGGTGCGGGCTTTGGCCCAAGAGAAGGGAGCGAAGGTGTGGGAGGAGGTTGCTTTTGCGACGAGTTTTCGGAATCCCGTGACGGGCTTTGAGTTGCCGGCACTGACGCCACGGCATTTTTCGTTCAATTCACACTTGGGAGCGTGCGAGGCTTGTCATGGGCTGGGGACGGAGGTTTTTTGTGATCCATTTCTCGCAGTCCCGGATCGGAGTAAGTCGATCGCGGAGGGCGCGGTGGCGGTTTGGACGAAGGGATCGAAAAAAAAGAAGGGATGGAATCAGTTGCATATTGAGGCGCTGGCGGTGCATTGTGGTGTGAGTGTCGATGAACGATTTGATTCGCTGGGGGAGGAGTTTTACGAGGCTCTTTTTTATGGAACGGGGGATATCAAGATCGAAGTGGCGTGGGAAAAGGAAGGGCATATTGTTCCTTGGAAGAAGGAATTTGAGGGGATCTGTCGACAGGTCGAGCGGCACTATCGGGAGAGTGAAAGTGACTCGGTGAAACGGAGTATGGGGCGCTTTATCACCTCCCGCGAGTGTCAGGCATGCGAGGGACGGCGGCTGAAGCCTGAGTATCTCGCGGTTACCTTGACGGGAACGGGCGGAGAGATGGGGATTCAGGATTTTTGCGGGAGTTCCATCGAGTCGGCTCGTGGGTGGTTGGGCGAGATTGCTTTGCCAGCGGATAAGGTGATCGCGATGAAGGGGGTGGTGACGGAGCTGCTGAAGCGGCTTTCTTTTCTGAATGAGGTTGGGTTGGGGTATCTGAGTTTGGACCGAGCGAGCGGGACGCTTTCCGGTGGGGAATTTCAAAGAGTGCGGTTGGCGACTCAGCTGGGCTCGGGATTGGCGGGGGTTTTATATGTTCTTGATGAACCGAGTATTGGCCTTCATCCGCTTGATAATGATCGGCTCATCAGGGCGCTGATCCGACTTCGCGACGCTGGGAATACCGTGGTGGTGGTGGAGCATGATGAGGCGATGGTGAGGGCGGCGGACCAGGTCATCGAGATCGGCCCGGCGGCGGGACTTCATGGCGGCGAGTTGATCGGGCAGGGGACTCCGGAGGAGGTGGCCAACTTAGAGACGCCGACGGGGAGGTGGTTGCGCCGGGGAAAACTGGAGATTTCCTCGCGGCGGCGGAAGTCAACTTGTGAGCTTAAGATCGT
The DNA here is from genome assembly GCA_047629805.1 of Akkermansiaceae bacterium. Taxonomy (GTDB): domain Bacteria; phylum Verrucomicrobiota; class Verrucomicrobiia; order Verrucomicrobiales; family Akkermansiaceae; genus SW10. The sequence goes on along the minus strand of JBLHUR010000139.1, from coordinate 4,343 downwards.
AGGGCCGACCGCCAATAATCTGAAGGGACAGGATGTGACGATTCCGCTGGGTCAGTTGGTCGGAGTGACGGGGCCGAGCGGGAGTGGGAAATCGACGCTCATTGATAAAATTTTGCGGCGTTCGTTGGCGCGCACTTTCCACCGGGCAAAAGCGGAACCGGGGAAGCATAAGAAAATCGAGGGGATGGAGTTTCTCGAAAAAGTGGTGGTAGTGGATCAGAGTCCTTTGGGAAAAAGTCCGCGTTCCAATCCCGCGACGTATACCGGTGCCTTTGATTTGGTGCGGGATCTTTTTTCCCATCTTCCGCTCTCTCGGCAGCGGGGATACAAAACGGGGCGCTTTAGTTTTAACGTGAAAGGTGGACGTTGTGAGAAGTGTCAAGGCGGAGGCGCTTTGAAAATCGATATGCACTTTTTGCCCGACGTGTGGATCGCGTGCGAGGCTTGCGGGGGGCATCGCTATAATCGTGAGACGCTGGATGTTCGCTATCGGGGGAAGAGCGTCGCTGATGTTCTTGAGATGACGATTGAGGAAGCTCGGAAGTTTTTTGGAGCGGTGCCGAAGTTAAGTGCGATTATGAATGCGCTCTTCGATGTCGGGCTGGGATATGTGAAGCTGGGTCAGGCCGCGAATACCCTTTCTGGCGGAGAAGCACAACGGGTGAAGCTGGCGTGCGAGCTTTCCAAATCAACTCCGGGGCACACGTTGTATCTTTTGGACGAGCCAACGACGGGGCTGCATTATCAGGATGTGCAGGTGCTGCTGGAAGTTCTTTTTAGACTGCGTGATGCCGGGCATTCCTTGGTGGTGGTGGAGCACAACCTTGATGTGATCGCGGTGTGTGATCACCTTATTGACCTGGGACCGACTGGTGGGGAGGCCGGGGGATATGTTGTGGCGACAGGGACTCCGGCGGTGGTGATGAAAGTTAAAAAGTCTGCGACGGGGCGGGCTTTGCGGGGGATGGGTGGTTGAGGGCCAAGAGCGGACCGGAATCTACCCGTAGGGGCACGCCATCCACGCTCCTTATTGGGATTTCCAACGAGCAATCTGGGCTTTTACATTTTCGATGGAAGGGGCACCGGGGTTGCTTCGGGCCGCGAGGGCGGTCTGAAGATCGAAGACGGAGGAGGCATCGGCGGTGAAGGCTGAATCGACTTCGGTGAGATCGAGTTGATCGAGAGGCGTTCCGGAGTTGACCGAGGCGGCGACTGCTTTGCCGACGAGTTCGTGCGCGGAGCGGAAGGGGATGCCTTGTTTGACAAGCCAATCGGCGAGGTCGGTGGCAAGGAGGAGGGGATCGGAAGCGGCGGCCTCACAAGCGTCCTCGTTGATCTCCATCGCGGTGATCATTTCGGAGTTTACTTTGAGCGCAAGGGTGAGGGTGTCGATGGAATCGAAGAGGGGTTCTTTGTCCTCTTGTAGGTCGCGATTGTAGGTGAGAGGGAGGCCTTTGATGGCGGTGAGGATGGCGATGAGGTTTCCGTAGAGACGTCCCGTCTTCCCACGGGTCAGTTCGCAGACGTCGGGGTTTTTTTTCTGCGGCATGAGCGAGGAGCCAGTGGTGTGGGCATCCGAGAGGGTGGCAAATCCAAACTCGCTGGAACACCAGAGGATGAGATCTTCCGAAAGGCGGGAGAGGTGGGCACCGATGAGGGCGAAGTCGAAAAGAAGTTCGGCGATGTAGTCGCGGTCCGAGATGGCGTCCATCGAGTTCGTGGTCACGGAGTCGAAGCCCAGTTCTTTTGCGATGGCCTCACGGTCGAGATTGATGGTGGAGCCGGCGAGAGCACCTGAGCCGAGTGGGGAGACATTGACGCGCTTGCGGGCGTCGATGAGGCGGTCTTTATCCCGAGCGATCATTTCGACGTAGGCGAGGAGATGATGTCCGACAGTCACGGGCTGGCCACGCTGGAGGTGGGTATAACCGGGGAGGACAGTGGCGGCGTAACGCTCGGCACGGTTGAGGAGAGCGTTTTGGAGGCCGGAAAGGAGACTTGAAAGGTCATCGATGGCAGCGCGGCAGTATAGGCGGGTATCGGTCGCGACTTGATCATTGCGCGAGCGAGCGGTGTGGAGTTTTCCACCGACTGCGCCGATGCGCTTGGTGAGGGCGGATTCAATGTTCATGTGGATGTCCTCCTGCTCGATGGAGAACTCGAAGTTTCCGGCCGCGATGTCTCTTTCGACGTCGCGAAGGCCAGCTTCGATTTGTTGAAATTCTTCCTCGGTGAGAATACCTGCTTTGACCTGTGCGCGGGCGTGCGCGATGGACCCCGCGACATCGTGAGGATAAAGTCGCCAATCATAGGAGATGGACTCTCCATAGTGTTGAACGAGATCGGCGGTTGCTTTTGAAAATCTACCCTTCCACATGGGCGTGCAGTCTTGGGGGAGATGATCAGGTATTCAAGCCTTGAGGAGAAGACGGCCTCAAATTTATACGAGAAGATTGTTGATTTATTAAGTAAAGTTAATATTCTCCTATTGTTATGAATAATCCATACCATCCCTTCTCAGAGACTCCGTCTGGGCATCAAGTCGTTCCGGTTCAACCTTCTTTGAGTTTAATGCAAGAAAGTTCCATGAAAGCATCTCTGTCGCTCCCTCTCAAAGGAGGGCTAGGAGCGGTTCGCGCACCCAAGTCCAAGAAAACCGGTGAAAAGAAGCTGGGTCTTTTTGGAAAACTTTTCGGTGGAGGGAAATCTTCACCTAAACCGAGGGCAGATGACGCCAAGTCCGTGCCTCCACTGTCGTGTGATGACGCTCCATTCTCGCTCCCGCGTAAACCAACTGAAAGCGATGTGATGATCAAGCGTCATGAGGAGTTGATCAAATCGGTCGATGATATTTGTAAGAGCCTCGAAAAAGCGCAGCCGCAGAAGGTAGAGCTGAAGGTGACGGATATTTTGCCTCCGATTCCAGCTGAAAATATTGCGGCCCTGACTCGCACGCAGGTGCAGGTGACGGGGGTTTTGGAGAAGGTTGCGGGTCGGCTTGATGAAGCCGGAAAGCGTGATGGACAGATGATGGATTCCTTGACGCGGGTTGACGGTTCTCTTTCCGCTCTTTCCCGTGCCAGCGAAAAATCAGTGACAACAATGGATGGAATGAAGGGGGTTTTTGCCAAGGTCAGCGGATCGATGGAGGCAGTTCAAAGCGAACTGAAGAAGTCCAGCCGTCGCTATGAAACACTTTGTGAGAAGGTTCAAAAGGCGGATCAGGAGAGCGCGGAGACGATCGTGAAGCTGCAGAAGCGCACTCTCGTTGTGACGGGGCTTTTAGGAATTGCGCTTGTCGCCACTTTGGTGATCGTCTCGATTGGGGGCTAAACTTCAGGACAAGGAAACGTCTTCAAAGTCGTCGGGGATCAAAGTTCCCGAGGGCTTTTTTTATGGGAGGGCATAAAAAAATTCCGGTCGTAACGAACGACCGGAATTGAGGGAAAGGGAGGCCTCTTAGTATTCCAAGTCGCGCATCGTGGATGTTAGGATGGCTCGGTTGTTACCGCAGGCGATCTGGACTTCTTCCATGAAGTCGGAGACTTGAATGCCGTCCTTGAGAATGAGGCCGTAGCGGAGTTCGCTCATCATACCGGCTTGGACAGACTCAACGCTGATCATTTCGATGGCGTCGCAAAATTTACCAAAGATGTCGTTGAAGGCTTTGGAGAAATCGACATCGTTGTTCACTCGGATGCGAAGTTGGTGGGAAGCGCGGTTGGGCGCGAATGCGTCCTGACGAGAGATAAACCAAATCGCGAGTCCCACGATGATAGTGGTTACAAGAACGATGGGATACTCGCGGGCTCCAATTCCCATGCCGGTAGCCATCGCGAAAAACACGAAGGCTAGATCGCGGGACTGTCCGAGGTTCCGTCGGAAGCGGATCATGGAGAAGGCCGCAAATGCTCCGAAAGCGACGGCCGGGCTTCCATTGACGACCATGATCAGGATCGTTGTCACGGTGCCGATAATGACAAGGGTGTGAACGTAGTCCTGAGAGTATCGGGTACCCTTATAGGTCATTTTATAGAGCATGCCGATGAGCATGTTGAGGAAGAAACTCAAGCTCATTGCTCCAAGAACTTCCAGAGGCTGCGGCTTAGTTTCACCAGCGACCTCGATGGAATTGAAGAAGCTGTCGAAGACGTTTGCGATAACGGGGTCCATATTTGTAAAATTTAAGAGTTGGAAAGTGGGTGGAAATGTTTTTAGGCAGCGGGGTTCCTAAGGTGGCCAATTTGGGATTTAAGAACGGGATCGATCACCTTCATGGCGGTGCAAAATTTACTAAAGCTCCGGCGAACAAGAGCTTTTTCTCCACCGTATTCTCGAAACCA
>JBLHUR010000138.1:0-16228 GCA_047629805.1 Akkermansiaceae bacterium | reverse complement strand
CCGCACGTGGCCAACCATCTTCAGAACACGGAACATCCGCAGCAAACGGAGAATACGGATCACCATGAGCGAATGCGCTCCTGACAAAAAGATGGCCAGATAGGTCGGCAGGCACGAAAGGAGATCAACGATCCCGAAAAAGCTCGTGATGTAGCGCACGGGGCGGCGGACCAGCATGATCCTCATGAGGTATTCAGCCGTGAAAAGGATGGTGAAGACCCACTCGACCGTTTTTAAAATCTCACCGTGTGTCACCTGAATGCTATCGACACTTTCCAAGGTCACCGCAAGGACACTCAGCACGATGGCCCAAAGAAGAACGACATCGAAGGCCTTGCCAAGTGGAGTCTCCGCTTCGAAGACGATTCTCCACAGCCGCTCCTTGCGCGTTTCCGGTTTCTTATCTTCCACGGCGGGACTCTAGTGCTTTCCCCGTGACAGGGCCAGCAGTCTCTTATCGCTAAGAATTGTCATTTCGAATACGTTCTCGCTGCGATGAAATCCCTCCTCTTCCTGCTCTGCGCCCTTTCCGCAATGGCCCTACCCAGCCTCGAAGAGGCTCGTGCCCTGCTGGGGTCGAAAAAAACATCCGAACGAAACGCCACGACCCTCGAACTTTGGAAAAATGGCACGACCTCCCTCCCCCTCCTGAGCGAACTGGCCGATGACGCAGATCCAGAAGTCGCGAATCGGGCACGCTTTATCCTCCGCCGTCTCCGGATGGGTCTGCAGCCCACATCCTCACCCGACCTCCTCCAATTGGCGGTCACTCTGGAGCAAGCCTTGCCCGATCAACGGGCCGCCCGCCTCGATGAGCTTCTTGATCACCATGATGGTGCTCCCATCGCGCTGGCCTTGCTCGATCATTGGGCCGAGAAGGAGCTCGCCGGACCAAAGAATCTCGTCGCCCTCGCAAGCCTGGTGACACAGTCCCTCCTCGAACAACGAGGCCGCTGGGAGGATCTCTTCACCACTCATCTCTCTCCGCCATGTCGGGCCGCCATGATCGTGGAAGTGGCAAAGCAAGATCTTCCCATGAAGCCTCAAATCATCGCCATTCTCGCGAAGGCGCAAACGGCTTTGGTCTATCAAAAGTTTCGCCAGTTCACCAAGGAAAGCGATCAAGTCACCCTCCTCGCCCTCGCACGGACTGCCCTCATCGGCGAGGATCTCCCGCTTGCTTTAGAAATCCTGCAGGAAGGCCTGCCCACCACGCCCGATCCCGACCTAGCCCGCGCCCTCGCATTTCTGGAAGCTTCCAGCGGCAGTCCCGCCACTCCATACGAAGGTCCTTGGCAGGATGAATTGAAAATATTCCGCGCTCGCCTTCGTGGAGACCAAGATGAAGTTCTCCGCCTCAATCAAGGGCTCAAGAACCAACAATTCCTGCGCTATGAAAACCATCTCATGGTCGGCCTTCTCGAACTTCCCAGCCGCGATGAAGATGACGTCCCACCACCAGCGGAACTCGGTTTAAAAGCCCTTCACACCGCCTTTGGCGATCTTCCGGGTGAACCTGACATTGAAGCTCTCTCCGCCGCGGTCCTCCTCGATTGGTCCGTCCTAGCCCGCACCCTAAGCCTGCTGGGAAGTCCGCGTGAAGCTTCCGAAACCCTTTCCGCGAATCGCCAAAGCACCTCGGCTGTTAATCTCCTCTGGAGAACGAACCATCGCGAGGAAGCCCTCGCTCTTGCCCAGGAAACCTTGAATAATTTCGACGGAAAAGAAGAAACCAAGATGCGCATTACCTTGGCCACGCTCCACCTTGAAGCAGGAGAAAAAGAGGAAGCTCAAAAAATTTTCGAGCCCTTGCTCTCCCTCAAAATGCCAACTGAAATTTATCGAAGCAAAGCGATCACTCTCGGCTTGCAAATTTTCTCACGTGAAGAACTGCTCACACTGGCCCCGGGACTGAATGCCAAACTCCCCTATCAACGGGCTTCGGAGATTGCTCCCTTTCTCCCCTATCCCGACAAGGTCTCCGTCACTTGGTATGAACTCTTCCTAGTACTTGACCCCCTTCAATCACCCCTCTCGATCTTCAAGAAGGTCGAAGACTTCCTCAACGGAGATCAGAAAGAGGCCCGCAAGATCACCGCAAAATCTCTCGCGGAATCTTCAAAAAAAACACTCCTGCCCAGCGATTCCCTCTACCAAAATGTCCTCTTCCTAAAACTCCCTGAAGCTCTTGCGATGGTTCAGAAAGCCGCGTGGTATCAACTCTCCACGCGGGACCTTTCGGGAATCATCCGTGATGAAACCTGGCCCGAAGAAACACGCCGAGCCGCATTGGAAACCGCTCTTCTGATCAGCCCCACCGATATCGCCCTCCGTTGGCATCAGCTTCAACTTACCGGTGGGGGAGAATCCCAAGCCCTTCATCATCTTATCCTCGCCAACCCCGCTCTCGCCCTTCAGCTCGGTGCTCTTACCGGAAAAAGAAAAACTCTGGAACTTTCCGCCGCAGTCGCCAATCTCAAGGATTATCGAGCCCTGCAATGCCTCGTCATCCTCGGGAAATCCTACCTTAAAAACGAGCAACCCGCAGACGCTGCCCGCTTCCTTCAGGCTGCCCTTTGCGGAGAAGTGGCCGCCGGAAATCAACCCGCCACCCTCATCAAAGCGACCTTGGAAAATCTCATCGCCTACCTCGAAGCCCGCGCAGCTCTTGCCGATGACGAAGTGACAAAAGAAATCTGGCACCGCCGCTTACGGGCCATTCGATAAAACCGCCTCTTATCGGCCGAGCAAGCTCTTCGCCTGCCCCATGCTGATACTACGATATTCCTCGCTCGTAAGAATGACAGGAGCGCGTCCCCAACCGTTGCTCGTGCGGCTTTCAGTGTAAGCATTGCTCCCCGTTCTCACCGCGCGACCGGTCTCGTTAGCCGATCTGGTACGATAAGACCCAGTCGAGTAATCCTGTCCCGAGGCACGAGCCACTTGGCTGGCCTCGTTAGACTTGCGACCACCAAACCAAGATTTTTTCCCCGCGTTACGGTTCTTGGCAGTTTGATAAGATCCAGTGCTGTAATCTTTACCACCGGCCCAAGCTTTCTTCTGGTAAGAACTCTCCATGTAATTAGGAATTTTTCCATTGGCCTGGGCGTATGCCGACTTCATCTGAGAGTCATATTGACTCCGTTTACCACCAGTGATGGATCCGTCATCCCCTTTCTGAACTTCTTCCTTATTGAAGGCAAAAGGATTATTCCCCCCGTCCTCACCGATCGTGATCTTACGGGCACCCGTTCGTTCCGCACTGGATTCCAGCCCCGATTCAGAAGAAGACGACGACGAACACGAGACCAGTCCTGCGGCCGAAATCAAAAGCAAAAAGAAGCGCTGCACCCCGCAGTAATACGGGGTCAGCGCGATAATTCAAGAGCGGAAGTCTCGCAGCTCAATCTTGCCAGTTCAAAGTCTGTGTCTCGATCTTAGTTGCAACACCTAAAATTCAGCCGTCATCTCAGCACCAGCCGAAAAAGAAGAGTGGCTTTGCGTGCCCACGACTTCCGAATCTTCTCCGAGAGGATTCACTCCTCTGGTTGCCTGACAACTGGGCAACAATACTGACATACCTATGATAAGAATGAACTGGATCACTCTAAATTTCTTCATGAAATCCTCCTCAATCAAACTTCCACTTTGGTCCACGCCGCGTTGTTCTTGGATGAATCCACGCAGGCTTTGATGAAGGCCATGCCGTGAACGCCATCATCCACCGTGGGATAATCGTATCCCCCATCCGGTGCTGGCTTGCCATCGATTTTATCAGCAATGGCGGCTGCCGCCGCGAGGTAAACATTGGCAAAGGCCTCGATAAAGCCCTCAGGATGGGCGAAAGGGGTCCGTGAATTGGCCTTCGCCGCCGCGCCGAGGTAGTCGTTCCCACGTCGGTAGGTTTGACGCGGGGCATTGGCGTATTTTACGATGAGATCGTTGGGCTCTTCCTGATGCCATTCGAGTGAGGCCTTGGTTCCATAAACGCGGATGTTGAGATTATTCTCATCCCCGTTGGAAATTTGCGAAGCGTAAATGATGCCCTTCACGCCACCTTCAAAGCGGATGAGGCAGTTCCCATCATCATCAAGCTCGCGGCCTGGAATGAAGGCTGTCAATTCAGCCGCCAATTCCTCGATCTCCAGCCCGGTAATGTAGTGGGCTAAATTATGCGCATGCGTTCCGATATCACCCATGCAATTCGAAGCACCGGCAATCTTGGGATCGGCCCGCCAGTTGGCGATCGCTCCCGAGCCTTCCCCTTCAATATCTCCAACAGCATAACCTTGGGGATATTCGGCGACGATCTTAAGAATGCGACCCAACTCACCATCAGCGACCATGCGCTTGGCTTCCTTGACCATGGGGTAGCCGGTGTAGTTGTGGGTCAGCGCAAAGATGAGGCCCGACTCGTCCACCAACTTCTGGAGTTCCCTCGCTTGGTCCATATCGAGAGCCAGCGGCTTGTCACAAATGACATTGATCCCCGCGTCGAGGAAGCATTTTGCAACCGCAAAATGGAGGTTGTTTTGCACTACGATCGAGACGAAATCGATGCCATCCTCGCGAGCGGCTTCGGCTTTCGCCATCTCTTCATAATTTCCGTAGGCACGGTCGGGATCGACAAAAAAGTCCTGCCCGGAGAGTTTCGATTTCTCCGGCGTGGAGGAAAATGCTCCCGCCACAAGCTCTATTTTTCCATCCAGATTCGCCGCCATGCGGTGGACTTGTCCAATGAATGCCCCGCGGCCTCCACCGACCATTCCCATTCTCAATTTACGATTCATGATTCTTTAGAGTGAGATGGCTTTGCCGGATTTCGAAGACTCGTAGATGGCATCGATAATCGTCATCAAGTGCAGTGCCTGGTCGGGAGTATTGAGCGGAGCAGCTTTCCCTTCGATCGTTTCTACGAAGTTTGCCGCTGAATCAATCCGCCCCATGTCTTCGCACTCGGGCATTTCAAGAACGGTATCAACCGGCGTGACGCCGTCTTGAGTGTAAAGTTCCAAGGTGTCGATGGCGGTTTCGTCGATGCCATCTTCTTTGAAGAGACGCTCGAGCTTTCCGCCAACCTTCGTGCCTTGGAAAACAACGGAGACTTCCTCGCGCTTGATCATCTCAGCCCAGGAAACCTGAAGGGTGAGAATTTGACCGGTCTCAAAAGTGACAAAGCCGTGCGCCGCAGCCTCAACATCGGTGACGCCATCCGCCCGATCCGGAATGCCCCATGGTCCCTTGAAACGGGAATCGCCCATGAAGGTGTCAAAGGTCTTCCCCAAGACATTGGTCGGCTTGGGATAGCCCATGAAGTAAAGCGAGAGATCGATCATGTGGAGCAAGTCGATGGTCGCGCCTCCACCGGCGAGGTCCTTGGTCGTGAACCAGCCGCCGAATCCGGGGATTCCGGTGCGACGAATCCACTTCGATTGAGCCGAGTTGATCGTTCCGATCTCTCCGGCGTCGATGCGCTTCTTCAGCTCAACGGACTCAGGACGGGCCCGGTTGTTGAAGTTAAACATGAGCGTCTTGCCCGCCTTATCGGCCGCCGCGATCATCCCTTCGACTTCCGACGCACTCAACGCGGGTGGCTTTTCGCAGAAGACGTGCTTTCCAGCTTCCAAACACTGAATAGAAAGCGGTGCATGAAATTTATTGGGCACGATAATACTCACCGCATCGATTTCATCACTCGCGAGCATTTCGGCCACATCAGTGTAAGTCCGGGAAACCCCGTACTTTTCGGCAGCCGCTTTCGCAGCCTCCGCGTTCATGTCGCAAACCGCGACGACTTCGCCTCCGGCTTTCGTGAATCCGGCGTGATGATACTGGAGCATTCCGCCTGCTCCGATGACTCCAATTTTTGTAGACATAATAATATTTTTTACTGGTTATCGCCGTCGAAGGCGGAGTCGAACATTCCGCCTTCATTGCGCGGGAAGTCGAGAGATTTTGTGTAAGCACAGCTCTCAGCAGCACCGTGGAAGCGCTCCATGCGCCCGTCTTCCCATTCGACAGAAAGAGGTCCGCTGTAGCGGGTGTCATTAAGGGCGACGATAATTTCTTCGAAGTCAATGTCACCACGACCCACGGAACGGAAGTCCCAGTAGCGGCGAGCATCGGTGAAATCAGTGTGACCGCCAAAGATCCCCACGGTGCCGTCACCGTGTCCCCACCAAACGTCTTTCATGTGAACATGGAAGATGCGGTCGGCAAACTCGCGGATGAAACGGACATAATCAACGCCTTGGTATCCGAGGTGGCTTGGGTCGTAGTTGAATCCAAAGCGCTTATGTCCCTTGACCGCTTCAATTGCACGCGCAGCGGAAGCAATGTCGAAGGCGATCTCCGTCGGGTGGACTTCGAGACCAAAGTTGACGTCTTCTTTTTCGAAGGCATCCAAGATGGGCAGGAAGCGGTTCGCGAAATCATCGAAGCCCTTTTGAAGGTAAGCTTGATCAGTGGGCGGGAAGGCATAAAGAGCATGCCAGATACTCGATCCTGTAAAGCCATTCACCACAGCTCCGATACCCGATTGCTCACGACCGGCCATGTAGTCTTTTCCCGCGTCGATGAACTTGCGGCACGCCTTGCCGCTATCGATCAATTCCTGCGCAGCGCGCTGGCGGACACCTTCAGGATCGCCGTCACCATAGATGGCGGGCGAAAGAATGGCGGCGTGGCGCTCGTCGATGCGGTCGCAAATCGCTTGGCCGACGAGGTGATTGGAAATCGCAAAGCAAGAAAGATCGTTTTGCTTCAGGAGCTCCCAGCGGCCCTCCACGTAGCCTTCTTCATTGAGAGCGGCTTGGACATCGAAGTGATCGCCCCAACAGGCGAGTTCGACGCCGTCGTAGCCCATTTCTTTGACTTTCGGGAGGAGTTCGGCGAGCGGAAGGTCGGCCCATTGGCCGGTAAATAATGTGACTGGTCTTGGCATGATATTGGTTGTTTGGTGTTAGGTTATTAAAGTTTTGGGTCTCTGCGAAGCAGGGGTTCATCGGTTGGGAAAATCTGTGTAATCTGTGGAAATCCTTTGAAATCTGCGTTAAAATCCTCCTTCTTTCGCATTGAAAACCACCCTTTTATACTCAAGCGAAAGCGGTTTAAAATTAATAAGCACCCCAAGCGGTATCCCGGTCAACCGGAGATAATTCAGAAATTGAGCCACATGAGCTTCGGTGATCTTATCTTCGGCTTTCGCTTCGATAAGAACTCTCTGAGCCACGATCAGATCTGTAAAACATTCACCAACGACCGTCCCTTTGTAACGAATCGGCCACGATTTTTGCTGCTCTACCTTGTGCTCGCGAAGACGAAGCTCATTTCTGAGTGCGTTTTCATAAGGACTTTCTCGATACCCGGGGCCGATTTCACGGTGAACCTCCATGGCGGCTCCGATGATGTTGTATGTGAGTTCGGGGTCAGTCATGGAGAAATTGAGCAGAGATTTTTTACGCAGATTTTAAAGGATTAACACAGATTACACAGATTTCCCCTGACTGACACGGGCTAGAAATTCATGAAACCCGTCCATCATCCCATCATAAACCACCTTCGCCCCCTCCTCCGGTTCCACCGTCCGCCCCTCCTTAGGCTGACTAAACTTCGCTTCCAAACCCCTCAAATCCTCCCCCATTCCATGCGCCGCTCTCATCCCCGCGCCAATCGTCGCCGACCCCGGCACCTCAAGCCGATCAACCGGCACGCCAAAGACATTCGCAATCACTTGGGCAATGCCATCGTTCTCCGACGCTCCACCCGTGATGTAAATACGCTCCGGCGCAACGCCCAACCAACTTGAGTGCACTCTCATATTGAGAAATTGCCCCTCTAATACAGCCCGCACCGTTTCCTCAGCAGAATGCTCTCCCGCTTCAGAAAACACCGGCCCACCCGTATCAATCGCCGGGGTAATTTCCGGCTCGTAGAAAGGCAGCATCATTAGCCCGCCATTTCCAATCGGGGTTTGAGACAGCTCCTCCTTTTCAAAAGCACTCCATTCAAGCCCAAACTGGGCCTTCACCGCTTCGCGAGCCAACGAACCGTTCTTAAAACAGATCAAACTCATGTAGCCGCCCGCAGGATTCCCAAAAACATGGCCAAAACCATGAGGATCGGTCTTAGGCTCTGGCATCGCCGCAAACAAAGTATCGCTCGTGCCCAGACTAATCACCACTTTACCAGGCGAGGCCGCCCCCATCCCGATCAAACTACAGGGATTGTCACCCGACCAAATGAAGGTCTCACACGTCGGGGAAAAGTCGTATTTCTCGACGAAATAGGAAGATATCGATCCCGATTTCGTCGAAGAAGCCGCGCACGGAGGTAGTTTTTCCAAAAGCCCCTCAGCCGCCGCCTTCACGAGATCAACATCCCAATCCTTCTCGGCGAGATTCATCAAGTTCATCCCGGCTCCATCGCCATAATCAATCGCGACATTCTTCCCCGCCATGATGGAGGCAAAGAAGGAACTCACGAGATGTATGATCCCGGTCTCCGCAAAAGCTTCCGGATCCGTCTTCGCAAACTTACGAATCTGCGAACCGGTAAATCGCGCAATCGCCACCGACCCAGACTTGCCACAAACCACCTCATTCCCACCGACCGCAGCCGCCATTTCGGCACACTCGGCACCCGTGGAACTGTCCATCCAGATCGGCGAACTTTGACGAGTCAGGCATCCGGCCAACTGACTCTTCAAATCGCTCGAAGAATCCAGCGATGCCAGTTTCTCACCAAAACACTCACGTAAATAAACACTCCCATGTTGCTGACCCGATCCGGAAACGGCGCTGACTGTCGAAAAATCAACTCCGCCCTCCTTCATGCGACCCAGCAAGAGGTCGAGAGCTTCCACCCACATCAGAGGATTGGCATGAACCTCGCCACCCACCCCCGATTCATCGTAGCCGTGCGGCTGACCAAATTGAGGCAGGTCATTTCCAAAGTTAACAGAATCATCCGCTACCACTGTTCCGCTCTCGGTATCGAGAAGAACAGCCGAGAGACTTTGGGTTGAGGAATCGAGGCCGAGAACGAGAGACATAAGATCCTAGAGGTAGTCGTTGAAGAGATTCTCAAGGCGCTCCTGACGGCCACTCGCAAGTTGCGGAGGAGCGATCTGCTGGGCATAATCATTGAGAGATTCGAGTGACGCTTTGCCAGACTCGATCTCAGCTCCCACCCCACCGTCATAGGACGCATAGCGGGTCTTGACGAACTCGTTAAAACGGCCGTCCGCAATGATCTTGTCGGCGATCTTAAGCCCACGGGCAAAGGCATCCATGCCCCCAATATGTGCGTGGAAAAGATCCTCAGGCTCATGGCTTTCACGACGACGTTTCGCGTCGAAGTTGAGACCACCCGTCGTGAATCCACCCATCTTAAGAAGGCGAAGCATCACGTTTGCAGTGCCATAAAGATTAGTCGGGAATTGATCGGTATCCCAGCCGAGCAGTTCGTCACCGCGGTTCGCATCGATAGATCCGAGCGCGTTCGCGCCCATCGCGACTTCGAGTTCATGCTCCATGGTGTGACCAGCCAGCGTGGCGTGATTCGTCTCAATGTTCAGCTTGAAGTGATCGAGCAGATTGTATTCACGGAGGAAATTCAAACACGCTGCCGAGTCAGAATCATACTGGTGGGTCGTCGGTTCACGCGGCTTCGGCTCGATGTAAAACTGTCCAGTGTATCCGATCTTCTTCGCGTAATCGACTGCCATGTGGAGGAAGGCGGCGAGATGATCCACCTCACGCTTCATGTCAGTATTGATCAAAGAACCATAGCCCTCACGTCCACCCCAAAAAGTGTATCCCGGACCTCCGAGGCGGTGAGTCGCGTCGATGGCATTTTTAACCTGACTCGCGGCATAGGCAAAGACATCGGCACTTGGAGAAGTCGAAGCACCCTGCGCATAGCGAGGATGGATAAAGAGACAAGCAGTGCCCCAAAGGAGCTTCTTTCCGGTCTGGTTTTGAAAAGTCTCCAACTCGTCAACGACGCGATGAAACATCTCATGCGTCTTTGCAAGCGTCTCCCCCTCCGGCGAGATATCGCGGTCGTGGAAGCAGTAGTAATCAATGTCGATCTTATCGAGAAACTCGAAAAAGACCGGCACGCGGGCCAGCGCATTTTCTAAAGTCTCTTCTCCATTATCCCAAGGCGTAATCGCGGTTCCATCACCGAAGGGATCGCCCAAGCCATTGCGCATGCAGTGCCAGTAGGCTGCACCAAAGCGCATGTGCTCACGCATCGTTTTTCCGCCGACGACTTCATCTGGATTGTAATGATGGAAAGCAAGCGGGTTATCGGAGTCAGCCCCCTCGTATTTGATCTTGGGGATAGTAGGAAAGTATTCGGACATCTTCTTAGTTCGTGGTTACAAGCAGCAGGATCATCCCTACCGCCTGATGAAGCTAGCAGAAAACTCTTCCAACTGGCTATGATTCAAACCATCGTTTTCTTGTCTTAATTCGTCAACCTCATGTCCACCTCCCGCTTCGCTGACTTCACCGCCCTGCTCCGTCCCGGCCAAATCGCCCTTGGCCTTTTCGAAGCCCTCCCCGACGTCATGTTCTGGATCAAGGACAGCCAAGGAGTCATCGTCTTCGCCAACCGCGCCTACGCCCAACTCCTACAACGCTCTCCCGAAGCCTTGGTTGGCGAAACTGACGAATCCCTCTTTGCTCCAGCAATGGCAAACTTCTTCCGAACCGATGACGAAAAAGTCATCAGCTCAGCCAAGCCTCTCCACAATAAGCTCGAAATCATCACCCGCCCCGGCGGCGGCATCGAATGGCGCATGACTTCCAAAATTCCCCTCTTCGGAAAAAAGAACGAAGTCATGGGCACCGCCGGAGTCTCTCGAAGACTCGAACACGGCGAAGGCCCTCCCCTTCCCACTCCTCATCGAGCCATCTCCACCTTGATCGATTGGATCCACGAGCACCTCGGCGAAGATATCAGCGTAAAGACGCTATCCCGACACGCCGGCATGTCAGTGAGTAGCTTGGAACGACGATTCCACCAATATCTTGGGACGACCCCAAAACGTTATTTGGTCCGAGCCCGAATAGCTGCCGCTTGCGAAAAACTTCTCAACACAACTCTCAGCGTAGGACAAATCGCGACCTCCTTAGCCTATCAGGAACACGCCTCGTTCACTCGGGCATTCATCTCGGTAATGCACATGAGCCCCAAAGAGTATCGGGCCTTCTATCGCGCCTAATCCTGAAATCTAAACACTCTTTGTTGAACTCTCCCAAAGATCAGGAGATCTTCTTTATCGGTCGGGAAAACGACTCATTGGCTCACCAAGCTCCTTAACGCTCCCATCTCTCTTCACCAGAGGGACGGGAGCATTTTTGTATGACACAACAACAAGCAGGGTCGTCAGAGAAAAAGATACAGAAAAACCTTGGCAATTCCATCTTCCTCCTTCAGCTTCCGCGCCCACCACCAAAATTATGGTAGCACTTCGACTCACTCGCCAAGGTTCAAAAGACCGCCCCTATTACAAGATCGTAGCCGTTGACAGTCGCACTCGCCGCGACGGTCGTTATATCGAACAGCTCGGCACTTACAACCCCATGGTAGAAGGTGAGAACTACACCCTCGACCTCGAGAAAGCCGACAAATGGCTCGGCGTTGGCGCCAAGCCCAGCGGCACTGTCGCCAGCATCATCAAAAAGGTGCGCAAGGCTTCCTAAGCCCAACCAGCTTTAAAACTTTCAAAATCCCGCCGTCTCCGGACTGCGGGATTTTTCGTTTTGACATCTGCAAAGTATTTGGCACTTTTGCCAAGTAGTGAATCAAGCCACCACAAAACGAATCAACCGGGTCGCCGTTATCAAGGCCCTCGCCCACCCCACCCGCCTCCGTATCGCCGAGATCCTCTCCGCCAAAACCTCCTGCGTCAGCGAAATCCACCAACAAATCGGCGGTGACCTCTCCACCGTCTCCAAACACCTCACCATCATGCGCCAAGCCGGATGGCTCACTTGTCACAAAACAGGCCTCCACATTCATTACTCCCTCGTCTGTGACTGTCTCGACGACTTCTTCCGCTGTATCGACTCCCTCTCAAATCAAACTGACTGCTGCTAAAATGAACCTCCCCGAATTCTCCGACCTCCTCAAAAACAACCCCACCTGCGGCATCACCCTCGCCCTCCCGGATGGCAGCTTCGCACCCTCGCACTTCCACATAACCGAAATCGGCGCTGTTTCAAAATCCTTCATCGACTGCGGCGGGAAAGCCCACGCCGAACAAGCCTGTGTCCTCCAAGTCTGGCTCGCCCACGACTACAACCACCGCATCGAAGCCGGTAAACTCGCCCGCATCCTCGACGCCGCCGCCAACCTCTTCACCTCCCATGACGTCCCCGTAGAATTCGAACACGAAGCCCCAGTCCTCACCCGCCTCCCCATCGACTCAGCCGAGGTCGCCAACAAACAAATCACCTTCCACCTCTCTCTCAAAAAAGCGGACTGCTTGGCCAAGGACATCTGTCTTCCAAAGCCCGACTTCAGCCTCCCTCAAATTCCAACAAAGGGCCTCACCAGCTCCGTCCAAATCTTCAATCACAAAAAGTAATAAAATAAATGAGCACTAAAATTGGCATCAACGGCTTCGGCCGCATCGGCAGACTCGACCTCCGCGCCGCCTTCGGCGATCCCGCCCTCAACTTCGTCCACCTCAACGAGGCCCACGGCCCCGCCGCCACCTCCGCCCACCTTCTCGAATTCGATACCGTCCACGGCCACTGGGACGACCACCAAATCACCAGCGATCACTCGTCTCTCACGATCGACGGCCACCGCATCACCCACAGCGAAAACGACACCATCGAAGCCACCGACTGGTCCGGCTGCGAGATCGTCCTCGAGTGCTCCGGTAAATTCCGCACCCCCGCCCTTCTCCAAAACTACTTCGACCAAGGCGTCAAAAAAGTCATCGTCGCCGCCCCCGTCAAAGAAGGCGCCCTCAATGTCGTCGTCGGCTGTAATGACGACCTCTACAATCCAAAAGAGCACCACCTCCTCACCGCAGCCTCCTGCACCACCAACTGCATCGCCCCCGTCGTCAAAGTAATCCACGAAACCTTCGGCATCAAACACGGCATGATCACCACCCTCCACGACCTCACCAACACCCAAACCATCGTCGATGCCCCCCATAAAGACCTCCGCCGTGCCCGCTCCGCCGTCAACTCCCTCATTCCCACCACCACTGGATCGGCCACCGCCATCACCATGATCTACCCCGAGCTCAAAGGCCTCCTCAACGGAGTCGCCGTCCGCGTCCCCATGCTCAACTCCTCCCTCACCGACTGCGTCTTCGAACTCAAAAAAGAGAGCACCGTCGAAGAAGTAAACGCCGCCCTCGAAACCGCCTCCAAAGGCCAACTCGAAGGAATCCTAGGCTACGAGACCCGCCCCCTCGTCTCCGCCGACTACCTCAACGACCCCCGCTCCGGAATCGTCGACGCCCCCTCCACCATGATGGTCAACGGAACCCAACTCAAACTCCTGGTCTGGTACGACAACGAATGGGGCTACGCCAACCGCATGATCGACCTCACCCGACAGGTCGTAGCTGGAATGAACAAATGAACGATCGCAGAATGAACAAATGCCGACCCTGCAAGCCTCATGAATTTTAAAAATGGGAGACTCACTCTCTTCTTCTCCGCAACCTTCCTTCCCGCCAAAGAAAAATAGGAAGGCATGGCTGCCCTCATCCCCGAATGGATTGTTGAATACGAGAACATCGTCGAAGTCTCCTCCTTCCGGCACCTCTACATCGCACCGACCAAAAGAGCTTGGAAAGCCCAACACATCCAAAGCGGAGTCATCACTAAAGTCCTCAAAGGAAACCTCAAAGTCGGGACCAGAAGGCCTTTAAAATCGAACTCGCCAAAGCAAAGTAAGGGCTTTCAGACCCTATGGAGCGTGGACATTCCTATCCGCTGCGGAACCTAAGCCCCTCAAGCCGTCAGCCAGCTTCGAGTTTCGCCGCATACTCCAAAAAAAAATCTAACCACAGATTTAAGAGGATTAGGCACAGATTACACCGATTTTCCCGACCAAGGCTTTGGTTTTGATCACACAGATTCATGAAGATGACAGGAAGGATTCTTGAGGATTCCCCCCAACTAAGCTCCCCAAGATTCGTAAAAATTAGCGGTGATTCGTGGTTAAAAAAACCAACCAAGCCCCCCAATCAAGCTTCTGATCCCTTCAGCTCTTTCTGTGGTCAATCCCCGCCCCCAACCAAGCCAATCGTCCATTCTGCAATCATCCATTCATGCCAACTCTCTTTCCATGAACACCCGCGCCTACACCCTCGTCACAGCCGCATACTGGTCCTTCACCCTCACCGACGGCGCCCTCCGCATGCTCGTGCTCCTGCACTTCCATGACCGAGGCCTCACCGCCATCCAACTCGCCTACCTCTTCCTCCTCTACGAGTTTTGCGGCATCCTCACCAACCTCTTTGGCGGCTGGCTCGCCTCCTCAAAGGGCCTCAAAATCACCCTCACCTCCGGCCTCTCCCTCCAAATCCTCTCCCTCTTCCTCCTCTCCCTCCTCAACCCCGCCTGGTCCCTAGTCTCCACCATCACCTTCATCATGGGCACCCAAGCCCTCTCCGGCATCGCCAAAGATCTCACCAAAATGAGTTCCAAAAGCGCGGTCCGCGTCCTCGTCCCCACCGACACCGCCGAAGCCCAATCCGGCCTCTTCAAATGGGTTGCCATCCTTACCGGATCCAAAAACGCCCTCAAAGGAATTGGCTTCTTCCTCGGCGGACTCCTCCTCGCCACCCTCGGCTTCCAATGGTCCCTCTGGTCGATGGCCATCGCCCTCTCTGTCATCCTCCTCATCCTCAAGTTCTCCCTCAAAGGCGACCTTGGCCGCTCCAAACATAAAACAAAATTCCGAGAGCTCTTCTCCAAAACACGCGAGATCAACATCCTGTCCGCCGCCCGATTTTTCCTCTTCGCCTCACGCGATGTCTGGTTCGTCGTCGCCCTTCCCGTCTTCCTCAGCTCCGTCTTTAACTGGTCCCACAGCGCCACCGGAGCCTTCATGGCCACCTGGGTCATCGGCTACGGCATCGTCCAAGCCTCCGCACCCAAGCTCCTCCGTAAAAAGGAAACCATCACCCAGTCAGCCCAATCCACCCTCCTCTGGGGATTCATCCTCCTCCTCGTCAGCGCCCTTCTCGCCCTCGGCGTCCAAACAAACTTCCACCTCACCTTCACCATCCTCGGCGGACTCCTTCTCTTCGGAGTCGTCTTCGCCATGAACTCCGCCCTCCACTCCTACCTCATCCTCGCCTACTCAGAGGCCGACAAAGCCGCCCTCAATGTCGGCTTCTACTACATGGCAAATGCCGGCGGCCGACTCATCGGCACCCTCCTCTCCGGCCTCACCTACGCCTGGGCCGGCCTCGCCGCCTGCCTCTGGGTCAGCACCACCTGCGTCCTTCTCGCCGTCATTCTCACTGCCGCTCTCCCTCGAAGACCAGCCGCCCTTTCTCCAATCGCGTGAAAGACCGAGAATCGATCATCGGTAAATCATTCCTGATGAAAACAACACTTGCGACCCTCGCCCTCTCCGCATGTCTGCTCGGACTCAGCTCTGCTGCTCCAAAAGAGAAAAAAGACGACCAGCCTAGAGAGAAAACCGAACAGGCTCAGAAACCGAAAAAAGAAGAGGCC
This sequence comes from Akkermansiaceae bacterium, assembly GCA_047629805.1. Lineage (GTDB taxonomy): Bacteria > Verrucomicrobiota > Verrucomicrobiia > Verrucomicrobiales > Akkermansiaceae > SW10. Next base: position 497 of record JBLHUR010000138.1, on the reverse strand, counting down.
AAACCAAAGCAAAACGAGTCTTCCAAGAAAGACCGAGCCGCAGAAAAAGCCAAAAAGAAAGTTGAAGGAAAGAAAGCAGCCGAAGTAAAAAAGGCCGAGATTTCAAAAAAATCAAAAAAAGGCACCAATCTAAAAAAGAGCGCAGACGCTAAGAAGGGAAAAGTTGCCGCTGAGCGCAAGAAAACAGAAGCCGCCAAGAAAACCGCAGCCACTGCCGCCAAGAAAAAAAACGATGAGGCCAAGATGGTCAAAGACTCCATCGTTCGCCTGAAAGAACTCTCTGCGAAGAAAAAGAGCGCAGACGCCGCCCGTGACAACGCTCAAAACGCTCACAAAGCTACTGAAAAAAAGGTCGCTTCCATCGAATCAGAGATGAAGAAAATTAGCGCTCAACTGAAGGCCAAGTCAAATAGCGACCGCAAAAATGCCGAGCACGCCAAGGCTCAAAAAATCCGCGCCACCGAAGCCCGGGAACGCTCCCTCATTGCAACCATGAA
>JBLHUR010000137.1:0-16280 GCA_047629805.1 Akkermansiaceae bacterium | reverse complement strand
CAGCCGGTTTCGGCGCGTGACGCCAACCGGCGAGGGCCTCACTCAGCCCGGTGAGAATGTCCTGTTGGAAAGCGGCCGGCTTGGTCGCTGCCAATACGAGCAAGTCGTTCAGGGGGCCGGGGCGGCGCTCCACGTCCTCGCCGAGGCGGCGGGCGATGAGCTGGCGCGGCGTGGGAATCGCGGTGTTTTCGATGAGTGTTAGGAGAACTTCCGGCGTCTCCTCTGCGAGCGCTTCGAGGCCATACCAGAGCATCAGCGGGAGGTTGTGATCGTCGGCATCTTCCGCGTGGGTGAGGAGGGGGCGGGCGATGGCGGCACGCTGGCCAAGCGGCACCCGTTGGAGGGCGGACGCGAGCGCCAGGCGCACGTAGGCAGACGGTTCACCGTCCGCGAGTTTCGCCAGCGCGGCGTGCGTCTCAGCGGTGGCGGTGGCAGGGGCATCGAGCAAGAGGCGGATGGCCCAGGCGCGCACGTATTCATTCGCGTGTCCCAGCTGGGCCCGCAGGAACGCGGCATCGGCACCGCCGATGGCATGCAGCGCCCAGAGCGATCGCAAGATGTGCACCGGCTCACTGCTCTCGGCAAAGATCTGTCGCAAGCTCTCACGGAGTGCTCCCATTTCGACCCCACGCGCGGCGCGCTCTTGGAGCTGCTTACGTGCCGCTCTCGCGAACCACTCGTTCTCGCTGCGCAGAAGAGGGAGAAGCCCGGCGTCGCTGAGTTTGGCGACATCGGCCACGGCGGGTTTTGCCGCTTCGCCATAGGTGATTTTGTAAATCCGACCCGACTGTCGGTTCACGCCATCGTCGTCGTGGCACTCGCCGGTATCCGACCAGTCGCTCACATAGACGCTGCCATCGGGTGCCGTGAGGAGATCAATCCCGCGGAACCAGGGATCGGCTTGCTGCGCGAAATCGGGGGTGTGTTTTCCAAGGTAACCCGAACCGGTGCGCACGATATTCTCGAGGTTCAAGCGGCGCCCGTGGAAATTGATGGTGAAGAGTTTTCCGCGGTATTCATCGGGCCAGCTTCCACCGTTGTAGAACATGAGACCGGTGTGGGCGTGCCCCCCGCCGGCCTGCGATGAGGGCCCGGTGACGCCGATCTCACGGACGTCGCTCCATTTCTCGCGAGTATCCCAATGCACGTGATCAGCGTGCTGCTCGATGAGCTGATAAACGTGCGGGTTCCGGTCATCGCCGAACATCCGCGTGAAATGTGCGCCCGGAATGGCCTGCCAAAGGTGCCCGATCACGGTGTTGATAAAAAAGGCATCGCCATATTCGTTCCAATCGAGGCCCCACGGGTTCGTGGTGCCTTCGCACACAACCTCGAAGGATCCGCGTGTCGGATGGTAGCGCCAGATGCCGACATTGACTGACGTGCGCTCCTCTGCGGGCGTGCCCGGGGCCCCGACCTGCGAGGTGCCGAGAATTCCCTGCCGACCATAGAGCCAGCCGTCCGGACCCCAGCGTAATCCGTTCACCATGGTGTGGCGGGCGCTGGCGAAATCGAAGCCATCGAGCCGGATTTCCGGCTCCCCGTCGGGTCGGTCGTCGCCATCCCGATCGGGGATAAAAAGGAGATTTGGAGGAGCGGTGACCCACACTCCGCCAAAGCCGATCTCGACGCTTGTGAGCCGCTGCAAGCCCTCGTAGAAAACCGTCCGCTTGTCGAAACGTCCGTCGCCATCGACGTCTTCAAAAATCACCACACGGTCGCGCAGTTGCATCGCGTAACCCACGCTCGCCTCGGCATAGGTGTAACATTCGGCGACCCAAAGGCGCCCGCGCGAATCGAGCGCCATACTAATGGGTTGCCGCACGTCTGGTTCGGCCGCAAAAACCGTCGCGTGGAAGCCCTCGGGAAGGTCCATCTGCGCGGCCGCCTGAGCAGCGGGCAATGGCTTGGTGGAACCGGTTTGAGTATTGAAAGGTTCAGGGATCGCCGCGCCCGCATGGGCGGCGGTCAACAGAAGGAGTAGAAATGGAATTCGGAGCATGATGGTCGCCTAGAGAGAACGGGTATGGGGCCGTCGATCTTGTCGGGAATTCGACAATAAGGAGCGAAACCTGATTTGCCCTCCGAGGAGTTATTTTGCCATATCATAAGGAACTGGGCTGAATCATCATCTGCGGAAGAACCTAGCTCCGTTGTCGATAAAACAAGGATCGCCACCGGTCTCCATTTTGTATTCAGAAACTGTCTTCCCAGACTTGGGGTCAATGATGGTGATGAACGAATTTTCCCAACTATCGTAAACGCATACGTGATCACGAAAAATAGCAACCCTCGTACAATTCGGTTTTCGACCCGCTGGAATATTGCGGGAAATCGTCTTGCCACTGGTATCGAGCACCCGCGTGCCCTTCGCTCCCTCCGCCAATGCGATTAGCTCTCCTGAGAACGCTAAATCAATTAAGGCGAAATTGAGCATCTCAGTAGATGCGGTCTCCTCTCTGCGTTCGTTCAGTATCCGGATTCGATCTTCTACGCGGTCTTGAACGACCAGAATCGGTCGATCCGGATGTAGGTAGACGTCATCTCCCTTATCCGATTTCCAAACCGTCTTGCCTGTTTTGCGCTCAAGTTCGACGATGCCAGAGAAAATTCCAGGCTCCTCAACTCGATAATCTGGTGCCTCAAGCGTTACAAAAATTGTCGTTGGAAAAGCTGGAGAAAGGTCAACTCGTTGGATTCCGATGAGATCCTTTCGCTTCCATTGCTGCTTCTCGCTCATGTAGTCGAAAGCCGTAAGCCCGTTCTCCCACGTGCCCGAGTAGATGATGTGATCTAAGGGATCTACAATGTAGCGCTCACGACCACCAGAGAACCCCGGACGCATCGTGGCGATTTTATTAAACTCCCGAGTCCCCCACACCGTGATCTCCTCGTTATTCAGGCTTGCGCAAAAATGATGGGAATCGGGAGATGCTCTGCGCTCGCGGAAGTCCGTTTTCATTTTTCTTAGCCGAAAAGTTTTAATACCAAAGGGGCTATTTATCGCTCCTGTTATCCGATCATCCGGCTATTTCGTCCAGAACAATGATTCTCAGAGATTACCAGGGACATCTGCGAAGACGCTTCGAAAATGTTGTGGCGATGAAGGCAGCATGAATCGAAATATAAGATCGAAGAGCAGCCTCAAAACCTACCGCCTCAGCGGGCGAGATGGTGCAGATATTCCTCGAGGTTGGTGTAGCCATCGCCGTCCGTATCGTCACTGGATCCGGTCGTGAGCGAGCCGAAGCTTTTGATCTCCCAGGCGTCGGCCATGCCCTCGTCGTCGCGATCGCCGGGCACCTTCGTCATCGCGGCGAGGGTGGGCCAACCGCCTACGTCGGTGGGATCGTCAACGAAACCGCCGCGACCACCGGTGGCATTCTTTCCCCAGCCAAGGGCGCCAGGAAAGGCCGGGGTGGTGGGCCCGCGTCAATCGGATGGTCCGCGCCCGGACTGGACGAACAGGTCAAGGAATGCACCCCCAGGACGGCCACAAAAAGAGCCCAAGATCGGCTCGGAGAGAGTCTTTGCATACCTACCATTTCCTCCTTTTCTGGAGCCCATGCAATGAGAAAAGCAACACGGACTGCTTCGGCGAGTTCCCGCATTGTTAGATCGTTAAGCATCGATCCCCGGCAGGGCATTCGCGTCAAGGAGTTGGTCAAAGCTCCGCGCAGGCGGTTCCTTCCCCTGCCGGGGTGCTTTTTCGGGAGGATCAGGTGAACCACGGAGTTGTTTTCTTGTCCAACCAGGAGAGGTGAAGTTTGATATGATGAAATCGGCGCCCAGTCGGCGACTGAGGATATTGGGGTAGGCCATGCCCGGACGTGCGGCGCAGCCACCCTGAGTGATCGAGGTGCCGTAGACTACGATGCGACCGTCGTGCTGGTAGGGGAGTGGTGCGGTGATCGTGGCACCGGCGGCGACGCCGATCTCGACCGAGTCGACTCCATTGTAGAGCGGGAAATTCAGGGTGAAGTGGCGGTTGGATTTCGATCCGGTGAACAAGGTCACCTCGTAGTCCTTCGCGCCCGCGTCGAACTTCGTCGTCGCGGCGTAGCGTTGCTCGCCCGCTTTTCCGAGGTAGAGATCGAAGCCGCTCTGGCCGGTGACGGGCATGTGATACATCCCGGACGACTGCCTCAGCTTGACGCGGACGAGAACTTTCGCGCTATCGGATTGGAACTGGATCTGGCCGCCGGCGGTTGAGTTGGCGAGGCGGTTGACGGCGGGACGGATGGGCCACTCCGGGTTCACCGGCAAGCGGCGGTAGAGCTTGTCATTACTGATCCAAGGGAAGCCGACGAGGCGGAAGGGGGCGGTGCGGGGATCGAAATGATAATCCCACGAGGGTGAGATGCATTGCGATGGTGAGAGCGAGTTTCCTCATTTGTCGGTGAGGGTGCCGGTTGCCCAAGATGATGGCGAGTTTAAGGCTGCCACACCAGCTCTGCCTTTCCCTGCGGCAGGTTGAAGCAAGCGATCAAGCGATTCTCGTCTTCGCACCAGGTGTTCGACTGCAGTTGTTTGCGCAACGCCACCTCCTTGAGTGGTTGAGTCTTTCCCTCGTGTTGGATGAGGGGATTGCTACGCGCTCCTTTCGGAATCGAAACGGTGAAGTCAGGACAGGCAAAGGGCGCGTGAAAGTGAATCGCTTCGCCCGCAAGGGTGATCTGAGTGAGTTCCTTTGCAGCCCAATAGCGCGCTAGCTCGCTCAGTTTCATCCAGATCAAGTGATCAAAGCGAGTGTGCAATCTCTTCACCACTTCTTGGAAGACGTTGAAGCCTTTCTCTTCTCCATTCCAATAAATGCCGGTCCAATGACAGACCATCATGGCGGGTTCGCCTCGCGTGATGACGTCCACCATCCGTCCCGATTTCAGATCAGCAGTGATGAATTTGTCGGCGCCGGCGGGTTCGACGTTGTCCCATCCGCCGGTCCAATCACCGGTGCATCCAATGATGCTGACGACACATTGAGGATCGTTTCCATCCAGGCCGCTCGCGCATTCCACTCTTGGCGCGACGCTGCGTTCGTCGGTGTAGAGATGGCGAAAATAATGCGGCACTTCTGTTCCAAAGACATCGCGCACAGATTCGAAGGTCGCCTGCGAAAGCTGAGGGAGCGCCTTGCTACCATAACCCCCAGGCGTGGTAACGCCGTCACAAGGGAGGTCGATGTTCTTCAGGATCTGCAAGGAGTAGGCCTGATAGCTTGCGAGCTCGTCGACACTCTTGCCCGTCGTCCAATCCCAGTTCTCCATGAACTTGGGGGAATTGTCAGGGTAAGGATGCCCCGTTTTTAAATCGATGACGCGGGTGTGCGTGACCATCTCTGGATGAATGTCCCAATTCGGCATCATCAGGTCGCGCACGAGTTTGATGCTATCCTTGATTTCCCGACGCGACCAACCGGGCACTTCGCGATCCAAGCGACCCACGCATGCCGGGAATGGAACGATACTGTATTTGCCTTTCACCCCTTGCTCCGCACACCACTCACCAAACTTCCTCACAAAACTGTCTGGGATTTCAACCGGCCAACTTTTCCAATCACGATGATAGCTCTTGTTCTTGCCACCCCAAGCCGCATTGAATTGCGGCATCGCGAATCTGTTGAGGTTTACGAGGCAGGTGGAGTCATCAATGATGAGGCCCACCGGAACCCGCGCGCGAGGATTGATGACCTCAATGCCCGTCGCCTGCCTCGGGCGGTCACCGGGCTCTTGTGCGCGAATGGTTAAATTCGTTCCATGCAGGGCGAGCATGGATGCCGGGAGGGCGTGCGATGCTTTCTGGACGAAGCTACGTCGCGTGATGGATTGGGAATCTGGAGGGATCATGGTGTGCTCGTAGGGAGGGCGACTTTCGTGAATCCTGTCTCTATAGAGTCTGGAGCCTGGCTCCAATCACATTCATGAATCGACACTCACTTCCAGGCACTGCACAATCACACGATCTTTCATTAACACCATTCTCTAGCTGATACCGATGAACCGCATCCAATCCAAATCTCGTCGTGAATTTCTTCGCGACTCCGCTTTGATCACAGCCGGAATGGTCACGACTGGGCACGGTGCCATTGTCCGATCCGATCCTGACAAGAAGCTAAATCTTGCCTTCATCGGGCCTGGTGGCCGAGGCTTCAGTAACCTGACCGCGCTTGCTTCAGAGAATATTGTGGCCTTCGCCGATGTGGATGATGTGCTGGCGCGTCCTGCTTTTGAGGCCTATCCGAAGGCGAACCGCTATCGGGATTTTCGGGTGATGCTGGACAAGGAAAAATCGCTCGATGGGGTCGTGGTGAGCACGCCAGATCACACTCATGCCATTGCTGCCATCTCGGCCATGAAGCGCGGCTTGCACGTCTATTGCGAGAAACCGTTGGCGCATTCCATCTACGAAGTGCGTCGTATGAAAGAGGAGGCTCGCAAGGCGGGTGTGGTGACGCAGATGGGCACGCAGGGGCATGCCATGGAGGGCTCGCGCCGTGCGGTCGATGTCATCCGATCAGGGGCGATCGGTGAGGTGCGCGAGCTTCACGTGTGGACGGATCGACCCGCTGGCTGGTGGCCGCAGGGGGAGGAGCGTCCTATGAAAAAGCACGACGTTCCTGCGACACTGGACTGGGATCTTTGGTTGGGGCCAGCGCCCTATCGTGACTATGATCCCGTGTATGTGCCCTTCAAATGGAGGGGGCGTTGGGACTTCGGAACGGGCGCTATCGGTGATATGGGCGTGCACAATCTCGATACCGCTTTCTGGGCGCTTCAGTTAGGATTACCGACCAGTGCCGAGGTCATTGATTCCGGGCCGAAGACCAAGGACTGCCCGCCGTTGTGGAGCATCATCCAGATGAATTATCCCGCACGTGGCGAACGTCCGCCGGTCAAACTTACTTTCTATGATGGCAAGAAATTGCCTCCCAAGGAGCTTTTCCACGGCGAGAAGATGACTGGCAACGGCTCACTGGTCGTTGGGAGCAAGGGCAACTTGTACACGCGCACTTGGCATGGGGGCGACAAGTTGGAAAACGAGATGTTCATGCTCTTACCGACGAAGAAGTTCGTTGGCTATGAAGCGCCCAAGGCGGTTCTGCCTCGCACCGAGAATCATCACATAGAGTGGATCAAGGCCTGCAAAGGCGGACCGCGCACCGAGTCGAGATTTGACTATGCCGCAACCCTCACGGAAGGCTTGCTCGTCGGATTCCTAGCCTTACGCACTGGCAAACGCATCGAGTGGGACGCGGAGAATATGAAAGCCATTGGCTGTCCCGAAGCGGAACCATTCATCAAGCCCGTCTTCCGAAAAGGTTGGGAGATCTAACATCGCAAGTTTAATTAAGCCGAGGGGGAGGATATCGCGAACGAATCCAAAACCACCGCCCCCGCCAAATTGGTCGGAGATACCAAGAAGTCCGCGGCCGGAAAACGGGGAGTCCACCCTGGGCCGCTGCCCGCCCTCTTCGTCATCGGAACTGAAATCAAGGGAGGGACTTCCAAATACCGCGTCAACAGTAAGATCCTGCTTATGATAGGACACTCTTGGATCGAGTTTCGTAACATCTCCACTTTTCTGGCAGGGTAGCAGGATGAAATTGAAACGGCTCATCACTGCCTGCTTTTTCCTGGCAACTCTGCAGATCAGTGCGGCCTTTGAGATCCGCGATCTTCTGGGAAGAGTCGATCCCTCCCAAGCGAAACGCCTCGCGCCCGATTTTCATTTTCATCCGCAGGTTTATCGGAACGACGGAGAATCCGTGAAGCTCCCGGCCGGGCACTATCGAGTGCGATCGACCCGTGGTCCGGAATAGCTTGCGAAAGAAATCGACGTCACCATGAGCGACCAGCCACAAGAATTGAAAGCCGATCTGAAACGCTGGGTCGATCCCGCTGCGCTAGGTTGGTGGAGTGGCGATCACCACATCCATGCTGCGGGTTGCTCGCACTACTCCAGCCCGACCGAAGGGGTGCATGCTCCGGATATGATGCGGCATATTCTGGGAGAAGATTTAGAAATTGGAGCCAATCTGACCTAGGGACCGTGCTTTGACTACCAAAAGCAATTCTTTACCGGCAAGGACGATAAAGTCTCACAACACCCGTAATTTCTCCGCTACTTCTTTTTTCTACGAGGATCGTATTGTTTGAGGACCACCGGGGCGTCGATGTCACTGATCCAGGTGTTGCGGAATTCCACCAAGTGCTGGTGCTCTTGGAGGCGTAACGGACCTGGGGTCGATGCTTCTTTGTCACCGGATCCGGTTGAGCCGTTGATCTCGACATTCCGGTGGATCCACTGGCCATTCAGCTTGGCGCTGATGCTTGCGTTGGCTGTCTTTTTGTCGCCGTCGTAGTGTGCCGGTTGGAAGATGATATCGTAGCTCTGCCACTCGCCGGGTTTTCTGGCCGCGTTGACATTGGGAGCGCGTTTTTTGTAGAGGCCTCCGCAGAGGTTGTCGGCTGCGGGGAGCCCGAAGGAGTTGCAGATCTGGAGCTCGTAGCGGCCCTGGAGATAGACGCCACTGTTGCCGCTTGCTTCCGGGCGTGGCTCGGCGGCGGTGATGAGTGGGGTGCGGAATTCAAGGTGAACCCGCTGCGTGCCGTAGTGCTTTTTAGAATCCAAGCTGCCCGCTTTTGGGAGCGGGACGGCGGTGCCGGTTTTCTCATCGATGGACCATTGGAGATTGCCTGCTTCGTACTTGCTCATCCAAGGAACTTTTTCGGGACGCAGTTGCCATTCGCCGAGCCCTTTGCCCGGAGCGAGAAGGACATGGGCACCGCGCGGCGGCACTTGGCCCAAGGTATCCGTTTCACCCTCGAGGAGGGCGCTGGGATCATCGGCGGCAAGTTCCATGATTTTCAAGTTGCGCCATTTGATGCTCATGGGCGTTTTGTTTTTACCTACCCCGTGGACCTGCAGGCCGATGATGCCTTGGCGTTCGCCATCGTCGACCAGTTCAGAGACGTGTATGCCGTTGAGGTAGGTTTGGATCACTGGTCCGTGGCAGACGATGCGGATGGAATTCCAGACACCCGGCTTGAAGGCAGCCTGCGCTTTTGCCGCTTCAACCGGGGAGAGCCAACCCCGGGCACCCTCGTGAAAGACCCCGGCGCTCCACTTGCGGTCGGAGGGATCGATCTCGCACTGGTATCCCCACACGCGATCGCCCTTTTCGCGAATTTGGCTGCGAAACTGCACGCCACAATTCAAGGTTGGATGCGGAAAGTAATCGTATTCGAGTACGAAGTCGCCGTATTCGCGATCCGTGCAGAGGAAAGTATTCGGAGTGTTCGGCGCGCTGGTGCCCACGATGACACCCTCCTCAATTTTGTAAGTCGCGGCCCCGCCGTGCTGCTCCCAGCCATCGAGCGTCTTGCCATCGAAAAGCGGAGTCCAGGTGCCAGTCTTCGCCGCACAAAGCGAAGCGGTCAGGAAGAATGCAGAAAGGAGAATGTGTTTCACGGCTTAAGTCAACGCACGGACAACCCGCAGGTCAAGCAAGTGATCAAGGGAGGTCCTTTCGCAGCGCTTGTCTGGTCCAGATGATAGAGAATCGTATTCCAACGGTAGTTGAGTTGTGGCAAACTATCGTCAAGTGCATCGAATTCTAAAGCTGCCGCTGGCTCTGGTGTTGTCGATCTTGCTCCCTATGATGGCCTGTGGGAAAGAGGATCCGGCAGAACATTGGGCTTTCCAGCCGCTGATTGAGCCGGCGGTTCCGGAGGTTCGTGATGCGAGCTGGCCACGCACCCCGATCGACGCCTTCATCCTCGCCCGGCTTGAGGCGCAGGGGCTGCATCCTGCACCGCAGACCGACCCACCGACCCTGCGGCGTCGGGCGACCTACAATCTCACCGGGTTGCCGCCTGCGTTTGATCCGGATGCTACGAAGGCTTTCAGCGAGCCGGAGATCGAGGGGCTGCTTGCCTCTCCGCACTTCGGCGAACGCTGGGCGCGGCATTGGCTCGACGTGGCGCGGTATTCGGATACCAAGGGCTACGCTTACGCCTCGGAGGAGTTTACTTTTGTCCACAGCTGGGTCTATCGAGATTGGGTGGTGCGCGCCTTCAACGAAGATTTGCCTTACGATCGATTTCTGATGCTCCAGCTGGCGGCCGACCGGCTTTTGGCGCGCGACGAGTGTTCCCCGGCTGACCTGGCCGCGATGGGTTACCTCACGCTCGGCGGACGATTTATCGGCGTCCGTCAGGACATCATCGATGACCGCATCGATGTCGTCACTCGCGGGATGCTCGGTTTGACGGTTTCCTGTGCGCGCTGTCACGACCACAAATTCGATCCGATCCCGGCGGCAGATTACTACTCGCTCTACGGCATCTTGAACAGCTCCCGGGAGCACATGGTTCCGCTCAGCCAAAACGACGATGCCGAGTTGACCAAGCGCCGCGTTGCTCTCGAAACCCAGTTCGAACAGGCAGCGCAGGAGGCGGAGGCGCGCTTCCTTGATCGGGTCTCCGAATACCTGATCGCGGCGCTCGATATCAGCAAGGTGCCCAAGCCGAATTTCACTGAGATCATTAGCAAGGACGACCTCATCCCGGAACAGGTGCGGCGATGGTATCAATATCTCGCGCAATCGGACAAGGCGCGGAATCCGGTCTTCGGGGCCTGGTATGCGCTGGCGGGACTTCCACCCGAAGCGTTCGCCGATGGCGCGGCGCGGCGGCTTGTCGAGAGCTTGGAAAATGTCGATCCGCTGGTCTCTGCCGCGCTTACCCAAGCCACCCCAGGCGGGATGGAAGACGTCGCTCGCTGCTACGCTGAACTTCTCAAAAATCACGCCTCGAACCCGGTGATCGCGGAGGTGTTGAACGGCCCCGGTTCGCCGATTGCCATCCCGCGCTGCCACCTGCACGATATCGAGTGGCTCTTCGATGAGGCGACGAAGACCGGGCTGAAGGGACTCTTCGCCAATGTCGAACGCCGCATCATCGAGTTGGGCGAGTTGGCTCCGCACGCCGTGGCGATGGAGGACGCGCCGGTCCCGCAGAACGCGCGCATCCTTTTGCGCGGCGACTACTCGACCCAAGGCGATGAGGTCCCGAGACGGGCCTTGGCGATCCTTGGAGCCGCCGATTTTAAAGATGGCTCCGGGCGGCTTGAACTCGCGCAAAGTATCGCCAGTCGCGACAACCCACTCACCGCACGGGTCATCGTCAATCGCATCTGGCAGGACCATTTCGGAACCGGGCTGGTCGACACGGCGAGCGATTTCGGCCTCCGCACCGCGCCTCCGAGTCACCCTGAATTGCTCGATTTTCTTGCTTTTCGTCTGATTGAAAACGGGTGGTCGTTGAAAGCCCTGCACCGCATGATTGTGAGCTCGGCGGTTTATCAGCAAAGCTCAACGCCGACCCCCGAAGCACAGCAGGTCGATCCCGACAACCGGCTTCTTTCGTACTTCCAGCGCCGTCGCTTGGATTTCGAAGCGATGCGCGATTCGCTGCTGGCTGCCTCGGGCGAACTGGATCTTTCCATCGGCGGCCAGCCTGGGTCGCTCTTTGGTGCGGATGCTTCCGCGCGGCGGAGCCTCTACGGAAGGATCGACCGGCAGTTCCTGCCGAGCACCTTACGTGATTTCGATTTTGCCAACCCGGAGCTGCACAGCGCACAGCGACACGAGACCAATGTCCCGCAGCAGGCCCTCTTTTTCTTGAACAGCCCATTCATCGAGGCGCGCGCGATTGCCTTGGCGGCGCGCGTTGCAGCGGATTCGGAATCCGAGCAACGGATCCGCTCGATTTTTCAATGCGCCCTGCGTCGCGAGCCAAGCGAGGCCGAACTGGCGAGCAGCGAGGGCTTTATCTCGGCGGCGCTGGCGGCGGATTCTGTGGAGGCACCGACCAAGCCCGCGCTGGCTATCCCATCCGCGTGGAGCTACGGGTTCGGCGAGTATGACGAAGCTTCTGGACGGTTGGCTAACTTCACCTCGCTCCCGCATTTCAGTGGCGATGCCTGGGGCGGCGGGGCGCAGTGGCCGGATGCGCAACTCGGCTGGGTGCGGTTGACCGCAGTCGGCGGCCATGTCGGAAATGATCCTGCGCACGCGGCGGTGCGACGTTGGACCGCACCGGTGGATGCCCGCATCCGCATCTGTGGCACGATCGGGATGACCGACGCCGGTGGCGACGGCGTCCGTGCGCTCGTCATCTCGGATCGCGGCGGCGTCCTCGGCTCGTGGACCGTCGAGTTCGGGAATTCGGTTGCCGCAGATCTCGATGTGATGGAGGTCAGCGCGGGCGAATGCATTGACTTTGTCGTTGATTGCCGACCAGCCGGCGACATCAGTTTCGACCAATTCACCTGGGCACCAACGATCCTTCAAGTGGACGGGCAGGATGGCGAAGTCGGAGGGTGGAGTGCCGAGCGCGAGTTTGCCGGGATTCCCACTGAACCTGCCCACCAGCTCACCGCTTGGGAGCGACTGGCGCACACCCTCCTGCTGAGTAACGCTTTCATCTTCGTCGATTAAAATCACCACAATGAATCCACAACATCCGCTCTTCACCCGAAGGTCTTTCCTGCGCCGCTGTGGCATGGGGATGGGATCGGTTGGCCTCGAAACTTTGCTGGCAGAGCAGGGGCAGGGGCTCAATCCACTCGCGGGACGCGCGCCACACTTTCCCGGTAAGGCGAAACGCGTCGTGCACTTTTTTCTTAATGGCGGCCCATCCCATGTCGATAGCTTCGACCCGAAACCGATGTTGGCGAAGTACGCGGGCCAACCCCTGCCGATTGAAAATCTGCGCACCGAGCGCAAGACCGGTGCGGCTTTCCCGTCGCCGTTTACCTTCCAGCGCTACGGCAAAAGCGGGATTGAAGTAAGCTCGCTGTTCCCGAAGATCGGCGAGTGCATTGACGACATTGCGGTGATCCGCTCGATGAAGGCCGAGCTGCCCAACCACGAGCCGTCGCTCATGCTGATGAACTGTGGCGACGCTGTGCTGAGCCGCCCGAGCGTCGGATCCTGGGTGACCTATGGACTCGGTGCCGAGAACCAAAACCTCCCGGCCTTCATCTCGATGTGCCCAGGTGGTTACCCGATCAAGGACGCGCAGAACTGGCAATCGGGCTTCCTTCCGGGCATCTATCAGGGGACCTTCATCGACTCGCAACACACCCGCATCGAGGATCTCATCGAAAACATCCGCAACCGCTCAACGACTCCCCGGAAACAGCGCGCCCAGCTCGATTTTCTCACCCAATTGAATGCCGAACATCGGCGCGACCGCGTGGGCGATCCACAGCTCGATGCCCGCATCCAGACTTTCGAACTCGCCTACCGCATGCAGATGGAGGCGAGCGACGCCTTCGACCTGAGCACGGAACCGGATCATCTCCGTGACCTTTACGGGCGTGAAACCCACGGACGCCAGACCTTGATTGCACGCCGCCTGCTTGAGCGGGGCGTGCGTTACATCCAGCTGTGGCACGGCAAGAGCCAACCGTGGGACCACCACGACAATATCGAGGCGAACCACGCCAAACTCGCCCGCGAGATCGACCAACCGGTCGCGGCCCTGCTTCAGGATCTCAAGCAACGCGGGATGCTCGACGATACCCTCGTCATCTTCGGCGGAGAGTTTGGCCGCACCCCAACCGTCGAACTCAACAGCGCTGGTAAATCGCAAAATGGTCGCGACCACAACCCCTACGGATTCAGCGTCTGGATGGCGGGCGGCGGCATCCGCGGCGGGACGGTCTACGGATCGACCGATGAATTCGGCTTCCAGGCAGAGGAGAATCCAGTCACCGTCCACGACCTCCACGCCACCATCCTCCACCTGCTCGGCTTCGATCACGAGCACCTCACCCATCGCTACGCCGGTCGCGATTTCCGCCTCACCGACGTTTACGGAAAAGTTGTCCACGGGATCCTGGCGTAGGGACGGCGTCCGGTTCATCAAAGCCCCCTTGATCGGAGGACCGGGAAAACCGCGAGAAGCATGTCAGTGCTTCGGCTCGGGTTGACTGAGAAACGCACTGAGTTTTTCGAGCTGATCAGTGTTGATGAAATCGACTTCATGCTCGAGCAGCAATTTCCACGCTTCCGGCTGGTCCGGGATGGCCCAGAAGCGGACTTGTAACTTACGTGTGTGCGCTTGCGTGATCAGGGCTTTGAGTTTGTCGCGATCCGCTTGAGGGACCTCGCCTTGGCCTTTCCATTGAAAATGTTTTTGCCAGTTGTCGCTGATCCAAGGGGTGAAGTGGGGATCAGCGGTGGCGAGATCGCTGAGTCGGCCATCGCGGCCGGCGAGACGTGGTTTGAGAGATTTTAAGAGTTCTTTCGGGCGGTTCCCGGAGATAATGATCGTGACTGCTTTACGTTCGACCGCGGTGTCTTGGAACTCGGTCAGCATCTCTCGATATTGGATGAGAACCTGGTGCAGTGCGCGGTAGGTTGATTCTCCGTCTGACTTGAGATCGATGAGTAAGTAAAAGGGTTCCTTGCTCTCGGCGTAGACCTTTCCGCCATGTTTCTTTACCCGTGCCTGAAGCGGATCGAGGTAGAGCGCTTGCAGGGTGTTTGCGGGCTTCGCTTCGTCTAGATCATGGGCAACCAAGAGCTTTCCTTTGATGAGGAAAATATCGGCCTCGATACTTTGAAAGCCGTGAGAGAGGGCATCGGTGAGAGGATGCGGATGCCGGTAATCATTGTGGGCGTGGGCGCTCGGGAGGAGTTTTGGTGAGTCCTGGGCACTACTTGATATGATGCCGAAGGCGAGGCATGAAAGGAGAAGAAAACGCATGACGATACTTTGTCGAGTGGTTGGGGAACTGTCCAGTCGGCCCACCGTCTCTGCGCGAGAAATTTTCAGACTGGGTCCGGGAAATTCGGTTAAGCGAGAATGTCGTTCACGACTTGTCCTTCGACGTCGGTGAGCCGGTAATCCCTCCCCGCGTGACGATAGGTGAGCTTCTCGTGATCGAAACCCATGAGCCGCAGGATCGTGGCATGGAGGTCGTGAACATGGACGGGATCTTTGACCGCTTTCAGGCCGTGTTCGTCGGTCGCGCCATGGACGATTCCTGGCTTTACTCCGGCTCCGGCCAGCCATGAACTAAAGGCCCACGGATGGTGTTCGCGACCTTTTGCGTCTGCGGTGTTGTTGAAGGGGGTGCGGCCAAATTCGCTGGTCCAGACGACAAGGGTGTCTTCAAGCATGCCACGCTGCTTCAAGTCGCGCAGCAGAGCGGCGATCGGGCGATCCACGTTTTTCGCAAGCGGCTCGTGGGTCATCATGTCGCCATGCGCGTCCCAGTTGTTAGAGGAACCGGTGTCGATGAGTTCGACGAATCGCACTCCGCGTTCGACCAGTCTTCGGGCGGCAAGACACTGCCAGCCGAAGCCGGTGGTTTGGCCCCGTTGCAAGCCGTAGCTGCCCAGCGTAGCATCGCTTTCCTGCCTCAGGTCAAAGGCATCCGGCACCGCCATCTGCATACCGAAGGCGGTTTCATACGAACGCAGGCGCGCGGCCAGCAAGGGGTCGGCGTCGCGTTTGGCAAGGTGGCCTTCGTTCATCGAGCGCAGCGCGGCGAGTTCGAGCGACTGCAGGCTGGCAGATGTCTGCGTCATGACATTGGCCACTGGCTCGGGGCCCGGAACGACGAGCGTGCCTTGGTGCGCGCCCGGCAAAAAGTCGTTGGCGTAAACTTGCGTGCCCGCATAGGTCTGCTTCGGCGCGATGACGACGAAGGAAGGGAGGTTTCGATTCAGGGCACCCAGTCCATAACTGACCCACGAACCAATGCTGGGTCGGGCGAAGGAAAACGACCCCGTATGCATGCCGAGGGTGGCATTATAGTGGTTCGAGTGTGAGGTGTGCATCGAGCGGATCAGGGCGATATCGTCCACGCATTGGGCGATATTTGGAAACAGCGAGCTCACCTCGGTGCCGGACTGGCCGTGCGGAGCAAAGTCCCACTGCGGGCGTTTCAAAAAGATACGTTCATAGCCGGGGCGATCCTTGATCTCAGGGTGATCGGCCTTGATCTCCTTGCCATGATTGCGGGTTAGTGCCGGCTTGGGATCAAAGGTATCCACATGCGAGACGCCACCGGTCATGAAGAGGAAAATCACCCGTTTTGCTTTCGCGGGAAAGGGGGCGGGGTGCGGCGCGAGGGGATCTCCGCTCTCGGCGAGTAGTTGCTGGACGATGCCCGAAAACAGCGTCGAGCCACCGACGGCTGAACGGAGAAAATTACGGCGATCGTATTTTGAGGGAATCATGGCTTAGTCGAGGTGGATG
>JBLHUR010000136.1:0-16343 GCA_047629805.1 Akkermansiaceae bacterium | reverse complement strand
TGGGCATTATTTTTGTGGGGATTCTAGGCTTGGCTTTTCTTGCCAAAATCTGGGGTCGTCGTAGCGGAGCCCGAGGACCGATATACGGTATCCTTCTTTTTGGTGCGGCGGGTGTGATGGGCTATGCTGCTCATATCGGTGGAGTGAAAGTTCATAAGACTGATCCGGTTGAGAATACTTTGAGAGGGCTTGGGATCATCAAGGATGGGGCTGTTGAAGATGACAAAGAGGGTGACGTGGTGATTGTCGTCCCTCCGAAGGACCGCTTGGCCTATGCCGAGGTGGTTGTGCCCATCTTGGAGAACAGGTGTTACAGCTGCCACTCCGAGAAGGATGATAACGGCAAGGGTGAGCTTTGGATGGACACCTACGAAAATCTCCTCTTTGGAGGCGAACTGCAGGATGACGAGCCTGAAAAATACTCCACGCTGGTTCCTGGTGATGTTGAAAAGAGCTATATGATCTCGGTTCTGAATCTGCCCTTGGAAGACGACATGCACATGCCCCCGAAGAAAAAGAAGCAGCTCGATGCGCATGAGATCGAGTTGCTGACTTGGTGGGTCGCGAACCTTCCTGCCGGTAAGACTCTTAAGGACAAAACGCTGGAAGGGATGGGTGCACCCCAGAATATTCTGGATGCTGTCGCGAAGATGGTGAGTCCGGAGGAACGGAAGGCGATGGAAGAGAAGTTGGAGGCTGAGAAGGCGCAAGTGGAAGCCGAGAAGGCGGCCAAGCGCGAAGCTCTCCAGTCTTCATTGAACACCTTGAAGGAAGATGAGGCGTTTAAGACTTCGCTGGACTATGCGTCGCAGGATTCGAGCGATCTTGAGTTTTCGGCGGTGAGTCTTCGGGATAAATTCAATGACGAAACTTTTGTGAAGCTGGAGGCGGTCGCGGAGTCTTTGACTTCGCTAGGCCTTGGCGCGACTTCGGTGACGGAGGGCGCGTTGGTGGAGCAACTTCCCAAGATGGTGAATCTTCGTAAGCTCAACTTAAGTGAGACAGAAACCGGTGACGGAGCGATGGACGCGGTGGCGAAGCTGGACAAGTTGAGGTATTTAAATCTCTACGGGACCCAGGTTACCGATGCCGGATTGGCGAAGTTGAAGACTTTGGTGAATTTGGAGAGCCTCTATCTTTGGCAGTCAAAGGCGACCCCGGCTGGTGGTGAGGCTCTCCAGAAGGAGCTACCTGGTCTTGAGGTGATCTTTGGAGCGAACTAAGTCTCCGTTCATTTTTTTACAAACCTGTATGCCTTTTGGGTATACGGGTTTTTTTATGGGAAGGCGCGTTGGACGTCGCCTTTAGTGAGTTCAAGGGCGTAGAAGCGGTTTCCGAATTGGGAGGGGTGGATGAGGGTTTGGAATTGGCGGATTTCGGCAGGGCCGGGGCCGGCGAGGAGCCATTCTTTCGCGCAGTAAGTGAGGTAGCGGCTTTGGTTCATGGTGGGGTGGACTTGGAGTCCGAGGTCACGGGCGGTGTTTTCAATGGTGGTGAAGTTGACGTCGGCGGTGAGATCTTGCTCGCCGGGAAAATCGAGCGGGTGGGCATCGGAGCGATGGTTACGATAGCAACGCAGGGTTCCGGCGGTGCGGGCGGGGTGATGGAGTGATTCCTGGTCGAGACCGTAGTCGATCCAGAGGAAGAGGGCTTTTTGGAAGCAGTGGGACAGGGGTGGAAGGAAGGATGAGAGGTCGGGTGGGCCTTCGGTGACGTATCCTTCCGGGTAATTCTGACCTTCCGGGTAGTTTTCTGGGAGGTCTGGGTTGGCGGGGCGAGTGGTCCAGGCGAGGGTGTCTTTTTCGACGGTGACGAGGGCTTCGTGCCAGGCGTTTTGGGAAAAGAGGAAGATTGGGACGGGGAGGGCATCGAGGACTTCGTTTGCGATGAGGGCTCCAAAGTCGGTTCGTAGTTCGCTGGGGTCTCTGATGACGGTGGCTTTGCCCAAAAGGCGGGATTTGAGGAGGTCGTGCCGGGCAGGGAGGGGCTCGCTGATGAGGTATGAGGTGGCGGCGGAGAAGGCGGGATCGATTTGAGGGAGGGCGGAAATGATATCGAGGGCGAGTGAGCCATCGTGTGCTCCGAGTTCGAGGATGGTGAAGGAAGAGGGTGACCCATTGCCTTGCCAGAAGCGGTGGAGGCGGCGTGCGAGGATTTGGCCGAAAACAGGTCCGACGGAGACGCTGGTCATGAAATCGCCTTTTTTAGAGACGGTGGGAGCGCTGGTGCGGGCGTAGTAGCCGTGTTGCGGGTGGTAGAGGCAGCGGGCCATGTAGTCGCGGAAGGGGAGCGGTCCTGATTTTTTAATTTCAGAGATGATGATCCGGGCTAAGTCGGGAGTTGCCTCGGAGCTAAATCGAGGGTAAGGAAAGGCTTGTTGCAGGCCTGTCAAATCAGCGGGTTTGTGGGACATCATGTTTGGACGAAGGAACAAGAAGGTAAGGCCGTGGTTTTTCAAGCGAAAGGGATTTTGGATCTTTTGCCTGATTTGCTTGGTGATTTTGGGGGTTGGGGCGTTTTATGGAAACAAGGAACTCGATCCATATCGGGAAATTGCGAACGCTTATGACCTGGAAAGGGTTGGCGAGAAGGAGGAGATGAGTTTCATTCATGATCGTGCTGGAAGTGAAATCGGGACGATGTTTGTCGAGAATCGTTTTTCAATTTCTCTGAATGAAGTCCCCCCGGTTTTTGTGAATGCGGTCTTGGCTCAGGAGGATCAGCGATTCTATGAGCACAGGGGGGTTGACTGGACGGGGGTCGGGCGTGCTGCTTATTTAAATGCTAAGAGTGGAAGTGTGACCCAGGGAGCGGGAACGATTACGATGCAGTTGGCGCGGAAGTCATTTGACCTGCTGAACGAGGCGAAGCGGCTGGAGTGGACGGGCTATGAGCGAAAGATTGTCGAGGCCTTTGTGGCGATCCGAATCGAGGAGCATTTTGACGAGCAGTTGAGAATCGAGTATCCGGGAGATCCTGAGAGGCGGAAGAAAGCGGTGAAGGCGAAGGTTTTGGAAATGTATTTGAATCTGGTGCCATTTGGGTCGGGTTACTACGGGGTTCGATCTGCGGCTTTGGGATACTTTGGCAAAGAACCGAAAGATCTGACAATTTCGGAATGTGCTTCGATTGTGGCGTGTTTGAAGAATCCAAAGCGAATATCACCTTTGCGGAGCTTGGAGGAGAACAAGACGAATCGTGACCATGTGCTGCGGCGGATGGCACTGGAGGAGATGATCACGGAAGGGGAGCGGGATCAAATGATGGCGAAACCGGTGGTGATCAATCCGAAGCCGATTTTACGAGGGAAATCCTATCTCTATGAGTTGGTGGCCGAGCAGGCACGAAATCTGGTGGGTGAAGAGGCGCTTTCCCGCGGTGGATATACCATCCGGACGACGATAGATGCGAAGGTGCAGCGCGCGGCCGAGGAGGGCTTGGGGAAGCACCTGAAAGTGGTGGAGGAAGCTCCAAACTATAAGCATGCGAAATACTCCGAATACGATCGCGAGCAGGGGCCGCCGAAGTACCTGCAGGGTGCGACCCTGATGATGGATCATGAAACGGGTGAGGTTATCGCGCACGTGGGGGGACGTGATTTTGCACATTCGCAGTATGATTTTATTGAGAATGGCCGACGTCCTCTGGGGACGGGGTTCTTTCCTTTTGTGTATGCTTCAGCTTTCGAGAACGGGCGACATCCGGCAACTCTCGTACTTGATGAGCAGATGGACGTCCGTAAGCTACAGGTCGGCGGTGATCTGGAAGGAGTGGTTGCTGAGTGGGGGATGGAAGTGATTCATCCAAAGTATGAAGGCTTGGTCACATCCCGGCGTGCTTTGGGAGTTTCCAAGATTGCGGCGACGGTGGAGTTGGGTCAGCAGGTTGGGCTTCCCAATGTTCTGAGGACGGGGGAGGCCTTCGGGTTTGATTTACCTCCTGATAAGCTGCTGAATCGAATGTTGGTGGGCTTTGATAAGGTCAGTATGAGCGAGGTGGTCTCGGCGTATTCTACTTTTCCACGCGGGGGAACCCGCATTGCGGCGAAGAAGTATATCCGAGAGATTCGCGATATTGACGGGAAGATCGTTTATCCGATTGGGGGCAATGCTCCCGGAGTATCGACCAAGCCGGTGTGTTCCGAGGCTACGGCTTTCCAAGTTCATAGTATTTTGAATGATGTGATGAAGACGGGGAATCTTAGGGAAGTTTCCAAGGGTCTGACGACTGGTTTGCTCCTCGGAGGAGGAAAGTCCGGAACGCCCTACGGTTTTTCGGATGCTTGGATGGCTGGCTATAACAGCCGGATTACGTGCGCGGTTTGGGTCGGATTCTACGAAGGTGGACGCAAAGCGATTCATGGGACGGCCTTTGCTAAGGATGTGGCCTTTCCAATTTGGAAGGATATGATGAATGTATCCCAGCCTTCTTTTGCGGGGCGAGAGATCCTTCCACCGAAATCGGTGGAGAAGATTTCGATCTGTCGAGTTTCTGGAATGCGTCCGACACGGTATTGCAATGAGTCGGTTGAGAATCCTGAAACGGGCGCGATCAGCTTTAGATCGACAAGCTACCAAGAGTATCTGCGTCAAGGAGAAGAGATGGGGATTTGTGCGGTGCACGGCGGGGGAATTGATCTTGATATCCTGGCTGAGAAGGATCCGATGCGGGAGACTCTGAACACGATCCCGATTAAGGCGCAAGCGCCTTTGTTACTGGGGTTCGACCCTTATCGCAGTGAGACCCCGACCTTGGGAATGAAGGATGATGCGGAGGCTTGGGCGATGTATGCGAATGTGCTAATTGTCGAAGATCAAGTGAGAGGTGAGCGTGAGGCATTGTTAAAGCTCTCTCGACCGCCGCGATTTGAGCTGCCACCTGCCGAACTTCTTGAGGGGGGGGGCGAATAAAATTTCATGAATGCTATTTCCAAAGCCAAGCGTTGGGTTCCTTTTCAGTGTCCTTCGTGTTTCGGCCTTTTTCGGCTTCGCCGGAGTCAAGTTGGTTCGGTTGGACATTGTCCGACCTGTCGCACTGTGATTCGTGTTTCAGAGGACGGGCCAACGGCGGCCGGGAGTCCCGTGCTCAAGGAGGTGCTATCGGGTGAGGCACTTTTAGATCGCGTGGCGGTAGCCCAGCCAATGACTCCCGAGGAGGTGGTGAAGCATGAGGCGTCTCGCACGAGCCGTAAACGACACGTTCAGCAAGGGCCCGCCGATACGATTGACTGGGAGGAGAAAGCCAAGGTGGGCTCGAAGAGCGGGCCGTCCTGGCAAGTGATGGGAAGTGCGGCCATGATTCTTGTGCTGGTCCTCGCAGGTGCCGCCTTTTACGTGAAAAATAAAGCTCCGGGTAAGGGGAGCGGTCGGAGTAGCGTGATCGGAGGCTCTGAGTCGCAAGCGATCTTGAAGGAGATTCTGGAGAAAGACAGGGATGACGTTTACACGAACGAAGATGGGGTGGATTCGACGATTGAGTCTGTTGATCGCTACAAAGACTTCGACATGATGCAGGTGGAAGCGGCCGTAAAAGGTTTTCTGAATTCGGGGACGATCACGGAGAGGTTGAAATTCTGTCGGGATCCTGAGCGGGTGAGGCCGCTTATGGTGAATTTCTACGATGGGGAAGAGATCGAAGCCGAGGGAATGGAGTCTCTTAACAAGGCGGAGGTGTCTTACCGCGACGATTTCTTGACCTTGGTGGTGCGAACGGCGGATTTTTTGCAGTATCCAATTGCGTTGGTGAAAATTGGGATCGGAGAGGATGTGCGGTATCTCGTTGATTGGGAAAGTTGGGTGGGTTTTTGTGATCTGACGCCCGAGGAAATGAGGGCTGGGAAACCGACAACTCCAATCACGATGCGGGTCATTGTTTCACCGGAGAATTATTACAATTACGGGTTTTCCGATGACAAGGAGTGGGGAGCATTCCGTCTTGAACTTCGTGATTCGACGTTCTCGTTTCTGGGCTATGCCAAAAGGAATTCGGAGGTTGAAAAAGCCCTTGCGCAAGTGCAAAAAAGTAAGAAACAATCGCCTTTTGTTGTAAAGGTGGTCTATCCACCAAAGGCGCGATCCCAAGAGCAAGTTGAGATTGTTGAGATCCTGTCGTCTGGTTGGATTCTAGAAGTGAATCAAGAAGATGATGAGTGAAAGCTTCCCCTTAAGTTCTCCTGAAGAGAAGGCTCTGAAGTTAAATTTGGATCGTTCGATTTACGGCACCTTTGCGGAAATCGGTGCAGGTCAGGAGGTCGCCAATTGGTTTTTCAGGGCGTCAGCATCGGCAGGAACGGTCGCGAAATCGATCTCGGCCTACGACATGACGATTAGTGATGCCTTGTATGGCAAGACGAAGCGATATGTCTCACAAGAGCGGGTGGTGGACATGGTGAACTACGAGTATGACTTACTTGAGGAGAGGCTTCGTGAAAGCCGGGGCGAGGATTCCCGTTTTTTTGCGCTCGCGAATACCGTGCGGGCGAGGGGATACCAGGACACGGAGGAGTGTCATGGTTGGTTCGCGATTCGGTATCAGGTGCAGCCAAAGCGGCCGGCCGGGACGATTCTCTTGCATGTCCGACTTCTCGACGATGAGAACGTGGATCAGATGGAGGCTCTGGGAATCTTGGGATTAAATTTGGTCGATGCCGCTTATCACACTGTTTGTGATCTAGGGGCTTTTATTAGATCTTTGACTGAGTTCATCGCGCCGGGCCGGATTGAGATTGATATGCTCAAGTTCCTTGGGGAGCCATTTACGATGGTAGACAACCGTATTTGTGCCCTTGAGTTGGTGAGGCAGGGGATGACTCCTACGACGGTCTTCATGCCGGATGGTGAGGTGGTGCAGGCTACTGAGGCTTTCTATAAAACTCCACTCTTGGTGCTGCGTGGAAGTTTTCTGCCGGTGACGAACCTGCATCTCGATATGTTGAAGCAAGCAGGGAAGGTTTTTCCGCCTGCGGGGACTTCTGCAGATGCCCGGCCTTGTCGCGAGGTCTGTGAGGTTTCACTCAGTAATTTGTTGCGGGACGGGCAGGTGGATCTGTTGTCCTTCCTTGACCGGGCAGATGCGCTGCAGGCGCTTGGCAAGGTGGTGATGGTTTCGAATTGCCCGGAGTTTCACCGGGTGGCCGCAACCTTGAGGCGATATACTCGTGAGCCGGTTGGGATGGTGCTTTCGATTGGTCTCTTAAATGAGCTTTTCAAGGAGAAGTGGTCTGGCAATTTACAGGGAGGGATTTTGGAATCCTTCGGTCGACTTTTTAAGAACCAACTTTCCTTGCTGGTTTACCCTTGGCGGAATCGCTCGAGAGGCGAGCTGGTGACTGCCGATAACTTTAGGGCCCCAGATGGCTTGGTCCACCTCTACCGTCACTTTTTGGAGAACGGGATGATTTCAGATATCGGGTGTGGTGATGAGAAACTCCTCCGGAAGACAGGGCGGGAGATTTTGGCATCGGCAATAAGTGATGAGGATTGGGAGGAATGGGTGCCGGAGGCAGCCCGGACTTTGGTTCGCAGTCACCGTGATTCTTGATGACACAATGGATCCATTTCTCTAATCAGTTTTACTTTCTATGAACTTCCTAGATACCGCCGCAATTCTTCTGACTTTGGCAGCCGTTTTTGGCTACATTAACCATAAGGTTTTCAAGCTTCCGACGAGTATTGGCATCTTGCTGATTGGCCTGGGGCTGAGTGTCCTGCTGCTTTTGTTTGGGGGAGATGCCCTACGGGAGCGGGCGGATACCTTTGTCTCGGAGATTGATTTTAATCGGGCGGTGATGAACGTGATGTTGAGTTTCTTGCTTTTCGCGGGAGCTTTGCATGTGAATTTGGGCGATTTGCGAGATCAAAAATGGGTGGTTGCCATTCTCGCAAGCGTGGGCTTGCTCGTCTCGACCTTCCTGGTCGGGACGGCGTCGTATTTTGTGTTTTCATGGACTGGGTTTGCCGTTCCTTATCTCTGGTGTCTTGTCTTTGGAGCCTTGATTTCACCGACTGATCCAGTTGCGGTTTTGGGGATTTTGAAAAAAGCGGGAGCGCCGAAATCGCTTGAAACGAAAATCACGGGCGAGTCCCTTTTTAACGATGGGGTGGGTGTGGTTGTTTACTTGGTTCTGGTGGGATTGGCAGTGGGGGAGCAGGACGCCACCGTGATGTCGGTGGGGGAACTTTTTGTGGTGGAAGTGGGGGGTGGACTTTTACTCGGTGGCGCGGTTGGGTTTCTCGCTTATTGGATGTTAAAGACGATCGACAACTACCAGATCGAAGTGCTTATCACTCTTGCCTTGGTAACGGGAGGCTACCAACTAGCGAGTTCGTGGCACCTCAGTGGTCCCCTCGCGATGGTGGTGGCTGGTTTGATGATCGGAAATCAGGGTCGCTTGATGGCGATGAGCGATACCACGCGAGAGCATCTCGATCTATTCTGGGAGCTGATCGATGAGGTATTGAATGCGCTTCTTTTTCTGCTGATTGGACTCGAGATTTTTATCCTCGATTGGAGTGGGCCAGCCTTGCTTGCTGGATTAGTCATGATCGGAGTGGTCCTGGCCTCTCGGATGGTTGCGGTCAGTCTGCCGGTGGTGGTGCTCAAGAGGTCGCGGACCTTCTCACCTGGGGTGATCCGCATTCTCACCTGGGGTGGATTGAGAGGGGGGATCTCGGTGGCTCTTGCTCTGGCATTGCCCAAGGATGAGAGCCTTGGCGAAGGGCCGCGACAAGCCATTCTTATGGCGACCTATGTGGTTGTAATCTTCTCGATCGCGATTCAGGGGCTGACTCTTAAGCCGGTGATTACGCGTCTGATGGGCCCACAGGGAAATGGTCCGGATAGGGGGCATTAAGTTAGTTTGCTTCTTACGAGAGAGCTTCCGCTTTTGGTCCTTTTTTTCCTTTCTTCGTTCCGGAGATGGGATTTCTCACGGGCTTTAAGAAGTCGTAAGGCTCACCACAATACATGCAACGGAAAGTCTGGTTGACGATGGTGCGGATGACATTAGTCATCCCATGGTTGATGAGAGGGATCTTTGTGGCCTTCTCATGTTTGCGGGCGCCGCTGTTGAAGTAAGGGGAGCCTTGACATAGTGGACAGCGGGCGGCGCGGCGTGCGAACAAACTCACGGTCCAGATGAAGATTGTGATGAGCATTGTGCCGACGATGAGGTAAGCTGAAGTCTGGGTCTGAAGAAGGGCGAAGGCCACGATCGTTGTGACAAAGCAGACGACGGAGAGCAGGAAGATCGAGCTGACGATGGCTGCTTTTACAAAAGGCCTAGGGAAAGGCACCGATCGAAATCTTTTCTGAATGGGCAGTTTTTTAGGTGGAGGAGGAGCCATGGACGGAAGTCTGCGAGCAGGGTCAAAGTGAATTGATCTTTGCGAACAGGGGTATGAGGGTTATGGGCAGAATATTACTGTTCTTTATTGGCTTCGGTCAACTTGATCGTAGATTTAAAGTCAGGGAAGGTGTTTTCCAGCTGGTTTTTCAAATCTCTGGCGAGGTTGAGGTTTCCTGATTTTTCGGCAGCGAGCGAAGCTCCGAAAAGGGCACGGGGTTGCAGGATGGGATCATCCGGGACCATGGTGATGGTGGTTTGAAACGAGGTTAGAGCTTCGGCCCACTGGTTTTGATAGAGGGCGATTTCTCCGCGAATGAGATGGAGACCGGCGACGTGGGAGCCTGGTGCATCGAGGGCAAGGCCATTCGTTGCGGACTCGAGTGAGTCATCCAAATTGTTGAGGCCAAGTTGGGCCTCGGCGAGGTCGAGGTAAGCGTCAGCTTGCCATCGTGGTTCTTGTTTGAGTTTGAGGAGGAGTTGGCCGGTGCGTTGGGCGTCTTCGAAGTTTGCGGTACGGTTTTGGGCCTTTGCCAGAATACGCCAGACGGCAGTGTCGGTTTGCTCGGGTTTGGAGGGGTTGGTGGCCCGTCCCAGGTAATCTATGGCTGCTTCGGCTTGTCCGTCGTGATACATCTGGACTCCGAGCCAAGAGAGCATGTGAGGGGGGATGGACTTGGCGGGGGCCATGGCGAAGACTTCCTGCAGGGCGAGATGGAGGGCTGCTTTGTCCCGTTGGTTGAAGGCAGTGAGGATGAGCAGGTCTCCGACGGGCTGGGTGTAGAACTCGGGAACGAGGTTGCGGGCCTTGCGGAGGTAGGCGGGGGCTTCGTCGTATTCTTGTTGTTCGTAGAATCCCCATCCAATCCAGTAGTTGGCATTGGCGATGGTGTCACGGGGAAGGGAGGGGAACTCGGAGAGAATGCGCCGATAGCGGGCAATCATAGCCTTGTATTTTTTGTCGCCACGAAGAACACGACCGCTTCCCTGTAGGGCAAAGGGGGTCTGTTCGGGACCGGCATCGAGTGCGAGGACGGCTTCGAAGTCGCGGAGGGCCGCGTTAAAATCACCGAGAGCGAAGTGAGCTTCTCCCCGTTTATTATGAGCGATGGCCTTGCGGGCGTCGTTGGGGAAATCGGCGAGGAAATGACCAAAGCTGCGGGTGGCGCCATCGAATTGGCCGGACTCGCTGAGACACCAGCCATGTTTGAAAAGAAGCTCGGGGCGGTAAGCGGGCGCGAGCTTTTCTTTGGTGACTCTATTGAAGGCGAGGGCCGCTTTTTCAGGAGCATTGTTTTGGTAGAGACTTTCACCTTGGTAGAAGCGAGCGGTGTGCAGGAGGTGGTGACCAGGGAACTTTGCCGAGTAGAGTTCGAAGAAGCTTTCGATGCGCTCGGGGAGATCGGATCGCCTGAGGAGGTAGTCGCACTGCAAGCATTTGAAGGAGGCTTGGAAAGCGATGCTGGTTTCGGGAAGAGAGCGATCAACATCTCGGAATGCGGCGCGGGCATTTAGGTAGTTTTGTAGTCTGAAGTAGGCGTTTCCAGCTCTCATGCAGCGGCGGGCTTCGGTTTTGGCAGTGGCTCCAAAGTCACCCATTTCGTAGAGGTCGATGACCGTCTGCCAGTCCTTCTTTTTTGAGTATAAACCCATGAGAGAAGTTTGGGCTTTGGCCTTGTTTACGGAGAGGTGTTGGCGTTGCTCCCGAGTGAGCGAGGGGTGGTCCATGGGCATCTCCAAGATGGAGCGGAGGTGGGTTTCGGCGACGTCATCGCGTCCGAGTTCGGCGGCGGCGAGGCCGGTGTAAAAGAGGGCTTGGGAGCGGTGTTCGCTGGGAGTTTCTTCAGCGAGGAGGGGGGCGAGGGTTCGAATGGTGGTTTCGAAATCATCAGCTTCGTAATATTGATATCCGAGCATGAAGGTGGCCCAATCGTGGTAGGGGTGTTTTGGGGAATCGATGATGGCCCGCATGATGACGGCGAGGTCTTCGGTGCGCTTTAGCTCCGTCAGGCATTTTATCTGTTTCTTTAGGGCTATGAGGCGGAGGTTTTCATGAGCGAGATTGGCGGCGGCGAGACCGAAGTAGCGGGCCGCTGCATCCCTGTCTTCCTCAAGATAAGCGAGGTAGGCTAGCTGGCGTGCTGCGCTTCCGACATAGGGCCCTTTTTTATGATGGACGATGAGGGTTTGGTAGGTGGTCTTAGCTTCCTCAATGCGTCCGAGCGTTTGGCGGGCATACCCGAGGTGGAAGCGGGCAGCGGGGACGTTTTTCGAGCGTGAATAGTTGTTGAGGTATTTTATATAAAGCCCAATGACATGGTTCATGTAACGACCTTTCTCATATTGATCAGTTTGCCTGTTGCCGGCAGCGTAGAAGCGCTCAGCTTCGTTGAAAGCGAGCTCTTCTGCGGATTCTTGTGCGGTCGCCGGAAAAACGGAGAGCCAGCCAAAGATGAGAACGATTACGAATCGTCGCAGGGATGGGTGTGAGGACATGAAAAAGGGTGTGTTTCCGAGTGGGTGGCTCAGCGCAAGGAAATTGGCACGGAAGATGAGAAAGATCAACCTTGAGGATTTATGGTGTTTGCTTGCGTGCCATAGGCTCTGACGGTATCGAACGGCTATGGAACACCATGTTTACTTTTGGCTGAAGGCAGAGCGCGAAAACGAAGCGGACCGGAAGGTTTTTGAGAAGGGAATTGAGGCTCTTTGCGCTTCTTCAAATATTGCTTCCTCACATTGGGGAGAGCCGGCGGCGACCTCTGAGCGTCCGGTGACCGATCATTCCTTCGCTTACGCCATTTCTTTGAAGTTTGATTCAATGGAGAACCATGATCGTTATCAGGAAGGTGATGCCATCCATGATCGATTCATCGTCAGTTTTAAAGACTGGTGGGCCAAGGTTTTGGTCATGGACGTGGCTTAAGATCCCTGAACATAAATAAGGGCAGAGGAATTGGACCTCTACCCTTATCTGGATTATCTGCGTAATCTTCACGGGGAAAACCCGCGTTGATTGGTAACAATTTAGTGGTTGGGCAGGCTGACGCAAGTGGAAAGTTGTCACGGGATGAATAAATTTTCGTGATTTCCCGTATTAGAGGAAACACTTGAAGCCAAAGATGCGCATTTTATTACTTTCTCTTTTTTCCCTCGCAACCTCGCTTGTCTATGCCGCGCCTGAGTTGAGAGTCTCTGATCTCGGTAAAGCGATGGGTGGCTGGAAGGATAAGAGTGGTAAGGCAGCTCGCTTTGAGGTCTCCGGCTCAACCTATCGATGTTGGAAGCCGGAGGTAAGCCCCACTCCTTTAGGTGGAATTTTCATCTCACTCCGAATTGATCACTTGAGAGGGATCTTTGCATCCGACGACCATGCCAGTCTGGAGCTGACCTTTGATAAGGACGGTAATGTCGTCTCGGCTCGAAGCTCGATTGCACTTCAGGGGAAAA
The DNA here is from genome assembly GCA_047629805.1 of Akkermansiaceae bacterium. Classification (GTDB taxonomy): domain Bacteria; phylum Verrucomicrobiota; class Verrucomicrobiia; order Verrucomicrobiales; family Akkermansiaceae; genus SW10. The sequence continues at coordinate 3,550 of JBLHUR010000136.1, read as the reverse complement.
AGGTAACGAGTGACCTCATTGAGGGAACGGGAAAGCTCGGAGCGAGTCTGGTGGGGATGGCGTTGGCGGCGAAGGTTGGGACGGAGATGATCTCAAACCTGTCTGCTAAGATTTTGCGCGAGAATATTAAGGAGCCCGGGCGGGTTTCTTTCCCTGCCGTGATGCAGCATCAATATAATCTCCTTTGTCTCGCCGTGACGATGCCAGTTGATGGTGATCCGGAGAAGACAGATGATGCTCCCTCGGAAAATGAAGAGCGTAAGATCGTTCCTCTCAAGGTTGACCCTCCCGGAAAGTGACAAGAAGCGCTGCTGTCCCGGAAACTGAGGAAGGAGGGAAGCGAGTGAATGCGGGGGAAGGCCTCGTGAGAAGAGGGTTTTAGGAGCTTGTGAAACTTTTCACAAATTCCCCTTGTGAAAAGTTTCACAAGCTCCTAAAAGACGCCCAGCGATGGCAAACTTTTTTCCCCGTTGGACAAACTTATTGCCGCTGAAAATTGCGGTTTGTCTTGGTGCACTTGGTGCTGGTGTAGTAGCCGGCTTCACGTATTACGCGACACCCAAAGCTCAGCGAGTTGGTTACCAGCCCACCCAGCCCATTCATTTTGACCACAGCCTTCATGTGAGCCAGAAGGGAATGGATTGTCGATATTGTCACAGTTTCGTCGAGCACTCTGGTCACTCAAACGTGCCCACTGCGAACACCTGCTGGAACTGTCACGAGCACGTTAAGAAGGGTTCTCCCAAGTTGGCTGGTCTTCGTGCCGCCATGGCGGTCGATAGGAATCACGTTGAGCTGAAGGATGGTGCAGGTGTTCTCCTCGAAGGCACGCCCATCGAGTGGGTTCGCGTCCACAAGGCTCCCGACTACGTCTACTTTAACCACTCCGCACATTTAAATCGCGGGATTTCCTGCATCAGCTGCCACGGCGATGTGCAGAACATGGAGAAGGTCTACCACGCCGAAAGCCACTCCATGGGATGGTGCCTCGATTGTCACCGCGCTCCCGAAAAGCACCTCCGCCCCTTGGAAGAGGTTTTCAATCTCGACTACGATCCCACTGAATATCTTGAAGAGAATGAGGTCATTGACACTGAAGGCCTCATTGTCGAAGCAGGTAAGCGGATCGATGATCCTGAGAATTTCGGCAAGTTCCTCCGCGCCCACTGGGGTGTGCAACCCAAAGAGTCCTGTGCGACTTGTCACCGTTAATTTTACCCGTCTAAGATGAGCAAACGCGTCTGGAATCCACCCGTCACTCCGCAGGGAGAAGAAAGCACCACTGCCTGGCGCAGTGTGGGAGAAAAAGAAGGCTCTGCGAGCTTCCGTAATGTTCTCGAGCGCGAGTTCCCGCAAGGGGACACGCTCACTGAAGAGGAGCAAAACGTTTCCCGCCGCAATTTCACGAAGCTCATGGGAGCTTCAACCGCTCTTGCGGGACTCGGCTTGGCATCGTGCCGTCGTCCTGAGAGCTACATCGTCCCTTATATAAAGGCTCCGGAGTGGATTATCCCTGGCACGCCTCTCTTTTATGCGACGACCCGCCCCCAAGCCGGTGGCGCGACACCTCTCGTTGTCACCACTTTCGAAGGACGTCCTACCAAGCTGGAGCCTAACGGAGAGCACCCCGATGCCGCTGGCACCTGCGCGCAGACCCAAGCTTCGGTTCTCGATCTCTATTCTCCGGCCCGCTCGCAGAAAATCCTCAAAGGCGGCCAAGTCGCTACTCAGAGTGCGTTGAAAGAAGCCCTCGCGTCTCTCGATCTTGCCAAGACTGCTCTCGTGTTCGGCAAAGATGACTCACCAACTCGTAACCGCCTCGCCAAAGGACTGGCAGGAAAGGGTGCAACGATCATTTCTTACGAAGCCGTTTCCGGCGAGTCTCTCGAAAAGGGGATCGCTCAGGTCGTCGACTTTTCCAAGGCGACCCGCATTCTCTCATTAGACTGCGACTTTCTCTCCACGGACCCGGTTGGCAACAGCCGCGAATTTTCGAAGATGCGACAAGGCGGAAACGCTGAGTATGATCAGGCGGACGATGTCGATGGCGATAAGATGAACCGCCTCTATCAGGTCGAGACTCAATTTAGTCTCACCGGTGGTATGGCTGATCACCGTCTTCGCGTCGCGCCAAGTCGGGTCGCCGTGGTTGCTGGTGCGATTGCGGCGGCATTTGGAATCGGAACGTTTAAAGCTTCCGAGCAGGATAAAAAGGACCTTTTCCCCGGTGCAGCCGATGGCTCTACTTTCGACAAATGGATCGAGCAATGTCGGGCAGACCTCGAAGGGCCCGGAGCCGGAGCCGGAGCCAATGCTCTCGTCCTAGCCGGGTCTCGTCAGACCAAGGAGGTCAAGCAACTCGCCGCCGCGATCAACGCGCATCTCGGTTCTACCGCGATCAAGGCGGTCAAAACCGATCTTGGCCAATATGGCTCACTCGCCGAACTCACCGCTAAGCTCGAAAGTGGTGCGGTGAAAAATGTCATTCTTCTCACCCCTTCGAATCCAGTTTTCGATGCCGACGGTTTCGCGGCCGCGCTCGATAAGGCTGAAATTTCCATTCATTGGGGACTGCGCAACGACGCAAGTTCATGGGCTTGCGACTGGCACGTTCCGGCCGCTCATTACCTCGAGAGTTGGGGCGACACTCGCACTGAGTCAGGTGTTTTTTCCCTCATTCAGCCTATGATCCTTCCGCTTTACGGAGGCGTTGCTGAACTCGACTTCCTCCACGTCCTTGGCGGTGGGGATTTTGGAGAAGGCGAATTTTTCCCCGCAATGGGCGAGGTCAAAACAACTCTCGCCGAAGTCACTGGTAAGTCGGACGACGAATCGTGGCGGAAGGCTCTCATGGAAGGCTTCGTCGCCGAAACTTCCTACGCCGCTGGCGAATTGAAGGCGACTGCTCCAGACATGGAGGTGGGAGATTCCCCCTCAAAGGAGCGACTCGAAGTCGTTTTTGCGACCGATGCTTCTATCCTTGATGGACGTTTCATCGACAACGCTTGGCTTCAGGAATCACCTGATCCCATTACGAAGATGACTTGGGACAACGCCGCCCAAATCTCCCCGCAGACGGCGAAGGACCTTGAGATCTACGATCGTATTATCAAGCTTGAGACTGGCACCGGCGAAGAAGCTCATACTGGAAAAGATGGCGATCCAGGAGAAGGCGAAAACGCCAAAGCTCCCCTTGTGACACTTGAAGTGAATGGTCGCAAACTGCTCGTTCCTGTTTTGATTGCCTACGGTCACGCCGACAATGCTGTCACTCTTCCTGTGGGATATGGTCAGGCTGCTGACGATGGTCGCGAGGGAGCAATCGAATTTGATATGGCCAAACCGGCAGTTGGCCACGTCGGCCTGAACACCGGTTTCAACGCTTATCACTTGCGTGCTCAAAATACTCCTTACTTCGCTTCCGGAGCTACCCTTGGAAAGGTTTCTGGATATTATCCCGTCGCGCTCACCCAAGAACACAATTCGATGTATGGACGAGCTTTGGCTCGCGAGGTCTCTACGAACGATCACCCTCTTAAGGGGTCCTTCA
>JBLHUR010000135.1:0-16419 GCA_047629805.1 Akkermansiaceae bacterium | reverse complement strand
CGCCGAAGAGGGGCCAGCCGTTGAAGGCTTCCGGGGCGACCTCGTGCTCGGGTGCGACATCCTTCTCACCGGTAATGCCGTGCCCGAATCCGCTTGGACCCCAGCGGGTCCAGATGTCTTCGCCTGCGGCATGCTCACCTTCTGGAATGGTCACCGTGACTTTTTTTAATTCGCCCATGCGCCCATCCAACGCGGGCAATCCGCCGATGGTCTGCTTGTTCGGTTCGTTCGGGTTGGCTTGATTGCGGTCATAATGCCAACCACGGGCTTCGTTGAGTTGGTCGATGGGATTGGCCGGAGTGTCGCGATAGCCCGAGACACGATACTCCATCGCCTCGCGCCAGATCTGGTAGCCGTTTGACTACACTCCGATTTTATTCAGGCGGACCCCGCCGTAGGACTTGGCAGTGGGCACACCGATGCGCTTGGCCACTTCCCAACCGTGATATGAGGTGGATCCTTTGTTCTCCGCCTTGTTTGAGGTGGACCGCCTTTTGCAGATGGCTTGATCGTGGCAAGGAGGTGGATACGTCCTTCTGATCAAACTTTAGTCGATAGATTTTTGCCTATGTCGGCAGTAAACAATAAATGACAATCTGTCTGCGGAGAGATCTAATCCACAATGAGAAGAACTGGCGCTTTTATCCTGAATAGAATTGGCATCATTGTGTGGTGTCTCTTCGCTTCCGCTTCCTTGTGCCGCGCTGAGAAACCATCGCAATCAAAGGGGTTGCCGTCCTTGGCCGACGCGAAAGAAGTGGGACATTCAAAGTCAGCCATCCTGGCATCGGGATCGCGCAAAGAAGGACCGGCGTCCGCGGGGGCTCCGTCCGCCAATCTCGCGGAATTCAAGAAGCACGTCGCACCGGTGCTCACCAAGACCTGTGTGGCATGTCACGGTCCTGAAAAGGCCAAGGGCAAATTCCGCATCGACACCCTGGATCCGGATCTCATGCAAGGAGGCGACGTCGATTGGTGGCTGGAGGTTCTCGATGTCTTGAGTAACGGCGAGATGCCGCCTGAAGATGCAGACGTTGAATTGGCGGACGCGGACCTCAGAAAGGTCATCGAGTGGCTGGGGCCCGAGATTCAAAAGGCCGCGTCGGTGCCAAGCAGCGAAGGAAGCCATTCGTCATTTCGTCGCATGGCGCGATACGAATATAGCTACGCGCTTCAAGATTTGCTTGGCTTGCCCTATTCCCTCGCCGATCGACTGCCCCCGGAAACGGCATCCGAGGACGGCTTCAAGAACAGCTCTGAAATGCTCCAGATGTCGGCCATGCAATTCGAAAGCTATCGCGAGATTGGTCTCAAAGCGCTCAAGCATGCCACCGTTCGTGGTGAGCGGTCCCAAATGGTTGTCTATCGTCTGCCACTGCAGGAAGAGACGTTATCGGTAATCAACAATGAAAATATTGGGGAGGTCCATCCACTCAACCTGAAGGCTAAGAAAGGCGAGAAGGCAAAAAAAGAGGTCTCTCTAGACAAGGGGAATCATTCGGTGAAATTGAATCTGAGCAATCACCTTCCCGATGAAGGCATCATGCGCGTTACCGTCCGCGCCGGGCGGTCGACTATGAACGCCGATGAATATGCAAGCCTACGCTTAATCTTCAGTGCTCATACCAGCAACAACGCCAATTTCTCTCAAGTGATCAGTGCGCGCGATCTTCCCGTCACGGCATCTGCTGACAAACCGCAATTCATCCACTTTGATATTCCTCTCAGTGAAATCCAACGCAACCCATTCCGAAACAATGAAGAGAAATTCCCTCGGCGGGATGAGTTTTTGACGATCCAATATAGTTCCAGCACACGCAACAAAGAACCTCTCGGTGTTCTGGTAGATTTCATCGAGATCAGCGCGCCGTTCTACGAGCAATGGCCGCCCAAAACCCACCGAGATATTTTCATTGAGAGTGAAAATAAATCGGATGAGCAAGTTTATGGCCGCGAAGTATTAAGTCAATTTATGGAGCGTGCCTGGCGGCGGCCTATCACCTCGAAGGAAGTGGATCCCTTCATGGCTCTCTTCGTTGAGTATCGCCCCGATTTCACGAACCTGGAAGAGGCCATGTTGGAAGTGTTGGCGACAGTCCTGGCGACACCGGAATTTCTCTATCTGGCGCAACAAATCCCTGCCAATCATTCGAAAAATTCAAACACGCTCAGTGAGGTGGAATTGGCAAGTCGGCTCTCATTTTTTCTGTGGTCGAGTATCCCTGACAAGGAACTCTTAGAAATTGCCCGGAAGGGAAAACTCAGTGATGCCACGGTTCTGGCATCCCAAGTCAAACGGATGCTGGCGGATTCCCGATCAAATCGATTTTCTCAAAATTTCGTTCAGCAATGGCTCGGCATGGATGGCCTGGAGAGTGTGACGCATGTGAATGACAGTTCACTCAAAGAAGCGATGGAGGAAGAGCCCATTGCCTTCTTTAAGGAAGTGTTGAATCGCAACAGCAGCGTGATGGACTTCATCCACTCGGACTATGCCGTGGTTAATGAACGCCTCGCCAGTCACTACAAAATCCGGGACGTTTATGGCCCTCATTTCCGCCAAGTGCGGATCAAGCCTGAAACGAATCGTGGCGGGATTTTGACAGGTGCGGCAATCCTGACGATGAACTCTGACGGGGAAGATTCCAACCCTCTCCAACGCGGCGTCTGGATGCTGGAACGGATCCTGCATGATCCACCACCACCACCACCGCCCAATGTCCCGGAAGTCGATCTGACGGATCCAAAGATCTTACAAATGACGCTCAAAGAGCGCATCGCAGATCACCGGAATAAACCAGCCTGTATCTCGTGCCATGCAAAAATTGATCCCTGGGGAATTGCTTTCGAAAACTACGATGCTTTGGGAGTCTACCGTACTAAAATTAAGAATGAGCCGGTGGATGCCACTTCAGCACTTTTCAACAAGCAGGAATTGGCGGGGATGGATGGTTTAAAGCGTTACTTGCTCGCGGAACGGCAAGATCAATTTTCCAGAGCGATGGTTCATAAAATGACGGCATATGCTCTCGGTCGGCCATTGTCTTTCAGTGATCGTGCTGAAATTGACAGCTTGGCTCTCCAATTTAGAAAAAAGGGGGATCGGTTGGGTGATTTGATACAGATGATCATCCACAGCAGTATCTTTAACTCAAAGTAGGAGTCAGGAAAGAATGATGAACAACAAAGCAGAATCCTTGAATCGCAGAAAATTTCTTCGTGGGACAGGTGTCGCTCTTGCCTTGCCATGGTTTGAAACGTTTGCCGCAAATGAATCCAGGCGAGACCCTGCCCCGAAACGATTTGTCAGTATCTACCATCCTGATGGTGTCGGATTGCCGGTCAAAGCGGATCCGGCCTGGAAGGATTGGAGCTGGTTCCCCCGGGGCGGCGAGAAAGATTTTGAATTGACCAAAGTGCTCGATGTCCTCGAGCCTTTGCGCCGTGAAATCACGATTTATTCAGGGCTCTCGCATCCGGCTGCAAGAACGGTTCATGGCCATTCAAATGCCGATCAGTATCTGACGGGTGCGGCGACGGGGGGACACGGTTCCTATAAAAACTCTGTTTCTCTTGATCAGGTCTATGCGGCGCACGCGGGAGAATTCACGCGTCATTCTTCGTTGGTGATGTCGACCAATGGGGGGGTAGGTGGGCCACGTGGCGCACAGACTCAATCCTACAATCGTGAAGGACGGCCTATCCCGGCCTTAAATAATCCGAAGCAGATCTTCGACATGCTTTTTGTGACCAGCGGTAAGGATGCCGCCGCAAAACTGGCCAGAAGTAAAAGTGCGCTGGATCTCCTGATTGGCAATACGCGCTCGTTTGGACGAAGGCTTTCCAAGCATGATCAGGAGACGCTCCAGCAGTATCTCGATGCCGTTCGCGATACCGAAGTGAAATTGGAGAAAGCGCGAAAGTGGATTGATACACCTGTGCCCAAGGTGGATACCCGCCATCTGACCTTGGAGGCAGATCCAAAAGAGGCGCGGCTTTACTTTAAGACCATGTATGAACTGATCTACCTTTCTTTCCTGAGTGATTCAACTCGCGTGGCGACCTTTCAGTTGGGTCGGGAGAATGGTGGAGGTCAACACAACCTGCTTTCACAGGCCGTGGGACTCGGAAATGCCCATGCCCTCACTCATGCGGTCAAAAAACCAAAGGGTTGGGAGAACCTCGGCACCTATAATCGCTATCAAGCGGAAGAATTTGGTCGTTTCGTGCAGAAGCTAAAAGACACCTCAGAGCCGAGCGGTCAGGGGAACTTGCTGGACAACACCTTTGCCATGCATGGTTCCGCTTCCAGCAGTTTCCACCTCTCTCGCAATTATCCCATCATCTCTGCCGGTGGAAAAAATCTCGGCTTCAAAAATGGCCGCTATCTCAAGTTCGGCGAAGGCAACGAAGATAACCAGGCCGGCGCCGGAATCGTGACCGACCGGGGATGGCAAGGTAAAGTCGAGGCTGAAGAGCTTCCGCTTTCCCGCCTCTTTGTCACCGTCTTGCAAAGACTCGGCGTCGAGGCGGAATCGTTCGGTGGGATCACGGGGACGCTGGCGAGAGTGTAAAATGATTACGAAAAAAAATTGCGCCTCAAAAAATTGCGCCTCACTGAGGCGAACGCTCACGTCTTCGCTATCCGGCAGAACCACCGGGGTATTTGCCAGCTGAGGTGCCGTTCCGAACCTCAGAACCAGAAAGGTGTCGGGAGTGTTCGGAACATGAACGAAGAATCCCTCTTAACGAAGAATCCCTCCTCATGGAGAAACCCGACTTGAATCACGCCAAATTCGGAGGCCTCACTGGCCATTCCGAGAAGGCTTGCCTGAATGGCATGCTCCAGCTCAACGCGAAGCGGTCGGAGTCAGGAACGCGAGGTCGTTTTTATGCACGACGTCAGCCCGCGTGTTGTATCCAAGAACAGAAAAGATATCCGGGCTCCGCTTTTCCAACAGGGCCTGTGACTCGTGGTGATTAAACGCCACGATTCCGCGCGCGACCTCCAATTCCCCCACCTTGATGCTCACAACATCACCCCGCCCAAATTCTCCTGCCACACCCACTAAATCATCCGGAAGGATACTACGCCCCTGCCTTAATCCATCCAAGGATTCCGCACCGACTTCGAGAGAACCTCTCATATCCAAACTCGTAGCAATCCAAAGATGCCGTGCGCTCTCAGGAGTAATATTGGACTCGATCACGGTATGCTCACGTTCGCCATCGATCGCGCCCAAAACCGGGTTCACACAACTCCCGCTGGTAATGTGCGTCCGACATCCCGAAGCCACCGCGATTTCAGCGGCCAAAAGTTTCGTAATCATCCCTCCTGTTCCTGCACCGGAGGCACCTCTCGCCAACGAAAAAATGCTCTCGTCTAATGTCTCGACCCGCTTGACGACCTTACCCTCCTTATCCAGCAGACCGTCCACATTCGTCAAGATCACGAGTGCATCCGCCTCTACCAGATGGCATACTTTCGCCGCCAATCGGTCGTTGTCGCCAACTCGCAGATGCTTTGTCGCGACGGTGTCATTTTCATTCACAATCGGTATGGCTCCCTGGTTGAGCAGCTCCTCAAATGTATCCTCTGCATTCACAAAGCGCTTTCGATCCTCAAAATCGGAAAGCGTGATCAAAATCTGAGCAACTCGCAAATCATGCTCGAAGGCGAAATTCTGATAAGCCGCCATCAAGGCCGGTTGCCCTAAGGCCGCAGCCGCCTGTTTCTGCGGTAGCGTCAAATCCGTATTCGCCAGCGTCGGCCCATAGCGTCGACCCAAGGCTACCGAACCCGAGGAGACCAAAACTACCTTGTAATTTCTCGCTCGCATACTCGCGACGTCATTCATCAGGTGATAAAAGAAATCCATCCGGAGCTTCCCGGTCAGATCATCCACCAACAAACTCGAACCGATCTTTAGAACGACTGTTTTTTCTCGATCTCCCATCACTAGTTCGTTTGCTGAGTGAGTGGGTGAAGCGCGTCAGACAGAAATCCGACCGGGCGGAAATGCATGCTGGTGAGAGGGGAGCTAGCGAAGTTGTCGTGGTTCAAATCAATGGGTTTGTGTATCGTTCTTCAATTTCTCAGGAAGGATTCGTGCCTTGCCAAGGGCTCGAATCATCCAAATAAGACGCTCGTGCAGTAAGGCCCAAAATCGATGAACGATGCTGGAACAGCCACAGAGACCGTCATTCCACGCCATGAATCTCCTGCGAATAAATGAGTCGATTGGAACTCATCCGACATACTGATAAAATGCCTATAAAGGAAGAGTAATAGGATTAAATATTTGCCCCGTGCCTGTGATCCATGCTCCTCATCATCTACGGGAGGTCGAACAGAGTCGGGCAAACGGTTTTAAATTGAGGCGGTATCCCTTTTTACCGCCCGGACCCACCTCCAACGGATCCCGCTTTTTTAAGTTCTAATTTTTCGAGGGCACGAAACAAGCCCGGTGCCGTGACCGCTCTGACCCTGAAACCAATCGCACGGAGGTGGTTTGCGGTCCAAGCATTGCAGGTTTTGGGGAAGAAAAAACGTGCCCGAGCACGGTAGAATCGGCTCACTCCGTAACGTCCGGGCCCCAGAGGCAGGACGCGGCCCTTGGCATCACGCGCAAATTGGGCGGCAAGTCGCCGGACGAGAATCCCCCTCTGTTGATGCGTGAGATAAAAAAGGTGAGCAGGCGCATAGGCATAATCGTGGTGAAGCGGACGGCTGCTGGTGACGATATGCATCACGCCGGGGGTTGGATAGGCCAAGGCTCGGAACGCGAGGGGAAGGGTTACGGCCTCGCTACGATAGAAGCCCTCATCACCCCAACCAATCTCGAGCCAATCTCCGCGCAGCTGAGTCGTAATCTCCGGAAGCTCTCTCTCCAAGGCCTTGCGAGGGAGGACAAGGCCGGTGTGATGCCCGTGCGAAAAGACCAGAAGGGGCGTCCGCTCATCGTGTTCCGAAATCGCAAAAGGCGGATGAGGGGTAGCGCGAGGCGCCGTATAAATGGAGCACGAGGTGAGCGACAAAGCCGCAATCCCAAGAGCAAAGAGGTAACGCATTCCAGAAATGTGAGCGAGAGCCGACGGCCTTAAAAGCTAAAAAAACAGCATTTGGAGATGTTTACGAATCAAGAGAGCTCCGGACATCATTTTTTGATAATTGAGACGGCCCTCCCCCGCCTTGTCCTTCCGCTGGCTGGCGGTCGGCTGAAATTTTTCATTTCGAAGTCCCATCCTTTGTAAATCACCTCATAACCAATCGATGATCGCCCAAGGCCGATTGTAAATCGCCGGGAAGCAAGTTGGGTTCACCTCCCAACTTCCAATCCGGACTGTGCCGCCGCATCGAGCAATTCTTGGGGAAGGTCTTTTGTGGTCCGATGCCGGGCGCTTTCTACAAGATCTTGCAGGCGCTCCTGTCTCAATCCATCGTCCTCGATGCCAACAACCCACGCGATCGCTTCGACATAATTCCCTTGTTTAGCAGAGTTGCGGGCAGCCAGTGATTCGGCAACATCGCGCGAAGGATCGTCGGGCTGGGACAGAAGCCAATTCATGGCTGATTCGGGATTTTTTTTCACCCATGCCTCGTAAGACTGAGCGAGTCGATCCGCTCTGCTCTCCTCGACATCTTGCTTCAAATACCAACTGGAAGCTTCCTCGGGATTCCGCTCAAGCCACTCTGAAGCCACTGTTTTCACCAACCACTCACGATGAGCCCCGCCCTCTTGAGCGGCGCTCCATTCACCGGCGCTCTGCGGATCGATCCGGGCCAGATTACGAATGATCTGACGTTGCGCTTCGGCATCTCCGGTGACGGTCTCCCCGATCAGTTCCTTGAGCCGCTCGGGTGAATTTTCGTTACCAGAAGCAACCAAGAGAACCTTGTTTCGAGTGTAGGCACCCCTCCCCTCCTGAGCGAGTTGCTCCAGCAGATCCAAGGGCTTCGCTCCTGTGGTTTGACAATAATCCTCCACGAAAGTTTCCACGATCCTGCGATCATTGAGCGCTCTTAAGGGATCACTCAACTTCGATCCCGCTGAGATCGAAGCCAACTCTTCCTCTACCGTGGCAAGATGTGATTTCACCCATTTCAAGGCCCCTTCCGGATCAGCCTCAGTCCACGCTTTCATCCCCTGACGCACAAAACGCCCCCCGACCGAACCCCGTGACCTATCGTCGTTTGCAAACCTCGCCATCGCGGCGGACCCATTTACCTCGCACCATCGCATGAAAGCATAGCCCTTCGAAATCCCCGTGAGATCGTTGTCACCGTGTTCCTCCTCAAAGCTTTCGAGTTCTGCGATCAATGCCATCACTTCAGCTTCATTCATATTGGTAATCCCGTTCCAATACCTAATCGAGGTCAGGTAGTTAGGAGCACCATTTCTTTCCCCGAGCCCCTTGGCTTCTCTTAGGAAAGCAAGAAAATCCGTGACTTGCCGGCCTCCATTCCGAGCAGTTCCGGAACCCCGCAGCACCTCTCGGCTCCTCCCTATTTCTGAATTCGCCAATCTGCGGTCACTGCTCTGAATGACCTTCGCCGCCGTCCCTTCTCGCTCATCTCCCGCAATTTCAGGAAATGCTATTTGCGTCAAAAAAAGCCCCGCGACCCCCACAAGCACACCGCTTAGAAAAATCCAAAAAATTCGCTTCATTGAAGCGATCCTAGCTTTCACTCCGTGATTCTCAAGTCATCACGCAGGCCGCCCTCTAAAAACGGCTATGCGGAGAATCCAAGGAAGGGGAATTTCAACCCAGATTTAAGAAGGATGGGAGGTGATTGCACCGATTCCTCCCGACCCGCGCTAGCGCTTTGTCGCGCGTGCCCGCCAGAAATGCCGCGCCGCAAAATCTTCTGCGCTGGAGAATTCGAGCCTTGCGGTACCGTCTCCGTTGTCGGTGGTGCCGAGGAACTTCAGGACGTCGCCTGCGGGTCGCCATGTCAGAAGGTCGGATGACAGCTCGAAACTCCACTCCAGATCGTCGGCGGCGAGGTTTTGTTGCAGAGACAGAATCGGTGTTCCATCCAGCTTGAGGGTAAAGAGATTTCCTCCAAGATTGGGCACAGTGTCACTGGTCCCGTAAGCGTGCTCGAGGAATGCGCTAAGGCCATCAAGATCAAGGTCCGCCGCCGGATCGCCGGTGAATGGCACCGAATCTTTTACCGAAGGTGAGCCACCAAGGGCGACGCTCCGGCGCCAGTTCGCGGGATCAGTGGGAGGGCCTGGTGGCAGGATCCGGGTGAGGCTCGGCCCAGTGCCGTCCGGGCTTTTCGGCCACGGGGCATCGTCGCGATAGCGGAAGCTCTCGATGATCGAACCATCAGCGGCAAGAAGGGTGATCACTTCGCCCCCGTTGGCGAGGGCGGTGCCGTTCTTAAAATCAGTGATTAGGAAAAATCCCTCAGCGGGGATGTGCGTCCCCGTTGGGATGATGAACTCAATCCCATTGCCAAAATGGACTCCGCTCAGATCGATCGGAGCCCCGGAAATGTTGGCGAGTTCGAGGAACTCAGCACCTTCCCCGGCAGGGTGATACATGATTTCCGAGATGACCAGGTTGCTCGAAGTGGCAAGGGTGCCGGCCAGGAAGGTGGCCTCCGTGAGAGCCGACCACTCTCCGTCGAGCAAGGTCCGGGCCCGCACGTGAGTGGACTGGTTCAACGCGACTCCCCCGCTCTCGCTGAATGAGAGACCATCAAGTTGGACATCGATTCCGAGGTCGCTGCTGCCCGCTGAAGCTTGATGCACTTCAATCGCCAGCACGTTGTCGCCTTCGATAAGTTCACCCGGGAAGAGAACGTAGGTGAACAAGTTCGGCTCGCTCTCCTTTGATCCGGAGACACCGGTTGCGGAGAGAGATTCGAACCCCACCACGCCCTCCGGCATGTTGCTCCGAACGATTTCGCGACCGTTCAGATAGATGATCGCGCCATCGTCACGCCGAAGGTCGATTCTCAGTTCGCGGTAAGACGAGGCTCCCGTGATCTCGAAATGTTTTCGGAAATGGGTCGTGGGATGTCTGTCTGATTTGACCCCACCGAAGCCGATCGATTGATTGATCGTCCCGCCCGTGATTCCACCATATCCCAGCATCGCTGGGCCCACTTTCCAGGCGCCGTCGTCAAAGTCCGGATGTTTCCAATGACTCGCTCCGTATGAAGGATGATCGCCGACGATGTCGCTTCCGCCGAGGTTTCTCCCGGTGTCGAGGTAGTGCCAGTCGCCCGACTCGAAGCTGATCAGACTTTTCAATTCCGACCCGCCACTGAGCGTGCCCGCGCCAGGGTTGATCGCGCCCCCCGTCACTCTTGGATCCGAACCATCGATGGTGTAGTAAATGTCTCCCTCCGTGGCCGTCATCAGCAAGTTAAAATCAGCCGGAACAGAGCCACCATGTTGGCTAAAAACGGGTGCATCAGTTGAGGGATAGAGATCGTTGTCTCGCAGAAGATCAACGAGAAAATCACTCCGAGTGGGAAAGTAAGTGGTGAGCAAACGGTTCCGCTCATCCTGCCATTCGGCATCGCGTGTGAAGGGCCGGTTCGCTCTCCGGAAGTCACCCCAACGGGCAGATTCTCCAATGATCGCGGTATAGATCTCCTCCGCGCGGGTTTCCCAAATCGCCTCGACACGCGCGGGTGTCAGCGTGCCTCCGTTAAAACAATGGCGATGCACTTGGTCGCCGTAGCGCAGGAGAAATTCCGGGTTCTCGCGTAGCTTGTTATAAACGCGGACGAGGGTGCTCGGATCATCGACGTTCACATTCCGAGTGACATCGATCTCGAACATGCTGGCCTCCATGTCCCAGGGCATCCCGATCCAGGTGGTGAGGCCGGCTCCACGGGATTTGCGGATCGCGCGCATGTTGTTGGAATTAAAAACGTCGGGGCCGTCACGACTTCCCATATATTGATGCATGATCATGTAGTCGATGAGGTTGTCGATGTTCATGTGTCTCTCCATTTCCTCATACTTTGCTTGAGTCGTCAGTCCGGAGTTGGCGAGCGCCTGCATCTCGTTCCAGGCGGCGAAGGTTCCATCGATGATCTTGGTCGTGGTCGTGCGGCGATTGATGGAATCATAATCCTCATCTGATCCGCCGAAATGCGACGCGCCGAAGGCCGCACGGGGATATTCAACCGGGTTGTAGAGTCCCCAGTAGAGTCCATTGATATAAAGGTGGACGTAGGTTGATTCGCCGGAAGTCTGCCCCATCTCTTTCGTGATATCGCGCGCAAAGGAGTCGCGGATATACTGCGACTGCTCACGCTCAGAGGTGCCGACGCTGTTACTAATCTGGGATGATCGCGTCCAACCGTGAGCGTTTTGACCACGCAGGATGATACTGTCGAACTTATCGACCTTGGTATCGGGGAAGAGTTTGTAGTTGAGATTTTTGCTCCCGTATTCGCTGCGGAACTCGACCCGGAATCCGTGTTTCGGCTGGCCGTTGGCACTGCGGGAACCGTTCCCATGAATACGGATGCCGCCATTGGTTTGGTGGTCTTGGCTCGCGTCATCCGGGTGGAGGAATTCAAATGAAACTTCGCGTTCCCAGTCGCGGCCATCGTTCTGAGGATTGGCATAAATGCCGCGCGGGTTGTTGAAGAATTCGTCATTGCCCACCACGATCGAGAGCGTGCGGATGCTCTGCAATCCCTCGATGATTTCGTCGCGGTAAGCCGGATTATCGACGACATCGGGATCCATGGCATAGTCGGCGCTGCGGCTGCCCCACGTTCTCGGTGCACCGGGCGGGTTGGCGGGTTGGCGGATGACATCATCAAGAAATAAGTAGGTGTGCGTGTCGACGTTCGTCGGGAGCAGGCCGGCCTTAAAGGCGGCGACCCGAAGCGTGGTGGTGGTGGCCACTAAAATCGGCGCGCTGTAGATCGTGCCGCGACCCACGGTGGGTTCGCTCCCGTCAGTGGTATAGCGGATCTCCGCGCCCGGAGTTGCGGTGGTGATGGCGATGCGTTGCGGGATCTCGTAGAAGCCACGGTCGATGCTGAATTTCGTGTCTTCGACTTTTCCGTCAAAGCCAGTGCCGTTAGCTGCGCCGGGAGTCGGGCTGATGAAGCGGATCGAGTCAGCGTCATCGATCCCATAACCGATGTCCGAGATCTGTGCGGGGTAGAGAAGTTGGGAGACCAAGGTGGCACCATCGGGAGCGTAGAGCCGCAGGTCTTCCCCCTTCCTGTTCAGGTTAAAATTGGTATGGAATTCTGAACCGGCAGTGGTCCGATCTTTCCCAGAGGCGAAGATGATCAAGTACTCGCCGCCCGCGAGGACCGTGCCGGCGGGAAACTGCCAGCGAGATGGCGTGAGCGGGTCATCGGTGAGAGAATAACCACCGAGGTTGAGGTTGAGAGCGGTCGAGTTGTAAATCTCAATCCAGTCAGAACTGTCGCCATCCTCGTCGTCCAGCGTGTTGTTGTTGATGGCAACAATCTCGCTGATGATCGGGGCTGCTCCGACAAGCTGAAAGGCCGCGAAGGAGCAGGTGATGACAACAAACGCTGCGCGGATTTTTTGAATCATGGTGACTCTGGGAAATACATGAATCTAGAGTTCCCGAACCTGGTAATAGCGAGATTTCTTGTCCTCCAATTCGATCTCGACGAACGAAGTCGTCTCGCCTTCCGATGCAATTCCCTCCTCCAATTCTTCCCAGGTGACGAGGTCATCGGAAGCATCCACGGAGTAGAAACGTCCTGGCTTGGAAGTCCAAATGATCGTTGCGGAAGCCATGGTTGTGTCGAAATCAATCTCGGTGATCGCCAGTTCACCACCGGGCGCGGCACTTCCGATGTTGTTGCCGAGCCACTCGTTGACGCCGGCCACTTGTTCGTCGGTGAGGGCACTCGTGTAGGCGAGTGTTTCGATAATGTCGAAGTCCGCCCGAGCTACCGCTGGAAGATCCGGGATGGTCGTATTCCCGGCGCGCAGGTCGCCGAGGAAGAAGTCGTCGCTGCTTGTGGTATAAGAAGAGCCGGTGATGTTCACCACATTCTGCAAGGTGCCATCGGTATTGAACCATTCGTCAACCGCCGTTGCCGACATGCGGGCGGTCCGGATGAAGGTTGTCTCAACCGGGAAAACCTCGCTATAGGTGCCGGATCCCAACTGGCCGTTGTCCTTGCGGATCGAGGGGTCCCCCGCCAAGTTGAAGTGATCGCCCGCATTGGCCTGTGTGGCAGCGCTCGATGCGTCATCGGGAGCCAGTTCTTGGGAATGCACGCCACCTATGAGGGTCGCGAAGAGAAGGGAGGTCAGAGTGGCTGATTTTTGATTTTTGTTCATGAATATGCTGAAGTAATCCTCTGCTTGATCTCATGGAAAAAACTCCTCAAGGACAACGGTTTAGAGATCTATCCACCCTAGATACCGGAAAACAGCACGGGGTTACGAGTTTATTTCAGTTTCCAGTTCTCATCAAAGAATCCGGCGTCGACGATTTTCCCGGGGCGGTTGGGGCCGGGCTTTTCGGAGAGATCGATGTCGCTGTCAGCTTTCACGCGGACATCGCCACGGAACTGCTGACGCCAGTGGGTCATGGCACGATTGCGTTCTGATTTCTCCCATATTCCAAATGGATCGTTCGTGGTTTTCCCGGGAGTGACGAAGAGAAAAGAACTCATGAAGGCGTCATCGATGGGCCCCTGCATCAGGTGATGTTTGTTGAAGGAAGTAACTGGAGGGAGACCAAGTTTCCATGTTCCGCTCTCCTTGAACAATCGCGCTTCCCAAGATCGTCTTGCGGTATTGGCAGGAGCGGTGATTTTTTGGCCCGCGATTTTGATGATGGGTAAAGGACCGTGAAAGGGTGAATGACCGGTCGGGAAGGAAAGGGTGAGAGCAGAGATATTTTCAACTTCTTCAATCGTGATTCCGTGAGGTGAATAGGTGGCTTTGAGATATGCGCGTTTCCAGTGCTCTTCCATGCGGTCGATCTGGGTCCAGTAGAGTTTGTGGTAGCGCAAGGTGTAGGTTTCGAAGCGGACCGTTTTCGGGAATCGTTGCCGGCCGGATTTAGCAGCGGCATCGACGAGTTTGGAGATTTGTTCTTTGGAAAGGAAGGGCGGCGGGTTCTTTGCCGCCGCACATTTTGAGGAACTCCTCGGTCTCGGAAAATCCTGCGCCCGGATTGGCGACACACCATTGATCGGCGTAATGAACGGCGAATTGCCAGCAAGCGGCTCCGCCCATCGAGAAACCGCGGACCGCGATACGGTCGTCATCGATGCGGTAGTTCTTCTTGGCATGGGCGAGGGCTTCGAGGCAATCGATCTCGCCTGCGAATTTATTGGCATTGGAGAAGCGGGCGTAGCTCTTGGGGATGACGAGTCCGTAAGGCTGGACTGAGCCATCGATCTCGGAACGGAAGCCCCGGACGACGAGGCCGGCTTTTTTGGTCCAAGGTGCTTTGCCATTCTGCAATGCTTTCGCGCGGGCGAGTCCTTCCTTGAGCTGGGCCTTCGCAAAGTTGAGTTCATTGGGCTTTTGAAATTCCTGATGTTTGAGAGCATCGTGCCTTCCCTTGTAGAAAATTTCGACGTCAGGAAGAAGAGGGTGCTTGCGGATCGGCTTCATCGCCTCTTTGAGTTCAGCATGTCCTTTTTCTAACAGGACTTGATCCTCCGTGGAGACTTTAATGCCAAGGGGTGGGATCCGACGGAGGTCCTGCGCGTTTACGAAGGAGAGACAGAAGAAAACAAGAATGAGCCATTCAGGTGGCAGCGAAAGTGCTCTCTATGCCGGTGAGGATAGGCCAAACGATCACCCCTATTTTAAGAGTCAAATGATCGGCCGCCGAAAATGAAAAGTATCCTTGGAATACCAAAGCGGATCCTGAGTCGACGGGAATCAGTCAACTTCAGCTTTGCAGCGTTGCAGACCATCCTCTAGGTTTCGGTCTCCTCATGATGAAAATCCCCGCCGCCATTTCCCGATCCCTTGCCGTTTTCGCCCTGCTGTTCACTCCCTTGATTGCCCGGAAGCCGAATGTCATCATCATCTTTACCGATGACCAAGGCAGCATCGACATGAACTGCTACGGAGCGAAGGATCTCGTCACGCCTCACATGGATGGGCTGGCCAAGCGCGGGGTCCGATTCACTCAGTTTTATTCCGCCGCTCCTGTTTGTTCACCGTCTCGCGTGGGTTTATTGACCGGTCGAACACCGCAGCATGGTGGCTTGAATGGAAACGTCGGACTCGACTCAGTCGGGATGCCTTCCAGTCAGATTACGATTGCGGAGGAACTGAAAAAATCAGGCTACGCCACCGCGCATATTGGAAAGTGGCACCTCGGCCATCACAAAGAGACCATCCCCAATGCCCAGGGCTTCGATCATTCCTTCGGCCATCTTGTCGGGTGCATCGACAACTACTCACATTTCTTCTACTGGAGCGGTCCCAACAAGCATGACCTTTGGAGAAACGGAAAAGAGGTTTTTCACAATGGGGAGTTCTTTCCAGACCTCATGGTCAAGGAGGCCGGTGAGTTCATCGATCAAAACAAAGAGAAGCCCTTCTTTATCTACTTCGCGCTCAACACCCCCCACTACCCTTACCAAGGTTCACCCGAGTGGTTGGAGCACTACAAGGACCTCCCCTACCCCCGCAATCTCTATGCCGCCTTTCTTTCAACGACGGATGATCGGATTGGAAACTTACTGAAGAAAGTGGAGGAAGCCGGTTTAACAAAAGACACCATCGTCATTTTTCAATCGGACCACGGCGCCTCAGAAGAAGTACGCGCCCACAGTGGAGGCGGGAGCGCCGGCCCTCATCGCGGTGCCAAGTTCAGTCTCTACGAAGGAGGCATCCGTGTTCCCGCCATCATTTCTTGGCCAGGGAAACTCCCTGAGAACGAAACCCGCGACCAGGTCGCAAGCGGTTGCGATTGGTATCCCACTCTTCTGGAACTTTGCAAAGTTCCCGCCGCAGGTCACAAAATCGATGGCAAGAGTCTCCTGCCCGTCATCAATTCAAAAGAAGCTCCAACCGCTCATGAGCGCTTCAATTGGAAATCAGGCAAGGCGGTCGCGATCCGCGAAGGAAAGTGGAAGTTGATCGTGACCGGAAAAAAGATCGAACTCTA
The DNA here is from genome assembly GCA_047629805.1 of Akkermansiaceae bacterium. Classification (GTDB taxonomy): domain Bacteria; phylum Verrucomicrobiota; class Verrucomicrobiia; order Verrucomicrobiales; family Akkermansiaceae; genus SW10. The sequence continues at coordinate 297 of JBLHUR010000135.1, read as the reverse complement.
TAATCTCCCGAATGACTTGGGTGAATCCCACAATCTCTCCAAAGAACATCCTGAAATCGTCGCGCGATTGCAAAAAACGAGCCGGGAATATTGGCGGAGCATCAGCCAGGTGAAGTAAGGGCTTTCGGCAATGCCGTGCCTTGCTTGGGCATCCACCGAAGATTGTTCACTTCAAGAGCCGGAACTGCGCGGCCAAGGAAATCGCCGATCTTAGGAACGGCGCGACAAGCAACAGTAGCCGAAAGTTACACTTTTGATTCCTGCCACTCCGCAGTGGAAGAAACGTCCGACAAAACC
>JBLHUR010000134.1:0-16442 GCA_047629805.1 Akkermansiaceae bacterium | reverse complement strand
ATCATAATTTTGAAACGTTTTCTGACAAAGACTGGAACGATCATGACTTATTAGATGAACTGTTAGGGGTGTTGGCAGAAAATGAAATGCCACCCAAAAAAGCCAAAAAGAAGCCGTCACCTAAGGAGATGGCGGTTTATGAAAAGCTCCTGGCCAAGCAGTATCTGATAATCCAATCAAAGTTGCCCGGTGTTCTAACGCGTTTAAATCGCGCGGAATATGAGAACACGATCAATGATGTTTTTTTCACCAAGTTAGAAGTCAAAAACTACCTGCCTGTGGACAACACCAGGGATGGCTTTGACAATGAAGGCGATAAGCTTGTGATGTCACCCTATGCCATGGATAGCTATTTCCGAGTTGCCTCTGAAATAGCTGAGAAGGTCGTGGGAGGCATGCCCGGGACTTCTACAACCCATCATAGTTATGACAATGGTCTAGGGCGCAGATTAGGTAGCGATGGAGTTGCGTCCTATGAATATACCAATGACGGTATGACTACCGAAGGGTATCGTTACAATGATGCATCCCGTGGGCTTGGATTCAAATATGGTGACACATTTCCAGGCCATTACGATGTGAAGGTCAATGGACATTTTACCTTTATTGATCCAACCGTTGGCGGCGCTTTTCTTAGGGAACGTGATTTATATTTCAAGGTTGACCTGGGTAAAGAAAATGAACGCTTGAGAATCACAACCAATATAGACCCTAAGCTCAGTAAAGAAGCACTCAGCACCCAGGATTTTTTATTAAGCGACAAAGTGCGGATCTATTTGGAGCCAGGACAAAATGCTGTTCTTTATAGTTACAATTATTTTTATCCATTGCCCAAGGATCTCAGTAAACTCAAGCCGATACCCCCGCTGCCGGTAGACAAGGCGTTCTCCAGACTGCCAAAAGCGTTATTGCACTTCATTTCGGCTGACGTGACCGGCCCCTATTATGACAGTTGGCCTCCAAAAAACGAGTTTTACAACACCTACTATGAAGACCTGAAGGACCACGACCCCCATAAGCAGTATCAACAATTCATTAAAAAGCTGGCCATTAAGCTCTTCCGTCGATCGGTGAGCGACGGGGAATTGGCGCGATTTTTCGATGTCGCAAAAAAGAGGTATGAAACGGATCAGAATGTCTTCAATGCCGTGCAGTCGGCTTTGACGATGATGCTCTGCTCACCCAAGTTTTTGTATAAGTACGAAGGTGATTCTCTAGATCTTGATGAGTATGCGATTGCCTCCAGGTTGTCTTACTTTTTGTGGAATACGCTGCCCGACGACCGTTTGATCAAGTTGGCTTCCGAAGGGAAGTTGCAGGATCCAAGCGTTCGTTCTGCGGAAGCCTTAAGGATGCTGGAAGACCCTAAATCCCAGCGTTTTGTTACTGATTTCACCGAGCAGTGGCTCGAGCTTCATAAAATCGATGTCGTCAATCCACAAAGTGATCTCCTCAAATATACATTTAAAGGATTTACAAATATTAGACCCTTCATGGGGCAGGAAAGTATCGAGTTTTTTAAGGTGATTTTGAATGAGAATCTAAGCCTTCTCAATTTCATTGATTCTGATTTTGTGGTGATCAATCAACCCTTGAATGAAATTTATAAATTGGATCTCCCTGAAAAAGAGAAATTGGCAAAAGGATCTGACCAAAAAGAGCGTGATAGAAAGTTGCGGCGTGAAAGGGGCTTCCGAAAAGTCATGCTTGATAAAGAATCGCGGCGTGGTGGCCTGCTGACGCAGGCGGGTATTTTGATGATGACCACCAATGGCGAGTTCACCAACCCTTTCTATCGGGGGGCCTGGGTGGCTCAAAGTATCTATGGGCTGGAATTGAAACTTCCTGCCAATCAGGAAATAGAAGCCCTGAAAGCGCCGACAGAAACATTCACCATCAAAGACAGTATCAATGAGCATCGTAACAACCCGAGCTGCGCCTCTTGTCACGTCAAGATGGATCCCTTTGGCCTGGCCTTGGAAAGCTTTGATGTTTTTGGTAGATGGCGTGACACGTATTCGAAATTTGTTCTAACAAAAACAACAATCGAAAAAACCGTCGAAGGGAAGACGAAGAAGACCGAGAAGACTGAGGGAAAGTATGAACCTACGACGAAAGTAGAGGACGCCGCCGTTCATCGTGATGGTCGTCCTATTGATGGCATTGAAGGTCTCAAAAAGCTGATCTCGGAAGACAAAGATAAATTTGCCAGGAACGTCCTCACAAAGCTCTCGGAGTATGCCATGGGAAGAAAGATGAATTATCCTGATTCTAAGATGATTCATCGCCTTTTGGAGGCATCAAAGAAGAATGATTATCAGTTGCGTGATTTGATGGTTAGTATGATTGCCGACGAATCATTCACAAAACGATAATTCAAGGCCCGAATCATCCATCGCAAAGGAACCAATAATGACTCACCCGCGTATTCCAAGATTGAAACCGTTTTCGGCTGTCCTTAGAAAAAGGCCTCGGAGGCCTCGTATCTTTTACAGAAAAAAACTCATGGCTCGAATGTCTTACTCCGTGCTACGTGCTCTTGTGCTCTTGACTTTGGTTTGCGGGTTCAGCAAGGCCGAGGATGAGCCGGTCGAATATGACCGAACAGCCGTTCTCGCGAAACTCGATGAGGCGGCTGCAAAAACCGACGATCCCGCAGTCAAACGTGCCCTGAAAAAGATGGGCGAATGCGCTGAGCGTGGCAATAAATTACTGATCCTCAGTGGCCTCCGAACGCTCCCTCCTGAGATTGGACAGCTTACAAAGCTGAACGGGTTGACCCTCCATGACAACCAATTCACCACGCTTCCGCCCGAGATTTGTCAACTCACGAAGCTGACGTATCTGGGGCTCAAGCGTAACCAATTCACCACGTTCCCGCCCGAGATTGCGAAGCTCACGAAGCTGAAGCATCTGGACCTCGGAGAAAACCAACTCACCACGATCCCGCCCGAGATCGGGCAACTCACAACGCTAACGCAGTTGACCCTCAGTGGGAACGATCTCTCGACGCTCCCGTCCGAGATTGGACAACTCACGAACCTGACGCATTTGAGGCTCTGGGACAACCAACTCTCGACGCTCCCCCCCGAGATCGGACAGCTCACGAAACTGACAGATTTGAGTCTTTGGGACAACCAACTGCCGACGCTCCCGCCCGAGATTGCGAAGCTCACGAACCTGACCGGGTTGTCCCTCCATGAAAACCAATTCACCACGCTTCCACCCGAGATTGGGAAACTTACGAAGCTGACGTATCTGGGGCTCGGAGAAAACCAATTCACCACGCTCCCGCCTGAGATTGGAGAGCTCACTAACCTGACGTGGTTGCATCTCGAAGGTAACCAACTCACCACGCTTCCGCCCGAGATTGGACAGCTCACGAACCTGACGGGGTTGACCCTCCATGGTAAACAATTCACCACGCTCCCATCCGAGATTGGGAAACTCACGAAGCTGGTTTATCTGGGGCTCGGAGGAAACCAATTCACCGCGCTCCCGCCTGAGATTGGACAGCTCGCGAACCTGATCTGGTTGTATCTCGAAGGTAACCAACTCACCACGCTTCCGCCCGAGATTGGGAAACTCACGAAGCTGACGGAGCTGCAAATCGGAAAAAACCCCCTGACCGACACAGACCTGGAGCGTTTGAAGTCGCTAGAAAGCTTAAAACAACTTAACGTTCGTGATACCAAGGTCACTATTGCAGGCGTCGAAGCCTTTAGAAAGGCGCTACCGAATTGTGAGATCAAGGTGCCAAGGCAACATCCATCGCAAAGAAACCAGCCATGACTCACCCGCGTATTCTGAGATTAAAACCGTTTTTGGCTGTCCTGCTAACAGCAATCCTCCTAACCGCTGCGCAGGTAGCGTTTGGGCAGAATGCGGAAAAAGGCGCGTCTTCTAACGAAGCGTCTGGGGATACCGCGATTGTCGGGCAACTCAGCCTGGACCTTGGTAAGGGTGTATCGATGAAGCTGGTGCACATTCCAGCCGGCAAGTTCAAGATGGGCAACCACGACGCCCCGGCGGAAACGATCAAGAAGGTCGGGGGCGAGGAGGAGCACGTGTCAGATGAGTATCCTGCCCATGAGGTGACGATCAGCAAGCCCTTCTACATGGGCATCTACGAGCTGACGCAGGCCCAGTGGAAGGCCGTGATGGGCACGGAACCATGGCTGACAAAGACGGCCCTGGCGTACGCGGGTGCGCAACCAAGACCAGAAGGCTTTGACGACTATCCCGCGGTCTGGATGAGCTCTTATGATGCCATCGAGTTCTGCCGCAAGCTCTCGAAGAAGACCGGCAGGACCGTCTCCCTGCCGACCGAAGCGCAATGGGAGTATGCCTGCCGCGCGGGAAGTGCCACGACCTTTTCCTTCGGAGATGATGTGTCGAAACTCATCGACTACGGTTGGTACGGCGGGATACCCGCGGGGCAGAAGGAAGACTACGCCCACCGGGTCGGCCAGTTGAAGCCCAACGCCTGGGGCTTGTATGACATGCACGGTAACGTCTGGGAATTCTGTAGTGATTGGTATGACAAGGACTTCTACAGCAGGTCACCGAGTGTGGATCCGGAGAACACCAAGGAAACCGAACTGCGCAGTCTGCGCAGTGGGTCGTTTCACAGCGTTCCCGCCGTGTCCCGCTCCTCACAACGCGCCAGGTGGGTAGGTCCCAAGCAGGTCCGCTACAACTACGGTATGCGGGTCGTCGTTGCGACGGGCGCGGGCGCAAAAGACCAGTTGAAATCGCACTTCAAACCGATCTTTAAAAAATTCGGGCAGAACAGTACGACAAAAATAAAGGTGGTGTCCGGGCCCGAGGCTGTTCAAATGAGAAACGGTCGCGTCGCCGGCAAGCAGTGGGTCGCGACCTCCGGCGAGTATCGGTTCAAGCTGACCATTGAAGATGCGACCGGCGCCAAGCTCGAGCAACTGGTCGGGCGTCTTGAGAAGCTTCCCAACTCCTACCTGAGCGCGTGCGTGGCTGTGTCTGACAAGGGAGAAGACGGGATCGCGATCTATGCGGACCTCGGCGGAGCAAGAGCGCATGGCGGAAAAGGATATATCAATCTGGTTCCTCATGCCGACGCATTGGTGATCGCCCATGAAGCGGGTCACACGCTGGAGCAGGTCGCCACGCAGTCGGATCCCAAGATACTTGACAAGTGGGAAGCGGCCATCAAAGCGGATCAGATCTCCGTCTCCGACTATGGTGACAAGGTACGCCATGAAGATCTCGGAGAATTCGCCCAGGTATACGCCGTCTGTCTGGACGCGGGGCCGGAGCATCTTGCGGAGCTGAAGAAGCTCTCGCCCCAGCGGTTCGCGCTCTGGGCAAGGATATTGGATCCGTATAGCCCCGAGGCGCTGCGAAAAACGCTCGACCCGTTTTACAAACAGCACATCGTCGCCGATGGCCTCGTGGTCGCGGGTTCGGAGAAGGTCTCCTTATACGCTCTGGGAGAAGCAGGATACCTGGCAAAGAAGATGCTAGCCAATCGGCCGGACGTGATGAGGGATCTTTGCGAAAAGCGAAAGATGTTCGTGGCCGTGATGGCTTACTGCGAACTGCAGACCGACCTGCCCGACTGCCGAAACATGTCGCTTTGGTGGGCCTATCGCGCTCGAGGTCTGGGGTCCAGGCCGGTCAGTTGTGCCGAAGAAAATTTGCTGAGCCTCAAGGGCGATCCTTATAAGGGTGAAAACATCTTCGTCCACGAATTCGCCCACGGGATTCACAGTGTCCTTGGCGAGGAGTTCAACGTGCGACTGAGGGAGCTATACGACCAAGCCAAGAAAAGTGGACGCTTCGGTGGGTATGCGATCGACGGTGGCTTCGCGGAGTTCTGGGCCGAAGGCGTTCAGACATGGTTCGAGTGCAACGATCGCAAGAAGCCCAAGTCTGGCAGAGGGTCGGACTCGTTCACAGTGCTCGGGCCCCAGGGAGAGATCGTCAGCCACCTGACCACCCGCAAGCAGTTGAGAACACACTGTCCGGAATTCGCCAGGCTGCTCGACAGTACGTTTCGACAAAACAAATGGGTCTATGTGCCCGTGGCGAAACGGCTGCACGAACCACACTTAAGCGGCTTCGATCCGACCGACGCGCCCGAGTTTCGCTGGCCGCCCGCGGTGGTCGAGGCCTACCATCGAATTGAAGCTGAGAGGGCCGAGAAGGAGAAGCAACGCAAGACCAAATCACAGCGCTAGCGCCGCCGGGCGCAAACGTTCTGCTGAAAGGGAGAAGAGAAATATGAGAAGAACACTGCCTGCCTTTTGTATCAGTTTACTTGCCTTGTGCGGCATCAGTTCGCACGCGCAAGAGAAGACGGACGGTGACACCAATCGACCGGTTTCAGGCAAGATTGTGCAATCTATGTTCTACAAAGCACAACACCAGGAAACCGGCAACATGTGGGACGTTTGGCTCTACCATCATGAAGGAACATACTTCCTCTACTACCTCGCAAATGTCGGCGAACACCGCTGGCGCTGGGACAATATTTCCATGGCCACATCACCTGATGGCGTGCACTGGACTGAAAAGGGGCCGATCCTGAAAAAGACTCCGGGAGCCAAGTGGATGGGCACCGGTTCGACCTGGAAGTCACCTGCCTTCGAAAAGGACGGCAAATTCTATATGAATTTCTCCGAGGAGATCGACGGGCGTCAGAATATCTACTTTGCCGAATCCACGGACCTCCTTCACTGGACCCGTTTAAAAGGGGAAGAATACCGATTCGTGCAGAACGAACAATGGTACGAGAAGAAGGGACGCTGGGATTGCATCTGGACCATTCCCAAGCCAGGGGGCGGGCTCTACGGTTACTGGACCGCAAGTCCGGATCGCTCGAAGAAGGACGCCGCTGACGGAATATTCGGCTTCGGCGAGTCGCTCGATGGCGTGCACTGGGAAGCACTTGCGCCTCCCAGAGTTATCGATGATGAGAACAGTGGAGAGGTCGGCGCGGTCGAGAAGATCGGTGACAAGTACTACATGTTGTTCGGCCACTATCCCGCCATGACGACACTGGTTGCAGATCGACCCGAAGGCCCCTTTCGCAAGGCAAAGAAGAATTACAAGGTCTTAACAGGGCATACCTACTTCTCTCGCTTCTTCCGTCACCCCGAGGGCCTGCTTGCCTGTCATTTCACCCAGGCTAGAGACGTCCAGGTCTCATTCGCTCCAATCAAGGACGTGCGTATCGATCACGAGGGAACGCTACGCTTCGGGTGGTGGAAAGAAAACGAGAAGATGAAACACCGGGCAATCGCCGTTAAAAAGCCGGTTGATCCCAAGGCACCTGTAGCCTTACTCGGCAATTCCTTTGACACGAAACAGGGAATCATTATTGAAGGAACCCTGAGGCTGCCGAAGACAAAGGATTCGCCACGCTGCGGGGTCTACATTGAATGCACAAATAATTTAGGAGTCGGCGTGTTGATCGATAGCACCGGGGTGGCTGAGTTGGGCCCGATGAAAGCGGACGGCACAGGTTTCAAAGCGGAGAAACGCGTCGATCGGGAGATGAAGTTCGGGAGCCCGGCAGCATTTCGCATACTTGTCAGAGGATCGTTAATGGAATTCTATCTCGACGATATCCTGATCGAAAGCTTCGCTCTGCCAGACAATGCTACCGGCCGTATTGGACTGATCAACGCCGTGGATACCATGGGCACACTGAAAGCTTGGAATTAGTTTAAAAACTGGAAACTCGAAGCCGAACGAGCGAGCAATCGAAAGAATCAAAGAATGAAAATATCAATATTTAGTCTCACTACGATGAACTCCTGGATCGGCGCCGCCGTGGCGTTGGTTCTGATGTCAACGGCCACGATACTTCAAGCGCAAGGAACCAAGGCGGACTACGAACGTTTCGACAAGATCGGCGCCATCACCGGCGGCAAGGTGTTTCGGACGAAGGTGGAAGCGCATTGGCTGGCGGGCACCAAGTGCTTCTGGTATCGCAACGATCTGGGCCACGGCCGGAAGAATTTCGTTTTCGTCGATGCGGCCGTGGGCAAGCGAAAAGCGGCTTTCGACCACGAGCGGCTGGCAAAGGATCTCGCGAAAGCAACCGGCAAGGCCTTCGAGGCTCACAAACTGCCCTTCGACGCGATCGAATATAAGAAAGCGGACGGCGATGAGAAGGGGTTGCTGGAAGAGGCCGTCTACTTCAAGGCGGCGGGCAAATCGTGGAAAATCAATCTTAAGGATCAGTCCCTCACCGAAGACAAGCCCGGGGCCGGGAAGAAGGTGTCGGCCTTGAGAGGAATCCCCGCTCCGCAACAGGAGGCCTCGAAGCGGCTCTTCTCGCAATCCCCGCAACCCGGGGCCGAAGCGACTTTGCGGCACGAGAAACCGGCCGAGCCCGAACTGCAGTTCCCTCAATCGCCCGAGGAAAAGAAGGACGCCGCAAAGAAGGAAGAAGAGCAGAAGGTCGAGGCCTTCATCAAGGACCACAATGTCTGGCTTCGTCTCGGCAAGGACGGCGAGGAAGTCGCTCTGACGACGGACGGTAAGAAGGGCGACGGTTATCAAGGAAATTTTCAATGGTCCCCCGACCGGAGGAAACTGATTGGTTTCCGTCATAAGAAGGCTCAAGAGCACATTGTCCATTTTGTCGAGTCCTCGCCCAAGGATCAGTTGCAGCCGAAGTTGCATTCGAACAGCTATCTCAAACCGGGCGACGAGATTGCCCAGACCAAGCCGCATCTGTTCGACATCGTCGGAAAGAAGGAGGTCCCGCTCGACGACACGCTTTTCGGCAACCCATGGAGCATCGGTTCCTATCGTTGGGAGAAGGACTCCAGCAGATTCACGTTCTACTACAACCAACGAGGACACGGCGCAGTGAGGATCGTGGCCATCGACGCCGAGAGCGGCGGGGTCACCGCGCTGATCGACGACACGAGCAAGACCTTCGTCAATTATTCCAACTACAATCATCGCAAGTTGTTGGAGTCCACCAACGAGATGATCTGGATGTCGGAACGCGACGGGTGGAACCATTTGTACCTTTACGATTTCGGCAGCGGACAGCTGAAGAACCAGATCACCAAGGGCCCGTGGATCGTGCGCAAGGTCGACCGCGTGGACACGGCCAAGCGTCAGATCTGGTTCCTGGCCGGGGGGATTTATCCCGAGCAGGATCCCTATTACATCCACTACTGCCGCATCAACTTCGACGGAACGGGCCTGGTAAAGTTGACCGCCGGCGACGGCACGCACTCGATCGAATACTCGCCGGACCGTGAGTTCATCGTCGACACGTATTCCCGCGTGGACATGCCGCCGGTGAACGAGTTGCGCCGGGTCAGCGACGGGTCGCTGGTTTGCCCCTTGGAAAAGTCCGACGCCAGCGAACTCGAGGCCACCGTCTGGCAAAAGCCTGAGCATTTCGTGGCCAAGGGTCGCGACGGCAAGACCGACATCTACGGGGTGATTTACCGCCCCTCGAATTTCGACCCGAACAAGAAGTATCCGGTCATTGAGAAGATCTACGCCGGGCCCCACGGTTCCTTCGTGCCGAAGAATTTTTCGCCCTGTCACGGCGCCCAGCGGTGGGCCGAGTTGGGATTCATCCTGGTGCAGATCGACGGCATGGGCACCTCGCACCGCAGCAAGGCCTTCCACGACGTGTGCTGGAAGAACGTGGGCGACGCCGGTTTCCCCGATCGCATTCTCTGGATCAAAGAGGCCGCAAAGAAATACCCCTACATGGACCTCAGCCGCGTCGGAATTTTCGGCGGTTCGGCCGGCGGGCAAAGTTCGACCGGAGCCCTGCTCAATCACGGGGATTTCTACAAGGTGGCCGTTTCAGATTGCGGTTGCCACGACAATCGCATGGATAAGATCTGGTGGAACGAAGCCTGGATGGGTTGGCCCGTGGGACCGGAATACGCCGAAAGTTCCAACGTGACCCACGCCCATAAACTCCAGGGAAAGCTGCTGCTGATCGTGGGCGAGTTGGATCGTAACGTCGACCCGGCCTCGACCATGCAGGTCGTCAATGCCTTGGTCAAAGCCGACCGCGATTTCGACATGCTAGTCATCCCCGGCGCCGGCCACGGCGCGGCTGGCTCCGCCTACGGGAAACGCCGTCAGAAGGATTACTTCGTCCGCAACCTGCTGGGTGTCGAACCACGATGGGAGCCGTAACGGCCAGGGAAGCCGTCCGCCGACATGCTAGATCGACCTCCCCTGAAACACTTATCACCAACTCAGTTGCCCTCCCCTTACCAGACCGTCAGTATGTCTTCAGCCTTATGACCAATAGAACCTCCACCTTCAGCATTTACCTGTATATGGTTTCAATGATCGCGTCACCATGCCTCTCTGCTGAAGTGGAGGTCGGTCCGGCGACGCCGCCCGAAGTGCGCATGAAGGCCTGGGATCACCACGTGAAGCTGAGAGAATCATCGATATTCAAGGATGTCGAGTGGACGGCTGTTGGTCCCAGGATCCAGGGCGGAAAGATCGAGAGCATTTGGTCGGTCAAAAAGAGGAAGTCGACCCTCTACTGCGGATCCGGGTCCGGTAATCTCTGGAAATCCGTCAACAACGGTACGACTTGGAAACCGATCTTTGAGAGCGAGTCGACTTCCTCTATCTCGGTCGTAACGGTATCCGACAAGGATCCCAACCTGGTCTGGGTCGGCACCGGCGAGCCGCACATGGCGCGCAGTTCTATTGCCGGGACGGGCGTATTCAAGTCTACCGACGCGGGGGGCGCATGGCAGAACATGGGGCTCAACGACACTCACCACATCGGCCGCGTCCTCATCGACCCTGAGGATGATGACGTCGTGTATGTCGCCGCCCTCGGTCACCAGTATACCTACAACAAGCAGCGCGGCGTCTTCAAGACCAGCGACGGTGGCAAGACATGGAAGAAGATTCTCTATATCTCCGAGAAGGTCGGCGTCGTTGAAGTCGCCCTCGACCCCTCCGACAACAAGACCCTGTATGCTGTTGCCTGGGAGCGCGACAGGAAGGCTTGGAATAATGTCGTCGCCGGTCCCGGCAGCGGAATCTACAAGTCGATCGACGCGGGCGAGACGTGGAAGCTTTTGACCAAGGGGCTTCCCACCGGTGAGAAGGTTGGCAGAATGGGCATCACCATCGCGCCCTCCAATCCGAATGTTCTCTACCTCATCTGCGACCACCGCGGCGTGGGGGGCGAAGTCTATCGATCCGACAACAAGGGCGAAAGCTGGCGCAAAACCCATGAGGGCAAGGTGAAGACTGGCATTGGTTATGATTTCTGCCTCATCAGGGTCATGCCGGACAACGAAGACGAGATCTTCATCGTGGGTTTCAATCTCCTCTATTCACCCGACGCAGGTAAGACCCAGAGCATTATCTCCGAGCGCACCGTCCCCATGCTTTCGTACAAAGCCCGGCGCGCCACTCCCCATTGCGACAATCACGACATGTTCATCGATCCCGACGATCCCGATCGGATGATGCTGGGCACCGATGGCGGGCTCTATATCTCGCACGATCGAGCCAAGACCTGGCTGCACGTCAACACGCTGCCCATCGCCGAGTTCTACGCCATCTCGGTGGACGCACGTGAGCCCTACAAGATCTGGGGCGGTACCCAGGATAACGGCATACTTGGTGGTGAGGCGAAACCGATGGTTCTCGGCGAGGAGCACTGGGAGTGGGACCACGGCGGCGACAACTACGTGACCCTGATTGACCCGAACGCTCTCGATACGATGTATCTTGAGGGCATGTTTGGCTCGATGGCACGGAAAAATCTAAAGACAGGGGAGAGTCGTGGCATCCGGCCCAGCCCAGCGCCGGAGGGAAAGAAACTGCGATTCAACTGGATGACTCCCTTCATCCTGTCGCATTACGACTCCAAGACGCTCTACGCCGGCGCCAACTACGTATTCAAGAGTGAGAACAGGGGCGACAAGTGGAAACGCATCAGCCCCGACCTGTCAAACAATCTGGACCCGGAAAGGCAGGGAGACGTTCCCTTTGGAACCATCACCGACATCTCCGAATCGGCACTGAAGAAGGGCTTGCTCTATGCTGGCACGGATGACGGACAAGTGCATGTGACGAGGGACGACGGCGCGACTTGGACAAAGATCAACTACGGCCTGCCGAACAGATGGGTCAGTCGCGTTGTCGCTTCGAAGTATGATGAGGGTACCGCGTTTGTTTCCCTGACGGGATACCGTGAGGACGATTTTGAGGCCTATCTGTATCTGTCGACCGACTTCGGGGAGACATGGAAGTCAATCGTCAACAATATGCCCTCGGAATCAATCAACGTGATACGCGAAGACCCGACCGATCAGGACATTCTGTATGTCGGGACCGAGCTGGGTGCCTATTGTTCCATCGACAAGGGGCAGACCTGGCACTCGCTCTGCAAGACTCTGCCGACCTGCCCGGTGCATGATCTGGCACTCCATGCAGGGACCGGCGACCTTGTTGCAGGCACTCATGGCCGAAGCGTTTTTGTTCTCCATGCAAAGGAGATTCAGAAGATCAAGCAGGAGGTGGCGAAGTAGCCCTCAGTATGAAGCTCTCCAAGTTAAGCCGCCTGTCGCATCGGTGGGGATCCATCATCGCGCTGCTGCCGATCACGATCATCATCTTCTCCGGCATTGTCCTGCAATTGAAGAAGGAATCAGCCTACATCCAGCCGCCGACCCAGCTCGGTGCCGGGACAGAACCCACAATCGGATTTGAGCGCATTCTCGAGGTCGCGAGGACCGTCCCCGAGGCAGAGATTGAGTCTTGGGAAGATGTTGACCGGCTAGATGTAAGGCCCGGTAAGGGCGTGGTCAAAGTGCAGTGCAAGAATCGCTATGAGGTCCAGATCGACACCGGGACGTCCGAGATCCTGCAGGTGGCCTTCCGCCGCTCCGATCTGATCGAGAGCATTCATGACGGGTCCTACTTCAACGATCATTTCAAGCTTTGGGTCTTCCTGCCCGCTGGCATCGTGCTCGCCGCGTTGGTGATCACTGGTCTCCACCTCTTCATCCTGCCGTATATCGCTCGGCGTAAGCGAGTTATCCGCTCCCGTGACTGAGGTCCGGGGGGGCAAAGTTTTTCTGTCCAGATTCTCCACTTGAGGGAGTATTCTTTTGTCTTGAATGATCAATCTTCCTAAAAACGAATCCCAATGAACGACGACGAACGATACGAAGCTTTTGTGCGACTTGTGATGAAGCACGAGCCGCGTGTTCGTTCGTTTCTGCGCGGATTGTTGCCAACATGGCATGATGTCGAAGAGGTCGCACAGGAAGCGAGCCTGATTGCGTGGCGGAAATTCGATGATTTTGAAGTGGGCACGTCGTTTGGTGGTTGGTTGCTCACGATCGCCCGGTTTGAGGCGTTGAAGTACCGGCGTCGGGTGGCTCGGAGCCCGCTGGTCTTTTCCGATGACGTTTGGGATCTGCTGGCGGAAGAGGCCAGTGGAGAGGAGGTTCAGCAGATTCGTCGGCAACACCTGGAGGTCTGCCTTGCAAAATTGGGGTCTTCGAAACGGGATTTGCTGTTGCATGTCCACACGCACGGTGTGGTCATGCGAAAAGTAGCGGAGGAATCGGGAAAAAGTGAGCAGTCGTTCTACAAGGTCATACAGCGGCTGCGAGCCGTTGTGCTCGGTTGTGTCATGAAGGAAATTTCAACGGAGGGAGCATGATGAGCAACTCGGATCTTGAGAACCTGATCGCAGCTTGGCTCGATGGTCGTATCAACGAAGCAGAGTCTGAATCGCTGCAGCAAGAATTACGTGACTCTGTCGAGGCGAGAGCGACTTTTGATACCTTCGCCCAACTCGATGCGGTCCTCCGTGAAGCGGCCGATACCGAGAGTGTCGGGGCGATTTTGCGAACCAGCGGATCAAGTGTATCGATCCCGAAGCCATCGACATCTTACTTAGTCAGAGCATCACTGGCGATTGCTGCGGTAATCATTGTTGTGTTTACCGCAACCTATTACTTCCAGCACGTGAAGACCGACCGCAAAATCGCACGGATTAAGGGTCTGAATGGAACACTGACCTGGATCGGTGACGGCGGTCAGTTTGTTCAAGGTTCTGGCTCATCGCAAACGGAGACACGCTGGTCGAACGTATTGAGCGAGGGGGCCGAACTGCCGGGCGGAACCATTGAAGGGATGGCGCCGGACTCTTGGTTCGAGCTGGAGTTTCATGACGGCTCGACAAGCATGATCTCCGGTGATTCGATACTCACCTTTTCCGATCGAGGGCAGAAAGAATTACGTCTAAAGCAGGGCCGCTTTTCAGCCGATGTGAGGCCTCAACCGGCAGGCAAACCGATGCTGATCCATACGCCGGTGGCCGTTCTCGAGGTGATCGGAACGCAGTTTGATGTTGAGGCAGGGCCCGAATCTACCATTCTTTATGTCAGAGAGGGCAAAGTCCAGGTCAGACGGGTTGGGGACGGCAGGACGGTTGATGTGCCTGCGAACCATCGCGTCGTCGCCACCGCGGACAGCGACATGTCGCTGCATTTCGTCGCACCCAAACGGACCTGGGCCGAAACGCCGGCTTGGGAGAACATCGCGGCCAGCGGTGATCAGGACTCGATCGCTACGCAAGAAACCCGCGACTACGACGGGACGCGCAACCTTTTGCTATCGGAAGAACTCGCGAGCTTGCCGGCGCAAGATACTGATTACATCATCCGCCTCGGCGATGTTTTTGAGATCCGCTATGATTGGCTTGGCGGCATTTGGTGGACATCCCAGGACCAGGTCGCCATCAGGTTGTTCACGACCGACAACGACCTGATCAGCGGCACGCCGACCACTTTCGCGACGCTGCTCTCCGGGCCATCGACCACCGCTGGCGAGTACGAATCCGCTTCGGGCAGTGCGTCTTCCACGGCGACGGAAGCCAGGAAGAGACTTTTCGTCGCGATCGATACGCAAGATGGGGCGGGGGAGCGCCATGGGGTCGCCCACCTAGACAACTTCCAGTTGCAGGTGAAGCACTTTCCCGAGCCGGGATCGCCTCGCTTGGACGACTTTCAATTGCAGGGGGTAGACTTTCCCGACCCTCCCCCCGCGCCTACCGCCGCGACCATCATCGGGGGAGATATTCGCAACGGGGATTTCAATAGCAAATAACTTCAAAATCATTTGTCCAGATTCTCCAATTCGGGAGTGATAGGGCAAATCGACAGTCATCAATTATAATGAAACCAATGATGACTCACTCAAAATTCACACGTTCGAAATCGATTTGGTCCCTCCTTCTAATTGCAGGGAGCAGACTTTCCCGCGCCTACCGCTGCGATCAATCGGGGGAAATGTTCGCAACGGGGATTTCAATCGCAAATAACTTTAAAATCAATTGTCCAGATTCTCCAACTCGGGAGTGATAGGGCAGATCGACAATCATCAATTGCAATGAAACCAATTATGACTCACCCAAAATTCACACGTTCGAAATCGATATGGTCCTTCCTTCTGCCTGTCATCGTGCCGGTTGCGCTGTCGCTTGCGCCCGTCGCGTTCGGGCAGGAGGGCTCTGCCGATGACTGGTTCGTGAAGTCGGCTAAGGACAGAAAAGAGAAGACTCAGACATCAATAGCCGGTGGTGAGAAACGCGATATCATCCCCTCGCTGCCGGGTATGCCAATTCCGCAAAGCGATCGGAAGAAGCCGCCCTCGCCCGATTACCTGATGGCGAAAGTGAAGTGGGGCAGTGGTGCGGTCATCGATCAGAAGCTGACCGAGGATTGGAATCTCGCCCCCAATGATATGCTGGAGTTCCATAAGCTGGCGCGCAGCAAGGACTTTAAATACATGCCCACCCAAACGTCGCTCGCCGAGTTTAGCTACGATCCTGCCCTGATGCCGGCGATCCTGCTGGGCGGCGTCCGCGAGGTGAATTTCACGCCGACACAGATCAACCGGCTGCGCCAATACGTTCTCGATGGCGGGATGATTGTCTGTGACTCGGTCTACGGTTCCCCTTGGTTCTACGAGTCGGCACTCAAGGTGTTTGACGATATGTTCCCGGAATCGAGATTCCGTGTCCTTCCTCCAGATCACCCTCTCTTTCACATCAGCTCGGATATCGAAGAGGTAAGCTATCGCAGTGGCGGGGCCGGCGAGGACGGCAAGCCGTTTTTCGAAGGTCTCTATATCGGCAGCCGTATCGGGGTGTTGGTGTCGAAGTACGGTCTGGGTTGCGGGATGGCTGGTGAGATGGAAGTCTTCGACCAGTTGGAAAAGAAGGGGCTCAAGCCGAAGGCATACAGCAAGGAGAGCGCCCGTCAGATCGCCGAGAATCTCGCCCCGTACATCGTCGGTTACGGGCGTGTCGGTGAACAGGAGGGCAAGGCCGAGTTGTTCGGTGCGGCTGATCAGAACGCTCCGACTTCCGAATTTGTCTTCGCACAGGTCAAGCACGATGGCTCCTGGAA